>JAKSDL010000412.1 GCA_022360105.1 Pseudomonadota bacterium
ACGGGCATATTTAATGAAATCCATCAACATCACCTCTCGTGTTCCGGCTCGCGTCATACGGGTTATCAATGCGGCCTTAAACAGCGAAAGGTTGATAGCCGGCAATATCAGATGCCGGATGCCGTCTATGGTAGCCAGCGAGGTGGTAATCCCGAAAATCTCACCGGTATCCCCACGTCCACCTGCCGGAAGCCAACCCAGGTAGACCGAAACAACCATAATCAGGACCAGCCCCTGCCAGAAATTGGGAATGGAAAAACCGAGGATGGAACCGACCATAATTCCCCGGCTTGACAGTGCATTTGGCTTCAGACCGCACCAGATACCCGCTCCAATGCCGAAAACAACCGTCACCAAAAGGGCCATAAAAGCCAACTCAAGGGTGGCCGGTGCCCGTTTAACAATCAACTGGAGAGCCGGTTCACCAAAGACAAATGAGCGCCCCATATCCCCCTGAAGAGAGTTGACAACAAAATGACCGTACTGTTTCCAAAGAGGCTGATCGAGTCCAAGGCGTTGAATAGCAATCTCACGTTCTTCCTGGGTAGCATCGGGCGGTATCAGGATATCTGCCGGATTGCCAATGGCAAACACCCCAAAAAATACGATGATAGACATGGCGACCAAAACCACCACACTCTGCATCAATCTGCGGATTATAAAAACTGTCATGGATCACCTTTAATCTGGAGTTTGATCCGGGCGGCCAACAAAACCGGTGTCTGCTTCAATGACGCCCTGGTCAACCATAAGCTTCCATCGCTATTTACGGCTTACCGATTGAGCCAACGTGTTCTCGTCCATACGAGCTTCATATTTTAGACCGCCGCGTGTGGCCCAGTTAAGGGTTGTGAAATACAAGGGAATAATAGCCTGATCTTCGCCAATGGCCAGGCGGGTCGCCTCCTGTAAATAAGATTCCCGTTTGCGGACATCGGAGGTTACCGCAGCCAGTTTGATCAGCCGATCAAATTCGGGGTTAGAGTAGCGACCACGATTGTTGGCTCCCATGCCGGCGCTTTTGTCGTAGGTCGCCATCACGGCTGTTAAACCTCTGGCAGCGTCTCCGGTACTGTTCCCAAATCCCAGCTGGAAAAAACTGAATTCGCGTTTGGTAGCCCGGGGAAAAAACACGTTTTTCGGCATACCCTGAACGTTCATTTTGATTCCAATCCGCGACAAAAACTGGGCCACAACCTGTGCTACCTGCACATCATTGACATAACGATTGTTAGTGCAATGGAGCGTCATCGCAAAACCATCCGGGTAGCCTGCCTCTACCAGCAGTTTTTTGGCTTCATTGGGGTCGTATTTTTCCGGCAACATGTCCGCTACCCAGCCGACCATTCCCTTGGCAACAAACTGCCCGGTCGGCTCCGCGGCACCGTGAAATAGCCTGGACGCGATTGCCTCACGATTGATTGCTTTGGAAAGCGCTCTCCGTACCCTGAGATCCTTAAGAGGATTTTTTTCAAGCTTGCCGCCGTCCTTTGCAGTGACAAAGGGTGTCTGGTCACGAGCTGTGTCCATGTGGACATACATCATGCGTGAAGAAGGTGTGCGCCAGAGATCTATTTTGGAATCTTTTTGCAAACGTTCCAGATCGGTTGGCGGAACTTTGTCAATGATGTCAACATCTCCTGCCAATAAAGCTGTCACTCGGGAAGGATCATTGGGAATCGGTTTGATGGTTACTTTCTCCCAGGCCATCTTTCCGCCCCAATAGTTCTCGTTTCGTTCAAGCACGACCCGATCTCCCGGAACCCACTCGATAAATTTGAATGGCCCGGTTCCGATGGCAGCGCCTTTCCTGTGAAAATCGCTTGATGATACTGATGCCGGAAGTCGATTCGAGATGATATTGATAAAACTAAGAT
>JAKSDL010000828.1 GCA_022360105.1 Pseudomonadota bacterium
CCGGGAAAGATGGGGCTGAGAACGAAAAAGTTGGATAAGGTCCAGCACGTCACTGGTTTGGTGTGAGGAACTTACCGGCAGGGCATCGTTTTTGACGAGTGATGCAGGCGGCGATTGTTGTAATGGCCAGGCGGGGTTGGAAATATCAAGAACCTCCCCCGCCTCTTTGCAAATGTAGATGAGTTTTTGTTGGTGTAGAATAACAAAAGGAGGATGATCTTTGGAAAGAAATTTCCTGACAGCTTCGAAATTCACAACCGATTTCATGGTGGTATCCTCTTCCGGATCACCGCCAGGCCTAAAGCATTCTCCAGAAATGAGAAAAGCCCAGAAGCCTGGCAGTGCTGCCGCACCATAAAGCGGGGGACCAACCCCGCCGTAGCCAAACCCCTGGGCCCATCTCATTTCACTTAACTCGTTTTGCGGTTGGTCAGACCGGCGAATCCAGCGGCAGCTGAATTCTCAAAAGCTAATGAAACAAAGGTTACCCAAAGGAACCAATCAAAATGTATTTAAACAATAATCACAAACCCAAACCCGGTCAAGCCCAAACACCGTTTTTTGAGGAAACAGCTAAGTCGCCCGATTCAAAAGGGTCGATGTCATAACCAGAAAAACCATCTCTTTTTGTTGATAGGGAAAGTCTTTTATTTTGATTTAATGCCCGAATGAAAACCAATTTAACCCATACCAATAAAAGCTTTAAAAGCAGTTTGATACTTCGAAACTTCGTGCTTCCAGCATTCAGCGATTAGCTCTCAGCCAGTTTTTCTTGTCTTTGTAATGCCTTAAGCTGAACGCTGAAAGCTGATGGCTGACAGCCCGTTAATCTTCAAGCTGGATTCCGATATCTGACACAAGGCTGGATAAGGGTTTAAAGATGTTCCATTCACACACAAACTAAGCTGCTTTTACCTGCTGAAGCATAAACATATAGCTGATTTGCTGCAATTATAACCATAATGCCGGCAAAAAAAAGTCTATTCAATTAAAACATTATTGCACTTTTTGCCCCGATATGAAATCTATCTAAATAGCAAATATGATCACTAATATGATGTTAGTGAGTGGAGGATATATATTGCTCGGCAGCGACAGCAAGTAACTCAGATCGTTTCAATCCATGTTTTCCTCTATATTCATCAACATCTTTCAGTAGAGATTCGGGAAACATGACATTAAATCGCTTTTTTGGTTCATTGATTTTTTGATTTTTAGGTTTTGGGATTGGTTTACCATGTTTCTTAGCGGATTCAATCCACAATTCCATAGCTGTTTCAATCTCTTGTAGAGCTTCTTCTGGAGTTTCTCCAAATGCAGAACATCCCTTAAGCTCTTCAATTTCAGCAATATAGTCTCCGTCTCCTTCAGGGTCGGGAAAGATTTTAACAGTATATTCCATGGTCATTCTCCATCAATGATTTTGATTGCTTGTTTTACCTGGTAGGCTTTAGCTGTTCCGTCTTTCTTTTTCTGTGCGTTAATTGGATTCTCGATATCTGGGTGAACAAAAATATGGTGACTTCCGCTTACTCGATCAAGAGAAAAACCATTGTTTTCAAGCCAAGTCACAGAATCATGGAATTTGACATTATTAGGATTTCGTCTAATCTTTTGATTTTTCTTATCATTAGAGATTGTTCGAGTATATTTAGGAAGAGACATATATTCAACTATTGTGTGTAATTACACATTTGTCAATGATAGTATACTTTGCTCTAATATATTGTAATTGCAAATCATTCACTAACAAATTTATCAACCGAACTGCATATCGCTCTCGATGAGTTGTTTTCCCAAAGCTCCGTGGCAAATTCAGTCGTTAATCCACCATCGGAGCAGCAGCCGGTTATGCTGCTGCTGTTGTGCTTCAAAAAGAAAGAACTTGTCTTAGCTGTAATTAAAATCTAAAATAAGTCCATATTTAAGTATTAAATTAAGACTAAAATATGGAGCGAAAAATGAAGCCGATATTAGCTGACCTATCAGCAAGTATTTCAGAGCTGAAAAAGAATCCTAGTGCATTGCTGCAGCAAGCTGAGGGAAGTCCAATTACAATCCTGAATCATAACAAACCGACTGCTTACCTAATTCCGGCAGAAACATATGAAACCATGATTGAATTGATTGAAGACTATGAATTAGGTGAAATAGTTAAGCAAAGGAGCAAGGAAAGATCTAAAGCAATCGAGGTTTCAATAAATGACCTATAAACTTAAGTTCCTGCCGTCTGCTTTAAAAGAGTGGAAGAAACTCGATACGTCGATTAAACAACAGCTAAAGAAGAGGCTAGCTGAACGACTGATAAACCCTCATGTTCCTTCAGCTCAGCTTTTTGGCTATATCAATCATTACAAAATAAAATTAAGAAATTCAGGGTATAGGTTAGTCTACGAGGTAATTGACAATGAATTGGTCATCATTGTTGTTGTTATTGGTAAACGAGAAAAGGGTAAGGTTTACAGTGCGTTGAAGAAACGGCAAAAATAGTACAACAAAAGGCTGCAGCGGACGGCTATCGCCGTCGCTGAGCCAGGCGTTGGGTTTCGCTACATTTCAATTGACAAAAGTATAACCGCGGTTATACCATCAAGGTATACCTATTCCAACAAATATCTTGAGGTTTAAAATGAAAACAGCGATTTCGATCCCAGATTCAGTATTTAATGCTGCAGAATTGGTTGCAAAAAAGTTAAATATTTCAAGGAGTGAGCTTTATACAAAAGCTGTCAGTGATTACCTTGATCAGCACCAAAAAAGTCACATTACCGAAGCATTAAATGAAGTATACTCAGAGGAAAAATCAACTATAGATCCTGCAATAAATCAAATGCAATCTTCAAGTATTGAGGATGAATCATGGTAGTTCATCGGGGAGAGATCTGGTGGGCTTCATTAATTCAACCTTCCGGGTCGGAGCCAGGCTATCGAAGACCAGTAATAATTGTTCAATCAAACGATTTTAACACAAGCCAAATCAAGACTATTGTTGCTATTGTCATAACGTCCAATCTTAATCTTGCAAAAGCCCCTGGCAATGTACTTTTAAAGAAAAAGCAGACTAAACTGTCCAAAGATTCAGTTGCCAATGTTTCACAAATTGTGACTCTGGATAAATCTTACCTAACAGAGAAAGTCGGTGTTTTAACATCAGGTCAGTTAAGTAAAATCGAAGATGGTTTAAGACTTGTGCTATCACTGTAACCCAACAAGCAACTGAAATCAGGTGACAGTATACCTATTTCTTGGTAGTCAATGACAAAAGTACTTATCGATTTGACAAATAGGTATACTGTCACCTGACTTAACCTGATTTAATGCCTGGTTTTAAACATACTCACGACAACCAGATCAAGATAATTCCGGTGGACTTCAAAACCCAATTGTCTCCTGGAACCTTTGAGCACGCCCTCGATTATTTAATAGAGGAAGAACTGGACCTATCTATTTTCAATCATCGCTATAACAACGACCTCACTGGGGCTACTGCATATGACCCCAGAGTTTTACTCAAGATTGTCTTAGCGGCCTATTCCAGAGGTGTCACTACCAGCCGGCAGATTGAACAGCTTTGCCGGGAGAACATCATTTTCATGGCTCTCTCTTGTGATACCCAACCCCATTTTACCACCATTGCCGACTTCGTCTCCAAGTTGTCAGCAGAGATTGAAACCATCTTTGCCGATGTTTTGGTGCTCTGTGACAGTATGGGTTTAATTGGAAGACAGATGTTTGCCATTGATGGCTGCAAGATCTCTTCTAATGCTTCCAAAGAATGGAGTGGGACCCGAAAGAAGTTTAAAGAGAAAAAAACGAAAATGGAGCGGGAGATTCGCAGAATTTTCAAGAAGCATCGAGATGAAGATGATCATGAAGGCCCTTCTTTAGATCAAAGAGAGCGTGAAGAGCAGCAGTTGGAAACGATGAAGCGAAAAGTCCGCAAATACAAAGAGTGGCTTGATGAGAACCCAGACAAGAAAGGAACCCGCAACAATGCGATCCAAAGCAATATTACGGATAACGACAGTGCAAAGCTCAAAACATCCCATGGCATGATCCAGGGGTACTCCGGTATTGCTGTAAGTGATCAGAAACATCAGGTAGTCCTGTCAGCAGATGTCATCGGTAGTGTTGATGAACGCCAAAGCGTGGAGCCTATAGTTCACCAGATACGACCCAATCTTCCTGACGACGATCCTTTCAACAGCCCAACAAAGTAAGCCATTGACTTATGCATGCCATTGGCGCATACTGTTTGTATGGAAATTATTGAAACCCCTATCTTCACAAAAACTATTAAATCGCTGCTACGGATGAAGAATACCGTATGCTTCAATCGCAATTAGTTGAATCTCCGGGTCTTGGAGCGATAATTCCGGGAAGTGGTGGACTAAGAAAAGTCCGATGGAAAACCACTGACCAAGGGAAGCGTGGAGGTATTCGAGTTATTTACTACTGGTACGTCTCACTCGATACCATATTAATGCTTTATGCATTTCCCAAGAACAAGCAAACTGACTTAACACCTCAACAATTGAAGGCGTTGAAAGCGCTTATCGAGGAGGATTAGAAATGGAAGAAAAAATGTTTAATGAGCTGCTGGAGAGCATTCAGCAAGGAAAAGCAATAATGCGTGGGGAAATGGAGCCAAGCAGAAAATTTGTTATTGAAGAAATTGATGTAAAGGCAATCAGAAAGCAATTTAGGCTTTCCCAGAACAAGTTTTCCCAACTGCTAGGGATAAGCATTGGAACTCTACGAAATTGGGAGCAAGGTCGCCGAAAACCTGAAGGTCCAGCCAGGACTTTGTTGCGTGTTGCTGCAAAGCATCCAGAAGCAGTACTTGATGTAAGCCGCTTTGCATAACTCTAAATCAGTCAAATAACTATTGTTTCAACTCAGACGTTTATCTCGGCTGCGCCTCGATAAACGCTGGTTAAACATGCGTTATGTGGCAAAAAAAGGTAAACATCCAGAGCCAAAGTAATAAAAAGAACAGGAGAAAGAATGTATCATCCAAGACTAAAAGGAACACATTATGAAATGGGGCTACATTATGGTTCTTTGCTCTACAGCAAAGGGGTATCGTTTGAAGATTTTATTCAGTTAAATGATGAGCAAGTTGAATTTGGAAAACAGTCATTAGTGATCTTGAAGAAATTTTGTCCTGAGATGGTGGATGAATTATTCGGAATGGCTGAAGGGCAGAAAATATCGCCTGAACGATTTTCCTACAATTTACTAACAGCGGGGGTATTTGAGAAAGATATTGGTTGTTCATGTGCTTGTTTTCACTGTGGAGATGACCTGATATTTGCAAGAAATCATGATATGTTTTCATATCTCAAGAAAACGACTGAAAGTGCCCTGTATCGTCCAGATGGAAAAAATATCTTCTTGGGGCAAAGTGATGCGATTGTTGGGAAAGACACCTGCAGACTGTTCTTGGTTTTGGTGTTGTGGTGAGGGCTTCGATACTGAAGGTCTTTAGGAGAAGAGTGACATACAGTGACACACACGGAACTTC
>JAKSDL010000537.1 GCA_022360105.1 Pseudomonadota bacterium
ATTGAAGCCAAAATCGGCAGCCGGATATCAGGAATTGATGATGAGGGAAATCCAATCAAAGGAGGTGAGCCATGTCAAAATCATTAATCGACCTGATGAACGACCTTCACCAGATGCAGATCCTGCTGGATTTCATGATCAAGGGCTTTGCCTCCATTGCCACCGAAACCGCAGGACACCAGTTACGACTCACGGAATACGAAGCTCGGCAGGTCAGCGAATTCGCTCGCGATATGGTGGATCAAATGATCAAACGAGTGGAAAAAGCGTTCAAAGAAGAACTCTGCAAACCGGAGGGGCGCTAAAGATAGGTGATTTCAGAATCGAATCAGAAAATTGGCGAGCACCCGGTTCCCCACAGCCACCATCAGATATCCTATCCTTCTCAGTGACTTCGTGTCAGTTACCAGGGTTAGGAGCCGTATGAGGTAATTATTCACGTACGAATTCGTGCCGGGGATGCCGGGTAACCGACATTCCTGACGCGATTAAAATTGGTTCATAGGGAAGGCTTTCCCCCCATAAGCGCATAAATAAGATTATTTGCAGTACCATTCAAACGGTAGGGCGGGGCTACGACCCCGCCAACAGGCTAGTCTCTCGGCGGCCACGTAGGGCCGCCCTACCATTCGTTCACATGATTAATCAAAATCTTGCCTTAAATTAGCGCTTATGAGGCTTTTCCGCTGTTTTCAGTTGGTTAACAACCGGTTGGGAGTCGTCATGTATTCGATTTCGTCGGTTTCTGATACTTCTAAGTCGTTGGCCTGCGGGGAAGCTGTTTGGCGTAACTGGAAACTGTCCGCGAGTTGATTGAGAAGATTAGCCTGACTATCCAGCTCTTCACTGGCGGTTAAGGAGTTTTGCGCATTGGTTGCGTTGGTTTGAACAATTCGAATCAGCTCCTGCAGCCTTTTATTCACTTGCATGACCCCGGAAGCTTGTTCGTTGCTGGATACGCTGATGTTTTGCACCAAATCGGTGACCGCCAGGGTTCCGGTGGTGATTTGATCTAAAGCCTGGGACGTTTCATTTGCGGTATTTGCACCGACATCGATTTTTTTAAGCGATTCGGTAATCATGGAAGTTGTTTCGCGGGATGCCCGTGCACTCCTCTGGGCCAGGTTCCTAACCTCGTCGGCAACCACTGCAAACCCCTTGCCCTGGGTGCCGGCCCTTGCTGCTTCAACTGCGGCATTCAGGGCTAACAAATTGGTTTGAAAGGCGATTTCGTCGATTGTCTTGATGATATCCGAAATGCCTTTTGAGGTAGAACTGATTTCCTCCATATCTGTTAACATATTCTGCATCAAGCCATTGCCCGACTCGGCTATACCACGTGCCTCATTTGCCTTTAAGTTGGCGATATTGGCGTTTTCGGAGTTGGATTGGGTCTGGCTCTCCAGTTGGGCAACAGCGGCACTGATATCTTCCAATGCTTTGGATTGCTGGTTTGCGCCTGATGAGATCACGTTTGCAGACCGGGCCATTTCAATCGATTTTGATTTTAAGTCATTAGCGGTCAATACCAGCTGTGTTAGCAAAGAGTTGAGTTGATCAACCATCTTTGTCAAAGCTTTTCCCAAAACATCATGCTCGGAAGCGAGGGAAACCTCGACATTCAAATTTCCTTTTGCTATCTCCTCAGAAACCTTGACTTTTTGCTCTAATACCACTGTCATTTGATGCAGTGCATCGATCAGTTGATCAATTTCATTGTTAACTTTGTTATCCCTCTCAATTTTGTGGATGTCTGCTGAGAGATTTCCTTCTGCCATTTGGTTTGCAAATCTTATGATCTCATGAATCGGTTTTACAATAATTCGCGACACCAGCTGGAACAGGGCAAAGCTTAAAATGGCAACCCCGGTTAGAGAAATAATAACCACTAAAATGACTAAAAACAAAACTGTTCTCTGCTTTTCCGCACCGGCTTCCGTAATTGTTGCGTTGGTTCTGGACCTGACGATTTCGATATTTTGCTTTACCAGTCCGTCATTTAAGCCAATTTCAATGGTTCCGATCTGCTGCTGGTCTGCGACCAGGTTCTTCTTTACCTTTAAACTGGTCTGATCGGTACCCTGGGCATTATTAATCGCTTTTCCCTCGGCATCATAAAACACGACGTACTCTATTTCAGCATCTGCAGCAGTATTACTTGCCAATCGATCCAACGCTTCATAATCAAATTCTGCCATCAAAATGGCTCCATATTGATTGAGGAGACTGGCAATAGACTCACCCTTTGAAGACAGTAAATCGTATAACATCTCTTCCTGCCTGGATTTTTCAGACTGCAACACTGAGATGAATTTTTCAGTCTGGATCGATTGCGAGCGGATAACAAAGATCGTAATAATTAGCGACAAGGTGGATATCAGTAACAATGTCAGGATCGTTACGATAATTATGAATCGAGATAGTATGGAATTCTTCATAAGTTTTCAAATATCAACGATATTGAGAAGAGTATAGGGGAAAACCGAAAGCATGTAAGTCTGACGATTGCTTTCGGAGGGGAAGAGCATCAACCTACCAGTTGTAGGTTTGCGGATCTATTTTGCCTTTTTCCATTAACTGCAATGAAAACTGCAATAACGATGGATCAAAAGTTGCTATTTCCTTCGCTCCAAAATCATCTTTGCTCTCTTTTGCGGCAGCGATAATTTTGTTGCGGATAGTCGCCGGCACTGACTTTGATGCGGTCAAAACATTGTCCGGATTCTTTTCCAAAGATACTCCCGGGATTTTATACATGGCAAGCTGCGGAAATTTTGAACGGTTGCTCTGCCACCACCAGTTTTTAACAACTCCTGCTTTTGCTTTTCCTGCAACAATAGCTCGACTGGTCGCAGAGTGACTTGTCGTTTGGATTTTTGCCTTACCGGCAGTCGCTGCTTTTGCGCTTGATTCACCTGAAGAGGCCCCTTTGGCATATGCAATTTTTGCAGGGAATTGATCCAGGATCTGTTTGGGGTCTTCACCCTTGGGATACACCAGAACACCTGAATACAGCTCTTTGTCGTTAAGACTTTGTACCAAAGGAATACCCAGGTTTCTTGCATTTATTATCGCTTGAACAAACGATCCTACGTAAACCAGGTTCATATCAGCGGAATCAAATGCTTTCAATATTTGGGGATAGCTTCGGGCAATCCTGGGTTGGATGTTAATACCGGACTTTTGACTAAGTGCGGTTGTGATTTTCTTTGCAACAGCCGGTTTCGAACGCCAGCTTGGCGGAAACCAGCACTTTATCGTTTGCGCGTAAACTGTAGGTATACAGCTAAAGATGAAAATCAAAATAATTGAGTATTTTAAGACCAAAGCCTTCATATGAACTCCTTGCAACAATCTGAAATTATTCCTAGTCATATTGATATTTGACTAAGAATAGGGTTAAAAGGTTGTAAAAACTGTATTTTTCGAGGTTTAATACCTCATTTCAGCTTTTTAATGAAATAAATAATACTACTGTAGCAGGGATTTTTGGAAAAATCGAATTTTTTAATTTAACCAATTTGATCAGGTTTCTATTGAATAGCTATTATTCTGAATTGACGATTAGGCTACTTGCCCGATAATGCGAAATGTACAGCCTGGAGCATCGATGCCTAAACATCCATTTTTTGCTCCGTACTGATTTCTTACTTTTTTATCCGCTTCTTTGATGATCTGAAATAGTTTTATTGGGTGGGTAGCCGGTTGCCCCGAAGGTTAATGGGTGATCCCATTTACTCCAGTGTCAGCTCTACGTTGGTGTTGAGGGTGTTGCTTACGGTGCACAGTGACTTTGCTTTGACCAAAAGCTCCTTCGCCAGCTCTTTGTCATCAATAAAACCGCTATCCACAGAGACCTTAAAATTTTCAAAGCGATTTGGTAAATCTCCTGCTTTGGCTGAACTCACCTTGACAAAAAAAGGTTGCAGCGTCACTTTTTTGCTGGCTGCAG
>JAKSDL010000788.1 GCA_022360105.1 Pseudomonadota bacterium
CCCACCCAGATTTATCAGGTATTGATCAACCTTTGCACCAATGCCTATCATGCGATGATGTCCCAGGAAGAGGGGATACTCAGAGTCATCATGCAGGAAAAAGAATCGGAAGATGCACTGGAAATTATCGTCAGCGATACGGGCCATGGCATGAAACCTGAGGTTGTAGATAGAATCTTTGATCCCTATTTTACAACAAAAAATACCGGAGAGGGCACCGGGTTGGGACTCTCAATTGTTCACGGTATTATAAACAAGCACGGGGGTCGTATTGAAGTTGAAAGCGCCCCGGACGAGGGTAGCCGGTTCAAGGTGGTGTTACCACTTGTACAACAAGGCGACAACCAGACGGTGGCAACAGACCAGGTTTCCGATTTGCCCACCGGAACTGAGCGCATCATGGTAGTCGACGATGAAGAACTAATCATGAAGATGGAAACGGAAATTCTGGAAAGCCTGGGCTATTCGGTTGAAGGCTTTAGCAATAGCCATGAAGCATTAAAACGATACCAAAACAATCCCACCGAATTCGATCTGGTGCTGACAGACCAAACGATGCCAAAATTAACCGGTGTCGAGCTCTCCAAAAGAATCCTCGAAGTAAAAAAAGATGCCAGAATTATCCTGTTGACAGGATTCAGCGAAAGCGTCACCGAGAAACAAGTCAAAGAGATTGGTATCAAACAATTTTTAATGAAGCCTTTGGACATGACGAAGCTGGCCGTATCCATTCGTGAAACGCTGGACGCTGCATGATCCCGTCAAAAACCCAAACATAGTAACCTCTGCCATCACTATTCATTTTATTCTGTCTTCACTGCCTTACTCGTTGTAATAATTATCTATTCCATGGTTTGTTGGTAAAAAAATTAACTCTCAGTTAATTTTGGGCTTGCCTCCTGTTTAACTCTGGGTTAAAAATAATTAACTCAGAGTTAAATATTATTATTGAAACCAAAAGATCACAAACAAGAGGTAATCACAATGGGAGGCATCATGAGTAAGCAAATCGAACCGCCAAAATGGGTGGAACCAGTTATTCATCCCCCTGATGAATTTAAACTGATAAGTCATCTAAATAAAAAATCGGAACCTGTTTCCCGACACGTTATATCTAAGAAAAAAAAGATATCAATTGAATCATCCGAAAATTCTCAGTTTCCGGAACGATTTTCGAAAAAGCGCTTTGGTTTGAATCAGGTTTTGGGAGCAATCAATCGCTTTTTTAAGTTTGTTATTGGTTCAAAAGATTATCGAAGCGGCTTTTTTTATGTGGAAGAACAGAGAAAATTTGGGCTTGAATGTGAATTGAGAAAACAATGGTCACTTGAGGTTTCGCACAATTTATTCGTTCAACGAAAGGATCTGTAGCTATTCTCAGTCGATTCCCGGCAACAAAAACATTACCATGAGTTAATTTTTTTGTTGCCAACGTTTTTACCATCAGTTAAATTTTTCGAATATTCTTTAATTTGTAATGGAAACCGATGAATAGTAAAAAGCAGGCCGAGTCAACAGATTTCGATTATACCCAGGCAATGGGGACTGCCTTGCGTGAAGAACGCAAAAGGCAGGGAATTAATATCGAGTCTGCGGCAAAGGCATTGAGTATTACGGCTTCTTACATTTCTCAGATTGAAACCGGTAAGAAGAATCCTACCTTATCGGTGGTTGAAAACTACGCGTCTTTTCTCGGGATTGACATGTTCGAGTTGTCCCTGAGGGTAAGAATTATCAGATCTCCGGACAAACGAAGTCTGGAGCGGCTGATTGCCGATCTTTCAGGAAAGATCGATGTTTTGGCAGACCTGAGGAAAAAAAAACCGTAGAGTTTTCACCAAATCATGTGCCATCCGAACCGATCCGCAAAGGAAGGACAGGGCACATTTATTCTTCAATCCCCTAATATACTTCAGGAGATTGGCAAAATTGATTATTTGCAACACTTTAATAACGAGGAGAAGTAATGATTTTTTATAGCATAGGCAAATCGGTTAACTGCTTTTGGAAAGGCAACATGATTACCGATAGAAAGACTGGCTTGGATCTGGCCAACCGCATCAGGCAACAGATTGAAAGATTCTTTGAAGTGCAAACAAAACGAAAACGACTTATTAAGGGTATTTGGAATGGAGAACTTATTTTTAAAATTGGAACAGCTTTTGGAGGACTTTGTTGCAGACTTTTTAAATAAGATTGCGGAATCAAATGAATTTCAAGAACAGCTTTACCTTCCTCAATCTTTAGAAATCCAGTATCGAGACTATCTGGAACGTTTTTCAATGCTCAAAGCCCGCATTGAGGACCATAAAGTTACAACAAAAGAAGAAGCACTTCAGCGGAACCGTGCTTTAACATTACTGAAAACCTCCTCTCAATCAATTATCAGTACTTTCCACCTGGGGGCCTAGTGGCAGAACTAATGACCCCCGGGGGTCAGCCTCCGGCTCACCCCGTCAATCATCCTCAAAAAGTTTCCCCTAAATGCAGACTGATCATTTTGTGTACATTGCCACTGACTGAGGGACTTTGAACCTTGCAGACGGAGAACACAACAGTGGATTTTCTTTCCGAGCGGATTAGGTGTCGCTTAGCTGTTAACCTGGAACCGGCAATATCCACATTGCTGTTAAAAACCCTGATCGCCGTATCGGCGGAGATGTTTACCCCTGTCAGATAGACGATGGAATCATTAATTTGAACACCGATCTCTTTCCCTTTCACCAATACGTTTTCAAGAACCATTTCCGAATCTTCAATTTCAAGATACTGCGCGACTAGGTTGCGAAGCGTTACGTTTCTGCTGTTTTTGATAGTCAACTTCTTGAAATGACCCGAAATGATCAAATTGTTTTGATTGGTGAATTGTCTGCTGATCGGTTTTTCTGCGGTGATCTTGCTGTTTTCAATCTTTCCGAAAGGCTCAGGAGAAGTTTCCATAATCGATTCGAGCAGCATGCTGTTGAAAGTTTCAGGATCTTCCAGCATGGGATTATGCTCAAGACCGTTTAACACAGTCAAAGATGTTTTATTGATTCGGTAGGCCAGCAATTTCCCAACTCTCAAAGGAGCGATGGCGTCGTTTTCACCCCAGATGATATTGGTGGGTACTCGCACTTTTTCCAGGATAGGACTAAAATCCGTGTGAATCAGGGCCATTGCCGAGATCCGGATAGGGTTGCCGTCCAGAGCCGTTGACCTGAAGGTCTTAGACTCAAGCAAAGGACCGATATCTTCAGGCACCACGGCTTTTTCCACATTTTCGATGGTAGTGCCAACGATGTACTTCAGGGTTGATAGGGGTTTTTCAATAATATTTTTCTTTCCAACTTTCACTTCGCCTGATAGCTGTTGATCCAACATGTTTTTGGTGAATGATGAGCGATGCAGAATGCCTGCAATATCTACCAGGACTAATCTATCCAGCTTATCGGGAAATATGCCTGCGTAATAAAGGGATATGGCACCTCCGAGGGAATGGCCAATCAGATAAATCGGTTTAGAGGTCTTCTTGTCAATTACCCAGTTCAAAAATCGCGCATACTTGGCAGGGGAATACAGGGCGTTTTTTTTCTCAGATCTGCCAAAGCCCGGCAAATCGAAAGTCAATATATGAAACGAATCTTTTAGTTCTTCGATTGTTGAATCCCAAATGGTAGCTCCAAGCTCGCCGGTGCCGTGAACCAGCACCAGTGTCAGATCATTCTGTTTTCCGTGTTCTTCTATATACACCATACTGTCAAAAATTGGTTCTCTGGCCATTTGGCCTTTTTGAGCAGCGTGGGCGCTAATTATCTGAATACATAGAATAAAACAGAACAGACATGCAGGGAATAGTTTACCTAGCGGCAAGTTTGTGCCTGAAAATAGCAACTTGTTCAAAGTTCTAATTATCATACCAAATACCTGGTTTTCCAAGAAATCAACGTGTTATCCCAAGCAGGCTATATAAGCCTGGCAGGGCATCAAAAATGCACGTAAAAGGATTTAATTAGTCTGTTTGTAGAGTATACACTGATTATCAGTCTTGATCCTATTTGATCAATCATGAAGTCCGACGATATTGCGATTAAGCTAAAAATCATTATTTTGTTGTTGATCACCGTGTTGTTGTCATTTGGGGTCGGCAGCATTGGTGTTTACCTGGGCAAAGGTAAATACAGTCCTTGGGAGGTCTTAGCCATTGTTGTACCAGTGGCAACGATGATGGTGTTGTTCTTTTATTGCTGGTGGATTCTTTCCCGTGAAATTGACCATTTAAAACATACGGTAGAACAGTCATATAAAACGGAACAGCGATATCGCAATATTCTGGAAAGCATTTATGAAGCCTATTTTGAAGTCGACTTAAAAGGGAATTTGACCTTTGTTAACGATGCCACTTGCTCTTTGCTTGGGTATTCCAAGAGTGAGCTGCAAGGACTTAATTTTAGATCCTTCATGGATAAGGAAAATGCAGATGCCGTTTTCAAGCGGTTTAACAAGGTATTTAAAACAGGCCGGATGCTTCCCGAATTTAACTGGGAGGCAATAACCAAACAGGGCGTCCGCAAAGTCATGGAGGGCTCCATCCTCTTGAAGTTTGACGAAAATAACAACATCAGTGGATTCAAGGGAATAATCAAGGACGTCACTAACAAAAGAAGAATTGAAAATGCTTTAATCGAATCGGAGGAAAAGTTTGCCAAAATATTTCATCACTCTTCTGATCCGTTGGGTTTGGTGAGTTTGGAAACCAGTGCCTTTATTGATGTAAACCCGGCATTCGTAAGGTTTTTTGGACTGAACAAAGACGACGTTGTAGGAAAAACGGTCAAGGAGCTAAATCTCTACAGTGATTATAGTGATCGAGAAGAATTCATCAAAAAAATCAAATCCGATGGATACGTCCGTGATATGAAAGTGCTGCTTGAAGGAACGACTGGAACAAGAGACTGTTTGATGACATCAACCATTATCAATGTGAACCTTAATCCTTGCATCTTGAGTACCTTCAAAGACATGACTGACCTGAAGCTTGCGGAAACAGCCCTTCGCAACAGCGAAAGCAGTCTTAGAACCCTGGTGAGAAAAGCAAAACTGGGAATATGCAAAATTGAATTTTGTGATCCTCCGCGTTTTTTGGAAGTTAGTGATACCATTGTAGAGCTTTTGGGATACACCCGCGAGGAATTACTGAACATGAATGCTCTTGAGCTTATGGGATCGGAGCAGGATACCCAGAGATTTACAAGTCGACTTTTGGAGTATTCCAACGGCAGGCAACTGTCAAAAAACATCGATTATCAAATCGTAAAGAAAAATGGAGAGATTCTTTGGGTCAATCTGGAAATTGAGGTCATTAAAAAACAAAGTCGAATATGGGGCGCAAACGTGGTTGTCCTGGATATTACCGAACGAAAAACCGCCGAGCTTGCGTTGCAACAACATCAGGAATTATTGGAGGAAAAGATTGAAGAACGCACCGCGCAGTTGCGTATCGAAAAAGAAAAAGCGGAGACAGCCAACCAACTCAAAAGCGAGTTTCTTGCCAACATCAGCCATGAATTGCGCACCCCCATGCATGCCATTTTGAGTTATTCACGCTTTGGAATCACAAAAATCGATATCAGACCCAAAGAGAAAATTCTTCACTATTTCAACAATATAAACTCTGCAGGGAAGCGTCTGTTGGCTTTGCTGGATGGTTTGTTGGATTTGAGCCGTTTGCAGGCAAATAAAATGGAATATCGAATCGCAAACAACGATTTACGATTGGTCTTTCTGGAAATCAAGGAAGAGCTGGCTATTTTGTTAAAAGAAAAAAACCTGCAGTTGGATATCCAGGAAGCTGATGGCCTGGTGATTCCGTTTGATAAAGGCAAGATCAAACAAGTGGTGTCTAATCTGTTTAACAATGCCATCAAGTTCTCCGATGCCGGTTCCACCATCTCTGTTACCTTCAATCTGTCCAAGACAAGAATTACCACTACGGTCAGGAATAAGGGGATTCCTATTCCGGAAGATGAGTTGGAACTAATATTTGAACCATTTCTCCAAAGTTCTAAGACAAAAACCGGTGCAGGTGGAACCGGTCTTGGACTGCCAATTTGCAGAAACATCATTGGAGATCACAAGGGTAGAATCTGGACTTTGTATAATCCGGAAGGGGCAACGTTTAAGTTTTTTCTGCCTCGAGATAAAAAGTAGTGTCTTCCTGAACACCCAAAATAAGATCCAGGGTTTTAATTGCGCGCTCGATCTCTATCTTGTTTCCGCTGTTTTCCACATGAAACACACTAAAAACACCTTTTTTCAGGAAGTTCGGCAGTTTTTCCGATTCAATTAACGGTCTGGTTTTGACTGATTGACGAATATGTATCTTTTCAGATCCGGATTGGAGGGCAATATCCAGGGAATCGTTGATGGCGATGTTATCATCCGGACGATACTTTTCTGCCGTTGCTTCAACCGTGGATGCTTCTCCAAAGGATTCCGAGAATTGGTAGCTGATCTTAAAAAATCCGTCTCGTCTTCTTGTTTTAGGATGGTGAATCAGGCGCTGCATGATTTTGTAGAAGTCTGATTGCTCTATGGCATCAATGGCCTGGTATTTTTTTCGATACGCCAAAACGGAAGTCACCAGTCCGGCACCCAGTTTTGCAATCAAAAGCTTTTTAACATATTGTTTCATTCGAGGCATACTCCTATAGCACATTCATCTCTTTTTACTTTTTCACTGAAAGTGGCAAAAACACTAATCTGTATTTTACAGGTTAATTTTAGTAAATAATACTGTGGATTGCCAGGGGATGAGGTTTAACTAATGAGTGCCTGAACGGAAAGTCGTTAAACTCTTATCCAGCCTTATGCCAGATGCCGGAACCCAGCTTGAAGATTAACGTGCTTTCAGCGTTCAGCTGAAGGCATTACAATGACAAGCAAAAACCGGCTGAGAGCTAACTAATCGCTGAAAGCACTAAACTTCGAAATACCAAGCTGTTTTCAAAGCTTTTATTGATAGGGGGTGAATCGGTTTTCGTTCAGGCACTAGTTAAACTTCCGGAACTGTCTGGTGGTTGAGACTTTACTTTAATGGATTATTTCATCAGACTGTGTCTAAAATAGTATCTGTCAAGCCCTTCATCAGAATAACTGAATCCGATAATCACTGAACAAGGTATACTGATATGAAGTTGGAAGAAGCATTAAAAATTGCAATTGAAATGGAAGAAAATGTTCAAGCATTTTACCAGAACAATGCATCGATATTTAAATCTCAAATAGCTTCAAAAATATTTCAAACACTGGCAGAAGAGGAACAAGGCCATGTGGATTATTTGAAAAGGCGACAGGAAAAGTGGTTGGAATCCGGAGAGATTGATGCAGAAACCTTGAGCTCTGTTATTCCGAATAAAGACCTGATTGAAAACCAAATAGAAGAGTTAATCAAGATCGGCGATCAGGCGGATGTGGAAAGTGAAGTCGATGTATTCAAGCAAGCTCAAAAATTGGAGTTGGAAATATCCGCTTTTTATAAGCAATTGGTTCAACAGCTACCGGCTCCTGATCGTTCCCTGTTTGAAGGATTTTTACAAATAGAAGAATGCCATGAGGCTATCCTTCAAGCAGAGATTTCAAGCGCAATAGGTTCCGGTGTTTGGTTTGATTTTATGGAATTTGATCAAGAGGCAGGGTAGGTCGCCTATTCATAATCTTTGCACTCATTTGCCGACAAACCAACAGCGGGGCAGGAAGCGCAATCACCCAGAAAGCTTTTGAAATAGTCCAGGCTTAAATCTTCTGCCAACTGTTCAAAGTCCGGTTCGCTGGAAGTCAACCTGTTTTTGACAAACTTGGACAGAATTATTTTCCAAAACATCAAACATTCTCAAAAAA
>JAKSDL010000307.1 GCA_022360105.1 Pseudomonadota bacterium
GGATTCAACACCTGGAAATTGTATGCTGTCGTCTGTCTTTTGCTGGTTCCAATAGCTTTTTTTGTGGGCAGGGGATTTGAGCCTATACCTTTCACAATAACTAAAGAAAAAAAAGCAGAAGAAACCGTCCACCAACCTGAAACGGCAGATCAGGTGAAGACGAATGAAATTATCAGTCAAATTAAACAAATAGATCAGGAGGCTGCCAGTGAAGTTGCCAGTCAACTTAAAGCAAAAGACATAGTGATTGCCAATCTGAAAACAGAAAACAAAAGACTTCAGGAAGAGCTTGAAAGTACTACAGCTGTTGTCCAGGCGTCTTCCTCACCGCAGGAAATCAAAAAAGCTGAAACCAAAAGAAAAATCTCAACCGCATTGACAGACCAGTTGAGTGACCAGTTTTCCAACAACCTGATCCGTTTTGACAAGGACAAGCTCTGGCTAACTTTTCTACCTTCCGAATCTTATTTTGATGGTGGAAGTGCCCGGTTAAATCCGCCCCTTAAGCAAGCATTACGGGATTTTTTCCCTAATTTTGTGGAAACGCTACTCACTTTTGAAGATGATATTTCCGAAATTCGTTTTCAGGGTCACGCTTCTTCAGTGTGGCGGGGTGCGCGTAATCCGTCTGAGGCTTATCTCAAGAATTTGAGCCTTTCCAGCGCCAGGGCAGAGGCTGCACTAACGTACTGTTTGGGGCTGCAAGAAGTGGCAAAACATAAAGCCTGGTTGGAAGATCGTATGGTCAGTTCCGGCTTCGCCGATCAAAAGCCGGTTTTGACACAAGACAATACCGAAGATCCTATCAAATCGAGGAGAATTACCATTTCTGTAGGAGTGGCCGCCCCGAAGCAATAGCGCTGTCAAACTTCGGCAGCTTCCTTCGAAATTGATTTATAAATTTGTTTTACTTTCGTGTTCAGTTTCTGCGTTAACGCTTAAGAAGGGCGTTTAAGTAAGCGAGTATTATTGGATGCGGATGTGTATAGCTCGATGAGAACTGAGGTAAAAACAGGGTTGCCATAAAGAACGGATGGTTCTTTAGTTCGATAATTCTGGCCATGTTTTCCGGATCTACTGCACTAATAACCAATTCGCCATCTTCCAGCTTTGGACGGAATAGCTCATTCAACCCGTAATTACATTGGAATTTTTCTGTACTGGAATCACAACCGTAAGCCTTGTGAGCGATTGTGCCTGACACAATCTTCAACAGCTGCGATTCTCCGACTAGTGAACATGATAAGCGGTTAACCACATGATCAGACCCATCCGGGTGATGTTCTTCATGACTTGCTTCCTTGATTCCCAGTTGATTCACTGCATACTCTAACAGAGCATGTTGAAATCCCGCTCAGGTGCCTAAAAAAGGAACATCGTTTTTCCGGCAATATTGAATTGCATGAATTGCCCCTGGTGGATGGCTGTAGCTACCCGGGCCGCATAATATCCCCTGGTATTTTTGAACAGTCTCTCCAGGATCAGATTGTTGGAAGATGTTTGTGTGAATCCACTTCCACTGCAAATCTCTGCCAAGATATTCTTTTGCACCTTGCAATGCCTCATTCGTCGCCATCTGAGATGGACGCTCCTCAAAATCACCGATTATTCCAATTGTAATAAAGTTTTTCATCGCCTCTGCTAATGAACTTCGCAATTTTCTTGTTTTATTCACAAAATGGGAAAATGGTCTGGCTATAACCAAAGTCGCAAAATTCCTTTTCTATTTTCAGAAATCGTTGTTAGTTTTGTAAATCCCTAATATTAACTACCTAACAGCTTTTGAATTGATTGAAGTATTGAGATAAGACAAAATTGATGTCATTTTTATTTATTTTAATTCAGAATTTAGTTATTTGATTCGGCACTAGGGATATTTTAAAACATCATCACAGATCGCTCATATGTATCTTTTTGAACCCTAAAAAATCAACAAGTAGCCTAATATTCTATGAAGAGATAACTAGTTTGATCGAAAAAAACCGATTCATGAAAAATTTGAATAATTAAAAATAACAAAGAATTATCTTGGTGGCTTGACATGATGCTTGTGCCCCAATACTATTCTTTCCCACAGGTGATTTGAATTAAAATCGCTTTTGAAAAATCTATCATTAATAAAGTTTGGAGAAGTGAACATGATTTTAAATGACATACGGTTTTGGTTATTATCTGTTGTTCTAGTTTTTTCATTGTCTTCTTGTTCCCCAAGTAATATTCCTGTCGAGTATCGGTTAAATGAAGGAGGTGATCAAGGCATTTTAATCATCAAATTAGAGAAAAACGGTGAAAGAAAGGATGTACCAGCAGCAATAGATATTTTTAAGGGTAAAAATCGATTTTTTACAAATTTGAATTTTAAAAGGGAAGGTACTGAGAATTATTATATTATTGAACTCCCCGTGGGAGTTTATAAATTCTGCAATATGCAATTCAAAGGTTTTCTGCCATCCAAACAAAGATGTTATCTCGATAAAAAATTTAAAATTGAAGCAGGAAAAATACTGTATGCAGGAATTTATAAAATGTCTATTAATCGTGGCTTAGCTGGTTCGATTAGGTGGAGGATTGAATATCATGAGGAGTATAATAATAATTTAATTGAAAAAATTTCAACTTCATATAGAAACATAGATTTTTGTAAAATGCATAACATTGCTGGGCAAAGTTATCGACCTTTGACGGAAAAATTCGCTTGCGAAAATTAACTTTTAGCTAAATAGAAACTATGAAAAAGCTATTCTTAGTATTGTTGGTAATGATAAGTTTTAATTTATATGCTGTGGAGTTCCAGTTAGGTGGGGCCTATGTCAATATGTCTGATTCAGATGAGTTTGACGGAGTCTCTACAATTGTACCAAAAGCAGCTGTCGTATTTGGCGATGAAACGGATTTCTCTTTTTTTTCACAATTCGAATACTTAAACTACTCAGTAGAGAAATCTGGTGATCGAAGTGACAAAGCCTTAAGCCAAGGAGATATATCAATAGTTGGTTACTCCTTAACGGGAGGCTTGTTGTGGAAGTTGGAAAGCTTAAATCTAAAATTAGGGTTGGGTGCAATAAGCTATAGATTAAAAAGTGACATTACATCAGAGGTTGAAAACCTTTTAGCTTCAGTTAATATAACGGATTATGAAGAAGACATTGAAGACAAACTCGGCTCTCAATGGCTAGTAGGGATAGAATTTCCCATTTCGGCTTCTGTTAATCTTGAGCTGAGTTATAGAAATGTCGAACTTAAAGCTGATGCAGAAGTTACGTTTAAGCAGTCTGGAGTGCCAAAGTCGGGCTCTGACACTGCAGATTTTTCACATTCTTGGTTATCTTTTGGCCTATTGTATCAATTCTAATGAGCCTGAGTTCTGCCAAATATTAGGTTCACTGACCATAATAAATATCAAATAGTCCTTTTGGTATATACTTTCCACTAAGATAATTTTTGATTCGTTGGCAACGGCCATCTGTTGTTTTCCGGATTTTTAACAATATTATAGGTTTTTTGGGGGCAATGGGCATGGCCATTAAGGAGATAAATTCATCCTCAGTCAGTTCTGTTGTATCTTTTTGATAGAAGTGTTGCACAGCATTTCTAAATCCTGTCACTTTGTGGTTAAACCAGACATAATTAATAAATATCAACAATGGTTCCGGCTTGGTCAGTTGGTAGTGCAGAATGAATCTTGCCAGCAAGGTTTGTTTTATCTTTCTTATGCCTTGTTTGAAAGGATGAAAATAAAACCATTTGGCTATGGCTTTGGTTATGGTGGTCCAGCCACTGCTGGCTGTTGAAAACTCCACGCCTTTGTGGTTCCAGAAATTAGGATCCTGAACCTTTATCAATATTTTGAGTTGCGAGGGACTTAATTCGTCAACGGTCAAGGTAACCTGTGAACTGGTCAAGAATTGTGATTTGATTTTCGGTGTCTGAAGATGAACATTGATGGGTTCATAAGCATAGTAAATAACGATGACTGTTGTTAGGATTATTAATGAGACAAGTATTTTTTCATGTCTGACTTGAATAAATTTGTTTTAACTAAGTTCAAAAACCCGGTCAGCATGGCAAAAGTCAATGGAATTGATAAACCGATAAACACAGGACTAACCTGGCTAAAAGCATCTAAATGGTAATCAAATCGTTAACAGGCGTGGGGATTAATGAGATTCATCACGCTTTCAAAGAAGCGTTCTGCGATTACGCAGAACCGTTTTCCCTATCTAGAGATCAACTCAATCAAATGATCACAAGGCGTGGTTATCAAGCAGAACTGTCGTTTGGAGCTTATGCAGAAGATAAGATTGTAGGTTTTACCTTGAATGGGTCGGGAATCTGGAATAACCAGCAAACAGCCTATGATACTGGCACCGGCGTGGTCAAATCCTATCGTCAGCAAGGTGTTGCCTCTCGAATATTTGAGGCATCACTACCCGTACTTTCGGAGCATGGAATTTCACAATACTTATTGGAGGTTATCAAGGTCAATACCAAAGCAATCGATCTATACAAGAAAATGGGATTTGAAATTACGCGGGAATTTGACTACTGGGCTTCTCCTGTTGAGCAACTTCAGGGTCACAGTATATCAATGGATGCCGGCTTTTCGGTCGTGACCGTTAATAATCCGAATTGGAATCAGTATCAAGAGTTTTGGGACTTCCAGCCCTCCTGGCAGAATTCTGTTGATTCAATAACCAGGAAGTTAAACCGGTTTTTGTGTCTGGAAGTCCTGGAAAAAGATAGAGTAGTCGCATACGGATTTATGGAGCAAGGAACCGGAGACTTACCTCAATTGGCAGTCCATCCGGATTATCGCCGCAAAGGCCTGGGGACTGAGCTTGTGAATTGCCTTCTTGGTGCAGCAAAGCCGGAACATTTGAAAGTCATTAACACATCCACAGAATCCTTGCCAATGAAGAGCTTTCTTCAATACCTCGGCCTAAATCCCGGATATGGCCAGTTTGAAATGATTCGAGAATTGTAGTTTCTATTCGAAACGAATCATTTTAAAATAATATTAGGTGGTTAAAGAATGGGTCTGATTGCGATTTTACTTCGCTCCTTCGGAGCTTTCTAAATAGTTAAACAAATGTCTGATAAAAAATGGGTATTAATTACAGGTGCCTCCAGTGGTGTTGGAGAGGCTTGTTCGAAACTGTTAGCTGATAAAGGATTTCATGTCTTGGCCGGAGTTCGTAGTCAGGATGATGGGGATCGAATACAACAGGTCGATCCGGATCGGATCTTTCCATTAATCATTGAGTTAAGAGATCAGGCCACGATCGAATCTGCCAGAGAAGATCTAAAAAAAATAATTGATGGCGAGAGGTTGGCTGCCCTGGTTAACTGCGCGGGGATGTTGCATTGTGGTCCTTTGGAATATTTTCCGCGAGAGTTATGGTTTGAGCAATATGATGTGAATCTCTTTGGAGCTATGGCCTTAACGTCAGCCATGCTGCCGCTGTTGCGGGAAGGTAACGGCAGGGTCGTGAATATTGGTGCTGTCGGAGGAGGCATTGCCCTACCGTTTTATGGCGCCATTGCCTCTTCCAAGATAGCATTTGAAGCAGTGAATGATTGTCTAAGGCGAGAACTTCATCCCTGGGGAATTGACGTTTCCATAGTCGAACCAGGTGGAATTGACACACCAGCCAATGACAAGATGAGAGAAAGTGTTACACGGTACCTGGAGCAAATGGACCCAGTAGGCAAGCAAAGATATGGAAAATCAATGGAAACTTTCTCTAAGTGGGCTTATAAGAAACACAAAACAAATCTAAAACCGGAACAGGTGGCAAAAGCCGTATTCAAAGCACTGAAAGCCCGAAGGCCAAAAACACGCTATCGTCTGGGCTGGGATTCCCGGAGTGTGGCCCTGGGTTCCAAATTCCTGCCGGATCGTTTGTTTGATGCCATCATCCTGAAAATTTCCGCCCTGCCCATCAGGTTTGGAGCTTGGAGGGATCAATCCTAATCGTTCTGATTCGAAAGCCGATACCGCTTCAGGGATCTATGCATGCGATATACTTAGTCCCTCCAATTCTAGGATGGGCAACTCGTTGCCCATCAACCAGGCTGAACAAAAGAAGCAACATTCACTTCTGACGAAGAATTTCTCCGAGGCTCTGACAGGTCCGTCTTTCGAAGCTGCAAGTTTCGCTTCTCATGATCAGGATGGCAATCACTCTTGATTCTCTTAACTAAATGACATTGGTCCCTACGTGGCCGCGGGAGGATTGGATTAGGAGAATGAACAAAAAAATGTTAAATGGATTTGTGCCCATAAATCAAGCTTATGCAAAGCTTGCCTGGTTTTAGCATTGCAAAAGCTTACTGGTGGGGTCGCTGAATTTGGGAGACTCACGGCAAAGAACCTGCCCTACTATTCGTTATCAGGTTCAATCAGGATTTTGCCTTACAAACACTTGTGCCTTGAAAGAGGGATAGTATTGCGACCCTGGGTAACATGTTTAAACAAGCTTAACAACAGTCCGTCCCTTGATCTGCCCTTTCAAAATCTGCTGAATGTATTCCGGCAGTTGTTCCATTCCGATTTCTTGCGTCAATGAATCCAAATGTTCCAATTTCCATTCGCTGGCCAGCTTATCCCAGATCGTTTTTCTCAAAGCCATAGGGGTATTCTGGGAGTCGATTCCCAGCAATTGAACATTGCGCAGAATGAAGGGAAATACATTTAAGGGTAGATCAGGTGAAGCGACCATTCCACAACAGGTGACCGCTGCGTTGTAATTGGCTGTTTTTACAGCTGTGGCAAGGATTTCACCACCAACTGTATCCACAACACCTGCCCACCTTGATTTCAATACCGGTCTGCCGGAAGAGTCGGAGGCGTCTTCACGACTGATTACCTCTTTAACCCCCAGTTTTTCAAAAAAATCCTTTTCGCTGGTTTTACCAGTGACTGCAACAACCTCAAATCCCAATTTAACCAGTATCGCGACCGCAATACTGCCGACGCCTCCGGAAGCTCCCGTAACAAGAATTTCTCCATCTTCGGGTTTAACGGATCTCAACAGTGCTTCGATACACAGCCCCGCGGTATATCCTGCAGTTCCATAAATCATGGCGTCTTTAAGGCCCAATCCTTCGGGACAGGGCACAACCCAGTCCGCTGGAACGCGGATATAGTCAGCAAATCCTCCGGAAGTATTCATTCCCAGATCGTAACTGGTGACTATTACCTGATCTCCAGGTTTGAACTGGTCATTGGAACATTCCTCTACAGCACCCGCCGCATCGATGCCGGGGGTGTGGGGGTATTTTCTGGTAACACCCTTGTTACCGGTAGCTGACAAGGCGTCCTTGTAATTTAAAGATGAATAATGCACACGGACCAGAACTTCTCCATCCGGTAAATCCGCTATGACACGATCTGATATTTCCTGTTTATAGCTCTTATCTTCTGTTTCTGTTACAACCAGTGCCTTGAAGGTTTTATCATTCATTATTTCTTTCCCCCTATTTGAATTAAAAATCTTGTGACAAGCCAATTTGAATGGGTTGCATTCTTTATGCTGAAGCAGACAAAGCCGGTCATCGCTTGCCGGATTGTCGGCAGATATCGAGCCTGTCACCAGTGATAAAGTAATCTTAATCTTTCAGTAATTGGTCATTTCCAGGTAAGTACCATTGGTTGTGGCCGATTCAAGCATGGACAGTCCTTTTTTTAGCACCTTAATTTGAAATTGCACATCCCCTGGGTGCCCCAAGGGTCTGCCCATAATCCGTTCGGTTAACAACAACCTGGGCACAGACATGGAAACCAGTTTTGTCTTAAATACCTTTGAGGCAATAATGACGGTAGGAATACCAGCTTTTTCCACAGCCCGACTGATGTGTCCCACGGACACATGGCAGACAGGTCAGACAGGGGTGAGAACCATCCCATCAAGATTCTGTGCCTTGATACTTTCCAGCCATTCCGGAATAGCTTCCTTATTCAACCTCATTTGGGAACAGGCTCCGACAAAAGAGTAGGCAATAGCTGCTGCCTTGCCAATCTGACCTTGTGCCGCCAGCTCGTTGAGACGTTGATAGGGAAATACAGTGTTTGGATCTTTGCGTGCAGACCTGATGTCATATCCCCCATGCCTGACCTGCAGGTCTTCCGTAGACGTGTTGGTGGGAATTTCCGTAAGCTCCGGTTTTGCCTTGATAAACTCCATGATGCTCTGTTCAGCCTGCTCCTGCGTCATGTTTTCAACTCCCAACGGTTTGGGATCATGCCCTTTAACAAAATGTCCGCTAGAGGACAGTAAACCGATGGTGGACTTAGAAAGCGGATTTTGCAAAACGGTAAACGGACCCGATTCATAGGTAAATTTGTCAGGGTTGTCGTAGGCTTTGAACTGCCATTTGAGAACCAGCTGTTCAATGATTTCAAGCTTGTTATCATCAAGTGCGTTGACAGATTCTTTCAAAAACTCTTTGAAGAACTCAGAGGCTTCTGTTTCGGAAAAATGAGCCAGAAACTTAAAAGACAAGTCACTACGAGATCCGTAGGAAAAAGATTTGTAAAAGGTATCAAAACTCTCAGTCTGATCAGTTTGTGACGTAGTCATAAACGTTTTCTCCGGTTTAACGAGGACCAAAAAGGTTGAATCTGACGTTTGATGTTTGCAACTCTCTGGAAAGGATGGGCTATTTCCCACAGCTCGGCAACAAAAAAAATCAAAGGCAAATGATCAATACTGATTGGAAAGTGCGTATGGTCTTAAGAGTTGTATTATGACTAATTGAACTTCTTCCTTGAGATATTAAGGATAAAATATTTGACAAGGTTATTGAGAATTAAACTATCGATGTTCTGGGAGAATTATCAAAGAAACATTGAAAACAATTACCGGTTTTCAGTTGGTAGCCGATATTCTCAGTTTAGTGGAACGGACGGGGTAGGAAATCTAATGATTTTCAATTATTATTGAAACAATATAGTTTATCTATAAATATGGAACAAATGTACTCCTTCGTAAGCTTGTTTTCAACAAAAAACTGCAACTATGAATTAGGTTGTTTCTTACATGGCCACTGAAA
>JAKSDL010000830.1 GCA_022360105.1 Pseudomonadota bacterium
GGCACTGGATATCAACGAAGTGACCAAAGTCTGGGATAAAGCGGATAAAATCTATAAGACCATTAAAAGCGATTTTCCGGACCTTTCAACCAAAACCATTTTCAAAGGATTGCTGGCAACTTTTATCCGGGATCATCGCACAGACAGGATTGTATCCGATACCAGCTATCTTCCTGAGGATTAAATCCAAACCTGCATCCAATCAGTCCGGTTGATGGGTAACAAAATTACCCACCCTACAAAAAGCCCCCAATTATTTTAATATCTTAAAGCTTCAAATAAGCATGTAGGGTGGATCAAGCACAGCGGATCCACCAACTCTCATTAAAAAGTAGCTTAACACTTGAAGGAACAGTCAGTCTCTCGCCTCAAATCATCTTAAAGTTTTTGTTTGACCTGCCGATAGAGAGGTTAAGAGGATACCTTTATCCTCAGATTTTCAAACACACCCATTGAAAAGGATTTTGATGGAAGCCATGGAAGAAGTCAGGGAGGCACTGCAAACCGCCATTTTACTGGGGGAAGCTGCTCAGACCTCTCATGTCGTGGAAATAAACCGCATTGGTAAGGTGCAGATAGCTGAAGGAAAGGTTGCCCTGCAATCATCTGCAGGGAAATGGAAGCGAATTACTCGCGCCAACCTGGAAAATCGGCTGGAAGAACTCATGTCCGAGTCGGTAGAAAACAGGATAAAGCGACAAATCAAAACGTTGGTTTTCTAATTTGGACCGTAATCGTTTGTCAGGGTTTTTTCTTCGCCTTGACAAACAGCCAGCTGGATTTCCAACGTACAACTTTTCCTGCCAATATAAAATGCAAGTGTTGCTTAATCTTCTCGATTTCCTCATTCGAAAGCTGAGCTGCAAGAAAATCTGCAAAACTTTTTGACGTTTTTTTACCAATCTCAAACCATTGATCTATTTTATTTTTGGTTATCATTGTTTTGTTAAAAAACGCTGTTTTTTGTTGTTCCCCAGGGAATAATCCTGCCTTTTTTAGTTGTTTTTCCAGTTCCTTGCCATCCCAGGACGAATGGTCGTCTTTATTTACACCGTAAATTGTCTGTTCCACATTGCGCACTTTGGCCATTAAGTCACTGTTGAATTTGGATTCTGCCATGAATTCCGATAAACGCTGACCTTCCGCTGGAATGCTTTCGACAAGAAAAAGGCTGCCGTCGTTTGTTAAAACCTTTGCGATGGTACTAAGCAATTCAAGGTTTGATTCCGATTTTGAAAGAGCGTTACGGCCGATGGCGATATCAAACTGAGTGTCATCATTTAAAAGGGAAGGAGCTGTTTTTATTTTCCCGTTATCGACCTCTAAAAGATCAATAATGGGGCGATCCAGGTAATCCGACGAGGAAAAATGCTTTTCCAACAGTGCTTTTTCCTGCTGATTGCGCACTAACCCGTAAATCGTGCCTTCCCGGACTTGGCGCAAGGCCTCTCCAAGGAAGACACCATCTCCCGCATTCAATACAAGGACCATTTGGTAGGGCTGAAACGAGATTTGATTAAAAACAAAATTCCGAATATCCGCCAGTAGTTCCGCTGTATTGCCTAACGTTCGACCTTGCCAGTATTCATGTTGTTTATCTCCGGAACCTTCTGAAGAATTCAGCAGGGCAGCTATTTGTGTTTCCCTTCTTTGAATGACTGTTTGTTTAATACCGGACTCATACCCCTGATCAGATGGTTGGTAAAAAATTCTTCCTTGCAGAACATCTGGCAGGTACTGCTGTGCCACCCAGTGGTCTTTGTATGCATGTGGATACATATATCCTTCACCATGCCCAAAACCTTCCTTGTCCCGGTTTCCATCTTTGATGTGGTTGGGAACTTCTTCGTTTTTTTCTTTTTGAACGGCATCCAGTGCATCAAAAAAGGCAAATCCGGAATTGCTTTTTGGAGCAGTGGATAGATAGAGGCAAGCCTGTGCCAGGTGAAACCTTCCCTCCGGCATACCTACATAATCGAATGCCTGGGCCGCACTCATCACGACCTGCAGTGCCTTGGGATCAGCCATGCCAATGTCTTCCGACGCAAAAATAATCATCCGTCGAAACAGGAACCGGGGATCTTCGCCGCCGTATACCATTTTGGCCATCCAATACAAAGCTGCATCCGGGTCCGATCCTCTCATCGATTTGATAAACGCTGAAATCGTATCAAAATGGGCATCACCGTCTTTGTCATAAAGAACGGCCTTTCTCTGGATCGATTCTTCGGCGATTTCCAAATTGATAAAAATTGTTCCGTCTTTTCCTGTTTCCGATGTTTCGACAGCCAGTTCCAGTGCGTTTAACAAGGCCCTGGCATCTCCGTTTGCAACTTGAACCAGATGTTTTTTTGCCGCATGTTCGATCTCAATCGATTTGTCACCATACCCCCGTTCTTTATCTTTTAAAGCAATTTCCAGAACCTTTTCCAGATCTTTATCTTCCAGGGATCCCAATTGAAAAATTCTGGATCGACTGACCAAAGCCTTATTCACTTCAAAATAAGGATTTTCTGTGGTTGCTCCGATTAAGATGACCGTTCCGTTTTCCACATGAGGCAAAAGAGCGTCCTGCTGCGCTTTGTTAAACCGGTGAACTTCGTCGATAAACAAAATGGTCTTTCGAGCATATTCCTTTCGGAATGTTTCTGCAGAAGCAATACCGGCTCTTATATCTTTCACCCCCGAAAGAACTGCATTTAGTGAGACAAACTGGGCTTTTGTTGTGTTGGCTATAATTCTGGCCAAGGTAGTCTTGCCTGTACCCGGCGGTCCGAAAAAAATCAAACTGGAAAGCTGATCCGCCTGAATTGCCCTACGCAGCAATCTTCCCGGGGAAAGAATGTGATTCTGCCCCACAAACTGATCCAGCGTTTGAGGCCTCATCCTGTCTGCCAGTGGAGCACCTTCTTTGAGTTGTTCCTGAAGAGAGTAGTCGAATATATCTTGAGTATCCTTCATGATTAGCTTTCCACGAGTAATCCAATCTGCATTATATTTGATCTAAAACGGTTCAGCAGGTAAACTGGAGGTAATACACAACAAATATAATGTAAAAGTATAAGCTTGCTGATACTTTCGGTGTTTAGAATATTCACACTTCTTGTTTTGTTATGAAAGCAGAAAAAAAACCGTTTTGGGAAGCCAAAAGCCTTGAGCAAATGACACCGGTTGAGTGGGAAGCTTTGTGTGATGGTTGCGCACTTTGTTGCCTGCACAAGTTCGAAGATAAGGAATCCTTGGAAGTCTATTATACGGCAGTTTCCTGCAAATTGCTGAACAGAGAGAGCTGTCGCTGTCGTTCGTATAAAAATCGTTTCAGACTGATTGAAGATTGCATTGAAATTCGACCGAAAAACTTTGATAAGATGCACATGCTCCCAAAATCATGCGCATATCGAAGACTTTCCGAGGGAAATACTCTTGAGGATTGGCATTATCTGTTATCCGGTGACCGGGAAAGCGTTCATGAAGCCGGCATTTCAGCGAGAGGTCGGACCATACCTGAAGATAATGTTCACCCGGATGATATTACAGACTTTGTCCTCTTCAAAATCGAATGATCTTCATCTACCTTCCGAAACTTATCTGAGTTATTAAAAAGTAACTGTTTGACTCAGTCTTTTAGGTAGCAGTACATTTAAAAGATTAGCAAAAAATATTAAAACCCCGAGAAAAACCAAGCGTATACTAAGAGATACATATTTTTATTGTTACTGCTGATGGGGTTTTATCTTACTATGACACCATTTGACTTCAATAAACATATTAAATGAAAACTGCTCAAAACGAATCACTTCGTAATATCGCAATTATCGCCCATGTTGATCACGGCAAAACGACTCTTGTTGACGCCATGTTCAAGCAAAGCGGACTTTTCAGGGAAGGTCAGGAAGTTGATGATCGCATTATGGATCGCATGGATCTGGAAAGGGAAAGAGGAATAACCATCGCAGCCAAAAACTGTGCTGTGGATTGGCAAGGAATTAAAATAAATATCATTGACACCCCCGGTCATGCCGATTTTGGAGGCGAAGTAGAAAGAGCTCTAAGTATGGCAGATGGGGCTATACTGCTTGTTGACGCTTCGGAAGGACCTTTGCCTCAAACACGTTTTGTATTGGAGAAAACCCTCAAGGCCGGCTTAAAGGTAATCGTTGTTATCAATAAAATAGATCGTGCTGATGCCAGAGCTGATGAGGTGCTAGATGAAGTATACGATTTGTTTATTGATCTTGATGCTTCGGAAGACCAGCTGGAATTTCCCCTGATTTACGCCATTGGTAGAGATGGTGTTGCCCAAACTACTTTGGACGAAAAAGGGGAAAACCTAAAAGTCCTGTTTGAAACCATAGTTACTGAAATACCAGCTCCCAGTTATACCGAAGGGGAACCTTTTCAAATGTTAGTTGCTGATCTTGGATATTCGGATTACCTGGGAAGACTAGCTATTGGAAAAGTTTTCAACGGAAAGGCCAATTCCAATGAAAAACTGATCTGCCTGACCGAATCAGGAGGCCAGGTTCCATTAAAAGTTTCCAAACTTCAGATTTATGAAGGTTTGCATTTGGTTGAAGCCCCCACTGCCGATCCGGGAGAGATTGTGGTGTTATCCGGAATTGAAGATGTTCGGATCGGAGATACCATTGGTACAGGAGACTCTCTCAAGGAATTGCCACGGATTACCGTGGACGAGCCAACCGTTTCCATGCGGTTTGCCATGAACAAATCTCCCTTCTCCGGGAAGGAGGGGAAAAATGTGCAATCAAGCAAAATTCGAGAACGTCTTTTAAAAGAGACCCTTAGGAATGTTGCCATTCGCATGGAAGACACACCGGACAAAGACGCCTTTATCGTTAAAGGCCGAGGTGAATTTCAGATGGCTATAATCGTGGAAACCATGCGCAGGGAAGGTTTTGAGCTATGCGTTGGTCGACCGGAAGTCATCTATAAAACTGAAAAAGGAAAACGGCTGGAACCTATTGAACGGCTTTACATTGATTGCGATGAAGATTATATTGGCATCGTCACGGAGAAGCTCTCCACCAGAAAAGGGAAAATGGTAAACCTTGTTAACCATGGAAAAGGAAGAGTGCGAATCGAATTCAGTATTCCTTCCCGTTCTTTGATCGGATATCGAGATGAGTTTTTAACCGACACCAAAGGTACCGGAATTATGAACTCTTACCTGGCCGGATACGAGGAATACCGGGGGGATTTTCCCACACGTTCCACCGGATCTCTGGTTGCTGACAGGCAGGGACATGCTGTTGCCTATGCTCTTTTTAACCTCGAACCTCGAGGCAGATTATTCATAACACCCGGAACTCCAGTTTATGAAGGAATGGTCATAGGTGAGCATAACAAAGAAGGAGATCTTGACGTAAACCCAACCAAAGAAAAAAAGCTGACTAATATCAGGGCTTCCGGCAGAGACGAAAATATTATTCTTGCTCCTGTTAAGCCCATGACGCTGGAAACAGCCATCAATTACATCAGCGAAGATGAAATGGTTGAAGTTACTCCTGAGAATATTCGGCTGAGAAAAAGCGAATTTTCCGCTATCGCACGTCATCAGAAAAGAGGAGCTCAAAAGAAGCAAAAATCTTAAGGTGCAAGCGTTTTTATTTCTGATCTGATAAATATCCCGGAAATACTTTCCGGGATAGAATCTACAAAAGGAGGAATAATGACTCACAGAACAGTCCGTTTTAAACTGCTAAACGTATTGGTTGCTATTCTTTTATTTGCCTCACTCCAATCCCCCCCTGCTATTGCTCGAACAGCATCCACCGCTGGTCTCACCCCTGATGAAGTTAACAACATCGACATTTTTAACAAGACCAACAAATCCGTAGTATATGTAACAAATTCCCGTATTCGACGTGATTACTTCACACTTAATATATATGAGATTCCCGCTGGAACCGGAACCGGATTTATCTGGAACAAAGACGGGCTGGTTGTGACCAACTATCACGTGATTGAAGGCGCAAGCAAGGTTGAAATCACGTTGTGGGATAGAAGTGCCTGGGAAGCTGAAGTAGTAGGGGTCGCACCTAGCAAGGATTTAGCCGTGTTGAAGATCAAAGCCCCAAAAAGGCTTTTGTTTCCTGTAGCTCCGGGAGATTCCAACACCCTCATGGTCGGCAGGAAAGTACTGGCTATTGGAAATCCTTTCGGGCTGGACACGACTTTAACTGTGGGGGTCATCAGCGCATTGGGGCGTGAAATCGAGGTTGGCGGAAGGAAAATTGAAGGACTGATTCAAACCGACGCAGCCATCAATCCAGGTAATTCAGGTGGTCCGCTGTTGGATTCCAAAGGCAAACTCATTGGTGTGAATACTCTGATTTACAGCCCCAGCGGCGCCAGTTCCGGAGTTGGTTTTGCCATTCCCGTGGACTCCGTTTTAAAAATTATTCCTCAGCTGATCCAGCATGGAAAAATCATGCGACCCATTATTGGTATCAGTATTTTGGATGATTCCATTGCCCGCCAATATCGAATCAAAGGGGTCGTTGTCTTGGACGTTTCCAGAAATCGTTCAGCAGCAAAAGCTGGTATTAAAGGCATTAGCAGAGACAGAAGGGGAAATATCTCCCTGGGCGATATCATTACAAAAATCGACAATTTCGAAATTCGGAATCAAAACGATCTTTACCTGGCCCTGGAGAAATATAAACCTGGAGATAATGTTATCGTTGTGACAAACCGAAATGGCAGGACGATGAGATTTAAGATTACCTTATCTGCGCCGGAAGGATAAGACACAATTGAGGATTCCTGATTCCTTAAAAAGCCTTGTGCAACAAGCAGAAGGAATCAGGAGATTCGATTCTTAGCTATTCGCTTGCTTTTTCTTCACTATCTTTGGATTTATCTTCCAATTCCTTCTTCTTTTCGTCTTCGGGGTTGATTTCTTTTTTGAAATTCCGAATTCCTTTACCCAGCCCTGAGCCGATTCCAGCCAACCGCCCAGCACCAAAAAGCACAACCACAATACATAGGATAATCGATAATTCTCCAACCCCTAATCCACCAATCATAAGACTCCTTACACTACTTTTTATTATTCAATTCAATAGCTTACAACCGAAAACCAATCAACCAGGTTGTTTTCATATCCCATCCTAATTGACATCTTTATTTATTTCTACAGATTTTTCCCCTATACAGCAATGATTCAGATACCGATTCTAAGGTTGGTTGAACCGAATCAATTTCACCATCCCTGCTGTTCCACATGGTCGTTCACCAAACTCCAGAATTGCTTCCAATCGTTATTGCTTTGCTGCCAGAAACCATTCAATAATTCTGAATCTTCCCTGTATCGATTGTACTGTAACATTCTGGCATTATTGAATCTCCAGTACCCTTCGGATCGTCCCGGATAAATGAGCTCCACCTCTTTTTGTAACTCCTCGTACAGCATTTGTTTTCGTAATTTCTTGTCATTTTGACTGATGTCGTCTGCAAAATTTGCTTTAAGCAAAGAGGCGTATTTTGACATTAATTTTGAAAATTTTTTACGTTTAGCTTTTTGGCTTTCAATTTGGGCAGTTTTTTCTTCAGTCATTAGCCCTTTGGACTGAAAATACTCCATGGTGCCTTTGTTTTCCACAAACGAAGCCAGTTGTTCATTAAAATCACCTTCACCTTCCACATACAAGGTTGTGTGAACCATTTCATGAATGAGCGTCGCAACCAGGGGATAGTAGCCACGTTTTAGCATAGGTGTGGTGAGAGGATCCTTGAACCAGCCCAAGGTCGAGTAAGCAGGGGCGGCAAACAGCCAGGTATCATAACCTTTCTCTTTCAGCTCTTTTTCCAACTCCAAAGCATCTTCTTTGGCAAAAAAGCCTTTGTAAGGCACTGATCCGATGATGGGAAACCACCAGGTATAAGGCTTTAACTCGGTTTCCGGACTGGCTGTGACCACAAAGGCAACTCCCTCCTTATCAGTCACATAATATGAGGTATAGTTATCATTTTGCTGCAGTTCAAGGTGAGCAACGGCGTATTGCTTAATTTCAGGGACTTTAGCCAGAAGCTTTTTAATTTCCCGGTTTTGTTCCTTTTCTATGGCTTCCTCCAAAGGAACCTGGGCCATTCTGAGCTTGATCTGTCCGATTCCTTGTTCCAGCAAATAGCAGGACTGCAGAAAAAACAGTACCGCAATGCCAAACAAAACTAGAAACTTATTCTTCAAACGGCTCCTTTCCCTTGATTTCACCGTTTTCTTTTAGCAGAATTTCAATCTTCTTTCCTGCTTTATCCAGTTCCTCCTGACAGACTCGACTTAAGTTTACACCTTTCTCAAAGGCTTTTAATGACTGATCCAATGTGGAAGTGCCATCTTCCAGGGACTGGACTATATTTTCCAATTGCTCCAGTTTTTTTTCAAAGCTTGTCGCCATTCAAATTTCCTTAAAAAACCAATTGTCAGGCAGATTTAAATGCCTGAAAGTAGATGTTGAGAGAGAATAATTGTTTAATTGAGTTGTTATCATAGCGAATATGCCTAAATTTGATAAGCTCGGAATTCAACTTGCACCTATTGCATCCAACGCAAGGCCGGCTTTCATTTCCCCTGCTTTACCAGTCAGTTAAAGATTCAAAAGGATAAGACCGTTATGCAACGTCCCTTGACCCTGATACACGTTTCTGACCTTCACTTCGTAAACGAACAGAGTTTTATAAACGGCTTAAAAGAAAATGGAAAATTGATAACCAAAAGGCACCTGGGCTGGTTAAATCACAAACTTAGAAGGCAAAAGTATTTTAACAACGATTTAAAATCGGTTCTGATCAGGAGACTTCTGGAAATGGAGTGGGATTACTTAATCATAACCGGAGACATAACTACGCTTGCCCTGGAAAGTGAATTTGAACTGGCACGACAAGCCCTTGATCCCTTGATCAATAAAGGAAAGGTCATTTTTACAACTGGCAATCATGATCGATATGTAAAGACCAGACCTGTGTCAAATCTTCTCTACAAATATTTTGCTGACTGCTGGCCATTCAATCAAACGTCTTTTCAAGACTCTCACTACAGCTTTTTGGAAATAAGTGAGTTTGCCGTGATACTGGAGCTTAACATGGCCCGCCCAAAAAGCTTTTATTCCTCTCGTGGCAAACTCTGTAAGGATCTAACTGTTATTAAAGATAAATTAAAAAATAGCTATAAAGATCGGTTGAAACTGGCAATTGGCCATTATCCTGCATACCTCCCGCCAGGTGAACATGAAGGTTTTTTTCATTCATTATCGGGAAAGAAAAGACTTAGGCGGATTCTGCAGGAGTTTGACTTCCACTATTATCTTCATGGCCACATCCATAAAAGCTGGAGTTTCAAACCTCTGGAAACTTATGACTTAACCTGCGTCAATAGCGGCGGTTGTTGTCGTTACACTGAAGGAGAGTGGGCAGGATTTCATAAGATTTCCATAGCTCCGGAAAATACATTTGTTGAACGACTGCATATTCAGTAAATGTGATTTGAATTGGAACAATATTTCAATTCGTTATCGAATATTTGCGATGACCGGTATTGAAGATTCAGGATGTAGCTGTTATAAAATAGTCTTCAGGAGTTAAACAATCACAGTACCCCCCCTTTTGAAATTTCATCCCCATTTTTCCACCTCCGGGTGAAGTTTGTCCGTTCCCAGTTATAAGAACATCCGCGATTGATTGTATAAAAATGCCTGAAAATTCAATGGCTAAGCTATCGAGAGCTGGTCAATCAGCTTTGGAAATGCTGAAAAAAAGCCGGCTTTTAAGTAATTTACCAGAAGAATCATTAAAAAATCTCGTTCCATTTTTAAAGATTAAACGATACCCCGAACAAACAGAGCTCCCCCGAGAAAACCCCAATTCAGCTGAGGTACATTTTCTCATACGCGGCAAAGTAGCCATATATTCCAATGGCAATTTAATCTACAAACTACGCCGCCTAGGTGATATGTTTGGAGGCATGAGCTTTATAACTGATAAAAAATGTCATGCAAAAGAAATCACTGAAACTCCCGTTGAACTGCTTAGCCTGAATATTTCAGAGATTATCAAAGATCCCGAAAACGCTGCCGAAGAGATCAAACTGGTGCTATACCAGTTATTTACTTCCATGCTTGTGGACAAGCTCACCATGTGCTGTTCCAGAGCTGACGAACAGCACGCGGTTGTCAGTAAATTGGGTAAATTAAAAGACCTGCTGGCAGAAACCCGTCTTAAACTTAAAGCCAGTGACAAAGTTAAACAGGATTTTCTTTCGAATATTAGTCATGAAATCAGGACTCCCATGCACGGCGTGCTGGGAATGACCAGCCTGCTGTTAAACACCGAACTGACGGATCAACAGAAAGAATTTGCTCAAACCATCCAACAATCAGCCACGGCTTTTCTGGACGTCATTAACAATATTCTGGATTTTTCCGAGATAGGTAGCGGAGAGCTCGAACTTCAAGACCGCCCCTTTGATATCAATAAAGTTTTGGAAAAGGTCTTGAAAGAACTTGAGCCTGATCCGATTGAAGGCAATGTAATTGTCTCCCGGAAAGTTGCACCTGAAACTCCTGGATTGTTAAAGGGAGATGCCGTTCGAATACGCCAGGTGTTGATTAATCTGATCGGCAATGCCATTAAGTTTACCGAGAAGGGAGAGGTTAACGTTCTGGTAGATGTGGTCAGCCGGTATGAAAAGCTTGTCCGGCTCAAGTTTTCAGTAAACGACACGGGCATTGGGATTTCTGATTCCGATAAAAAGTGCCTTTTTAAATCGTTTTCCCAGGTAGATACTTCCCTGACGAGACAATACGATGGTACCGGATTGGGCCTTGTGATCTCCAAACAGCTTGTTGAAGCCATGGGCGGAGAAATAGGGTTTGACAGTCAAAAAGGGATAGGTTCGACATTCTGGTTTACTCTGGATTTGACAGTCCAGCAGGATAGGAGAATTAAAAAAGAACCGGGTCTTCCTCAACACAGAAAACCCACGAGACAATCAGATGAAGTGCCTCTGCTCCATCCGAAGGAAAAGAGAAAATGCAGAGTATTACTGGTCAGCAATGACAAAATTGACCAGCTGATTATCCAGTTAATGCTTGAAAAACTTGGATATTCAACATGCATGGTAAATTCATTGGATTCTGCGTTTGAACATCTTGCAAACAACGAAATTGATGCTGCTTTATTCGATGTCAACTTTCCAGGCATTGTAGAATCTGACTGCAGCAAAAACAGTTGTTCCCGGAAATTGAATATTACCGATATTGAAGTCCCGACTATTGCCCTGACTTCCCATGTAATGGATACAAACAGAACCAAATGTTTGCGAAGCGGCATGATTGACTATATCGCCAAACCGATTTCCATTGAAAGCCTGGACATGGTTTTGCAGCGTTGGATTTCAATCCGAAGGGATGAAAAATTGCAGGGACCTGATTTTCAACATGACGGTAATGTTCCTTGTGTTGATCTCAATGTAACTGACAGGCTACAGCGGGAAATTGGCGAAATTGATTCCTTGATCGGTTTATTCGTAAAC
>JAKSDL010000266.1 GCA_022360105.1 Pseudomonadota bacterium
CTTTGAGTCAGACATTGTTCCTTTTTGACAACGCCAACAGGGAGGATAGGCAGCTATTAGTCACAGATGACTATTCAACCGGCCATATAGCCATCCGCTTGAAGAACTACGGATCTATTGAATATTTGGAGTTTTTTGAAGATGTGCAAAAGAAAACCAATGAGATATTCAATCCGTTAAAACGGGACTATCCGCAGATGGAAACGAAAGTTACCGGGTCAATGGCATTGATGATGAAATTGATCGATTACATGAGCTGGTCACAAATCCAGAGTTTCGGTCTGGCTTTGCTTGTAATCACCCTGATGCTGCTCTTTGTTTTCGGATCTCCGAAAGTTGGTTTGATGGGCATGATCCCCAACCTGTTCCCGGTGATGATCACCTTTGGTTCCATGGGATTCTTTAATATTCCTTTGGATGCAGACACCTTGATCATCGCACCTATTGTCATTGGAATTGCCGTAGATGACACGATTCACTTTCTCACACATTTTAGAACGGGAATGCTGGAAACGGGAAAAGTTTATGATTCCATTACCAAAAGCGTCAGGGAGGTGGGACAAGCCATCAGCTTCACCACTATTATACTAGTTTTAGGGTTTTCAACACAGCTGGTGAGTGTGCACAAAGGAATTGCCCATTTTGGTTTTTTAACAGCCATCGCTTTCAGCTCGGCCTGGCTGGCTGATCTATTTCTGCTACCTGCCCTGTGCCGTTTTATGAAAGACAAATCGGCTGTGGCAAATTCTGTCAAAACAGCAGGAGTCGTTTGAATATTTTAGATTTCAGGCTTTCTAATTTGTGACAGCTTCGTTGCCCATTTAACATTATTTAAATAACGGGTGAACTCTATTTACCCGTTATTTAATCTTCTCAGTGGTTCCTTCTCCTTTCTATTTCCTTAAACTCTTCCAAAAGTCTCTCAATAATTGGATCTAACAATTCATTGAATTCTCTGCTTTTGACCTTTTGCAGCAACTCCTTGCCCATTGCGATACTTAGCCCGAAAATTGCCGGAAGTACGGGTAGCGCAAAACCGGTTCCTTCTAAAAACCTATTGGTCTTGATACTTTTGAGCAAGGCCGGAACATAGCGGGCAAACCACTGGCCGCAGACGATTATATTAGTTGTGCGAAAAGCGTAATATAAGAAAGAGTCCAAACCCTCGGCAGTGATCCATTCTCTAAAAACATATACGCCTTCGGTTCGAAAAAGGTGAAGCCAGGCTATATAGAAATAAAAAGGCCAGGAATGCTTTAGTAGTCTGATATTTTTAAAACGAGTGACAACAACCAATACGACCAAATAGATCGCCTGTATTTTCCAGTTGTTAAAGAAAAACAGTGAGCAAAAAACAATCATTGAAACCGCAGCCGACAGTTTTTCGCTACTTTTAAGTGAGGCCTCATTCAACTCAGCCACGGACTTCGATAACGAGTAGCTTTTCGAAAACAATCGATCCAAAACATGCCGGCTTTTATAGACCAGAGCTGCGATCAGACTGCCCGAAACAGCTGACCAGAAAAGAATCGGTGCCAGTTGAAAATAAAAATCACGATGCCTGATTAGCAGAAAATCAACTATCACAAGTTGGTTGATATTAAAGGAACAAGCCAACAGCACGCTGAGACCTATCAGACCAATTTTGTTGCGAATTAAAAAAAGCCTTCCAACTGTTCCAAAAACGCTAAGTGATAGTAGCCCTGCAGACGTGCTGATTAAAAAAGAGCTAAAAATCTGGCCACCATAAATTAAGGTAATCAGGTTTCTGAAAAGAAATAGAAGAAGCGCCTGTCTGACTCCAAACCGGATCAGAAATGGTAGTAAAACCCAATATGCCAATCCAAGTCGTAACCAGGGAAAGATTGGGATTTTTGGCAACAGGTTTTCCATGATCTGCAAACTGCAAGTCAGCACCAGACAAACGGCAAAGGTCTCCGGTCTCACAGCAGCTGGCTCTTTCCGGTTAATAGGAAATGGCATCGATGGTATCAAAGGGGTTGTGCGCATTCTCGTTAGTTACAACCGAAATATACATTTGTGCGGGAAGACAGATAATATGTTCATGGGTATTTTGGATAGCACCTTGAAGAATACAGATTTTCTGATCACAGGGTGATGACAGCACTTGAATGGATCCATTTCCAACCCTGATGCGAATCTTGCCTATGCGGGTATCAATTTGTTTGATTCTCTCATCGCCCTGTAAATCAAAACGTGCGATGCGTTTGCTTCCAAGATGAATCTCAGCTTTGTTTCCCACGTCTCCCTTGAAATAATAAAACCCCAGACCTGTTGCTACCAGGATAATGAATATAAGCAGGAAATCGAGAGGACGATGTAGGACCATTGTTTGGGAGTATTAATAAAACAACATTTGCCTGATATAAACAAGGCCGATAATTGATGTTATACCTGAGTTGTATGAATTCAAAGAATGTAAAATACCAGCTTAAATGGTGTCAGCCAACTTCAGCCTTTATTTTATAACATCGCCGGTTGGTCTGAAGTTTTCAGATCCAAACGACTTTCAAACTCATCACTTTGTTTCCTTTCATCTTAATGGTGGCATTGTCAAATTGAGCAAATGCACCCATGAATTCCTGTTTTTGAGATTCTACATTGCGCTTGCGCAAACACCTGCTGATAATCGACACCTGAAAATCTATCCAGGCCCCTTGTGAAGCCTGTGCTTACAGACTAAACGAGGCAAAACCAAATCCTAAAATGTGTATTATGATTGTAAAACAAGAGGTAACTGTTCAGCATAATTACCTCTTGTCTGTTTTCACCACGAAAACACGAAGCTTTATTCATTGAAGTGACTTCAAACCTAAAAAATTGGTAAAGATTAACCAGGTTTTTTTACTCACTGGGTTTGGCGAAGTCAGTAGCGGTGGCGATAATCCTACATATGTCTGTTATTTCACTATTTTAAGTCTTTTCTCCGTGACCTCTGTGTCTCTGTGGTGAATCGCTACAACAAGAGAAAGAAAATGAAGTCCGGGAAACATGATTAGTTAATCCAAATGTCAGGACACAGCAACATGAAAGGTGAGGTGTTTTAATATCATTCAGGGGATCAGAAAACCTTTAAGGGAAAGTTTCTCGTAAGCCTTTGGAGTTTCCATAATTCGTCGTAATTCTCCAAAAACCCGCTGAAACAGCACCTGGTCTTCTTTGCGCAAATTGTCGAACTTTTTATCTCTGAATTTGGTAAAAAAGTTATAGTAATTTTCAGCCACATCCCTCTCACCGAAATAAAGGGATATAATCACAATCAGTCTGCCACTGCGAAAGGTTATAAAACGATTCTTCACCGTTTTAAACAGTTCAATGCACCGAAGTTGAATCTGTCTTAAAAGATTGTCTGCCTCATCCGGTCTTTCGTTTTCCATTAACACCTGTGCAAGCGTCAGCATTAGGGTTGTTGTATGCCAGGAAATTTCATGACTATGGTTTATCTCCGCCAACATTGTTGAAGCACTGATTGCCATTTCATAGCTGGAAACAACAGCCGGGATCGACCTCTTAATGGTGCTTAATTCAGCGATGTGATTATTCAAGGCGGCTTTGTTCTGATCTTTTATAGACAGCCATTTTTCGCGAAATTGATCCGAATCCAGTACTTTGGGAGGTTGATCACCAGAATCCAGCTTGAACATTTCTTTTTGAGGGCTGGAGAAATAGCAGGAGTGGCAAACAGCAACTTTGCATGAATTGTAATCCACCGGGTCAAACCCCTCCGCAGCGAATTGATAGATCGGTATCCCAAAAATATTATGTTTGGGTTTTTGAGTCTTTTCTTTGAGCTGAAAAAACTTAACGCTCAGTTTGCTATCACACACATAACAATCCATGTTGAAATCTGTGATGGAATTATTGTCCGTGTTGTCTTCGACCTTAGGTACCTCATTGTCACTTGGACTTTCGGTGTTATCTTCACCTGCGGAAACGTCAAAGTCTTTTTCCTCTTCTTTTTTAGGTCCTTTGATGACTTGAAATCCCTGTTTTGGGATTTCAATTTTACAGCGGTTTATAAGTGGGATTTTAGCCCGCTTCCATTTGATACCTTGCACACACCAGCTAATCAACCTGTTAAAAAGGTTGTCGGAAAAATCGCAATTCATTGCGAGATGTCGCAAAAACGTGTGTTCTTTTTTGTCGAGACTTTCATCCGCAGAGATAATCAACATAACCTCGATAAATATCCGAACCAAATAATTCTTAGGAATACCCTGGGGTTTTGACAATACGGGTTTACGCTTCTGCCGGACTATGGCTGTGACCTCTTTGCGCTGGCTGTCATCTTTGATGAGATTTATGGCCATTTTAAGAAACCGAACTTCCGCCTGATCAAGCTGTTGATCACTCATAATGCTCGAAATCAACGTCTCTGCGTACCATCTTTGCTGTAATGGATTTAGCTTGTTAACAGGAACCTGCAATAGTTCAGAACTCCCGGTTGATGACACGAATTCAAGTTGTCTGTTTTTCCAATCCAGCCCTTCTTCACACCAGACTAAAAGTTCCTTGTAGTACCCATTAGTAAATTTGAAAACATCTGCCACATTTTCCAGGAATTCACGTTCTTTCTCGGCAAACTCTACATCGGATATCATAACCAATGCCAGTTCAATAAAAACAGCAGCGAGAACTTTAGGATGGACACCGGGTGGTCTGAATACGGCGGGTGGATTCTTGGCAGCAATTCGGTTAACCAGTTCCTGTCGATCTTCCGGCTTTTTAACTATCGGCAGGATCTGCTTGATAAAATCGGTTTCCGGTTTGGTAATTTCTTCATCAGCCAGTATAGCTGCAATAACCATCTGGGCATACCAGAATCGTTGAGATTGGGTTAGAATGTTTAGGGGTACACCCATGAATTTCCTAAAAAAAATACCTGTCCGGCATGATGAAGTTGTCTCAAAGTCCGTTTGTTATCACCGGCTTATGAATAGACAGTTTAAAGTAAATGGAAAAAATAACAAGTCTTTCCTTGGTTTTCCAAGTGTTTACACGACGCTTCATTTTCACTTTATCCAGTAGTTTTGGAAACTCCGCGTCTCAGATTCCAGTTTGCGAACAATCACAGTAAATTTATTGAAATTTTTGCTTAATTGACAATCAACGACACCTTATTCATAATGTTTGACAAAGATTTTCTTCGATTCAAGATATCCTCCTTATCAAATTATAAATCTGAAAAAGGCGGTTTTTCCAGCATTTACAGACTTAACCTTATATCATCGTGTTAAAGGATATCAACAGACTTCCGGCTTTGCTTGAAAAAGATAGAAACATCAAATTCACCGGTCCACAATTGCCGCTCTATCCTAAGCGTATCAATCATTGGTTAACTTTCTACCAAACCAACGAGGAAAACCATGCATTGGCTAAATAATATCAGTATAAAATGGCGTATTTTGATGTCTTTTTTCTTTTTTCTGTTTTTGTTTATTGCATTTGGAACATTTTCACTTTTTCAGATGAAAACATTGTTTAATTTAACTCAAAACCTGTATGACCATCCATTTACTGTTTCCAATGCGGCTCAGAGGGCAAATACCGGTGTTATTCGGATTCATCGCACAATGAAAGATGTATCCACTTCAACTAATGCTTTCGAGTTGCAGCAAGCCATCATCGAAGTCCAGTATCAGGAACGATTGGTTTATCAAAACCTTGATATTGTGAAAAATAATATTCTCGGTGTTGAAGGAAAGGAGCTTGTTCAGGAAACCATCGATATGTTCGCCGGATGGAAACCGATCCGAAAGATGGTTATCGATCTGGTTGCAGCTGAAAACTATGAGGAAGCTCGAGACATTACCAAAAACAAGGGTGCCAACTATGTCGACAAGCTGGAACGGCAAATGGCAGAGCTCTCCGGTTATGCCCATTCAAAAGCCAAAGGATTTTTAATGGATGCTTCATCTGTTTGGCAGGGAATCGCGGTCCTGATCATTTTGTTAATTATTATCGTTACCTTGATTTTTGTCTTTATTTTAACTGTGGTTTTAAGAAGTATTAATCGAAACATAAGCCATTTGGTTGATACCATGTCACTGTTTCATACAACCGGAAATCTGAAAAAAGCGGACATCATCGGTACCAACGAAATATCGGATCTTTCATCTCATTTTAATAACCTGATTGAAAGGCTTGAAATCCAAATTTGGCAAAGGGACGGTCTTAATTTATTTAATGAAGAATTATCCGGAGAGCCGGATTATTCGAATCTGCTTCAGAAAGGAATCAATTTCATTTGTCGTTTTGTGGAAGCTTGTGTTGGAGCAGTTTACAGTTATTCCGAACAAGAGCAGTGTTCTCAACTGGTATCGTCCTATGCCTTTGTGGAAAGGCAATATATTGCCAATAAGTTCAGGAATGGCGAAGGGATAGTAGGACAGGTTGCCCTCGAAAAAACACCCATATTGCTTAACAACATTCAGCGAAATGAAGCGGAAGGTATTAGCGGAACAGCAGCAGAAGTGCCAAAACACATTTATGCCCTGCCCTTGATATATGAAGGAAGATTACTTGGAGTATTGGAAATCGCCTCGTTTACTGAAATCAACGAAAATAAACGTGAGGTTTTGGATGAATGCGGGAAAATCATGTCCACATTCTCCAACGCAGCCAGACAAAATCAAAGAGTTCAGGAGCTTTATTCCATCACCCAGCAGGCAAATAAAGATCTGGAAAGCAAAACCAAAGAACTAAACGCTTCCAACGAACAGCTGTCGGCGCTCAATCAGGAGCTACAATTTCAGGCCGATGAGTTGAAGGTTCAGAAAGCAGAATTGGAAAGGCAACGTCAACAAGTGCAGGAGGCTGACCGGCTGAAATCCGAGTTTCTTTCAAACATGAGTCACGAATTAAGAACTCCGCTTAACAGTGTTCTGGCACTATCACAACTCATGATTCAGCAGGGAACGGGTAAGGATACAGAAAAAGAACATGAGTATCTGAATATTATTGAAAGAAACGGCAGGCGTTTATTATCGCTGATCAATGATATACTGGATCTATCAAAAATTGAAGCTGGTCGTGTTGAACTGGAAACGAGTAAATTCAGCTCTTCAGAATTGATGAAGCGGGTTGTTGAAACAGTTACTCCGCTGGTGAATACTGATAAGGTGACGCTTGACCTCAACGTGGAAGAAAATCTGCAGATTCAATCTGATGAACGAAAAATCCAGCAAATCATGCTGAACCTGGTTTCCAATGCCGTAAAATTTACAGAATCCGGAAGCATCAAGCTGAAAGTGTGTAAGGACAACAATGAAGTCCATTGGTCTGTTGAAGACACAGGAATCGGCATCGAACCTGGGGAAATGGATAATATCTTTAGCGAATTCCGACAAGTGGATGGTTCCATATCAAGAAAACATGAAGGTACGGGACTAGGTTTGGCAATCAGTCAGAAACTGGCAGAAAAACTTGGGGGTACTATCAACGTTGAATCTACCTTGGGAAAAGGCAGCACTTTCACCCTTCAATTGCCGGAGAAAACCCAAACAGATCTCTATTATGAACCATCAAATCCGGAAGGCTATACAAGTGCTCAGCATTCGCTAGAAGCGAATCCAAAGGAGTTTATCAGCGAAAAGAAACCCGTTCTGCTCATAGTAGAAGATAATGAAGTCACGGCTCTTCAGATTCACTCGATATTAAAAGAGGAAAACTATAGTTTTTTAGTGGCCTCTAGTGGTTTAGAGGCCGTAAAAATTCTGAAACACAACGTTCCGGATGCAGTGATACTTGACTTAATGATGCCGGAGATGGATAGCTTCCAGGTTTTAGAGTATCTGCAGTTATCCGACGCGACCATGAAAACACCGGTCCTTATATTAACTGCTAAAGATTTGACCGAGCAACATAGGGAGAAGCTGGTTTACAACAATGTTCAGGAGTTAACCCATCAAGGTTCGATTAATAAAGATCAGTTGCTGAGCGCCATCGACGGTCTTTTTGCGTTCAAGACGGATTTGCATACAATAAAAAGGAATCCGGTCAGCCAGGAACTTCTCAATGGAGGAAAACCTTTTTCCAAGGAACCAAGGGATTGCAAAATACTGATAGTGGAAGACAATCCTGACAATCTTGTAACTATCGGGGCCATCCTGGATACGCTAAGTTATAACCATATCTCAGTTGCGCATGGAGAAAAGGCTTTGGATATAATGAAACTGGAAAACCCGGATTTGGTTTTGATGGACATACAACTGCCTGGCCTGAGTGGTATTGATGCGATTAAAAAGGTTAGAAAAGATCCTGAGCTTTCAAAAATTCCTGTCGTTTGTCTGACAGCAAAAGCAATGAAAGGAGATAAAGAAAGCCTGCTCAAAGAAGGATTTGATGATTATGTTTCAAAACCTATAGATCCTGATGAAGTTCGCGTTGTTCTGAAGAAATGGATTAAAACGTAATCCGTTTATGCGTTTGAAAGCACTTTTTTCATTGTAATCGCCAAATCATTGAACGAAACAGGTTTCAAAATGAACTCCCTGATACCCATTTTCTTTGCCCTACTTTCGTCAATGGTATCATTGTAACCAGTGCATAAAACCACTGGAAAATTTGGCTTGATAGATAATATTCGGGAAGCCAGGACAGCTCCTGTCATTTTCGGCATGGTCATATCTGTTACTAATGCATCCCAATGATTGGAATCTTGTTCAAATACCTGTAACAATGTTTCGCTGCAGGTATATGCTTCAACATGATATCCCAATTCCTCCAACATACTTTTTAATACTTCTGATACTTGGTCGTCATCATCTACAACTAGAATGTTACCGCTTCCCTGCAATTTCTGATCGGTTAAAGGAATTTCTTTTATTTCGTTCACTTTAGAGGTGTCGATTTCAGGAATCAATACTTTGAATGTCGTACCTTTTCCTTTTTCGCTTTCAACCATGATTCTTCCATTATAGGCAGACACAATACCATGGATAATTGACAATCCCATACCTGTTCCTTCCCCTTGCTCCTTGGTGGAAAAATAAGGTTCAAAAATGCGGTCCAGGGTAGCCTGCTCCATACCGTGACCAGTATCTGATACAATCAATTCTGCATAATTCCCAGGGGCCAATTCTTGGTAACCATTATCAGATTCGGGATCAACAACAATTGTGTTCAAACTGACAGTAAGAAGCCCCCCTGTTTCTTTCATGGCCTGGTAAGCATTTGTAGCAAGATTGATGATAATCTGGTGAACATGAGTGACATTGCCTAGAATCAAGGCACCGTTAGGGTTGATGCTTTGTTCTACCTCAATGGTTGTCGGTATGGTTGCTCTCAACAGGTTCATAGCCTCTTTGACCACCGGCTGCATCATGATGGGTTTTAGTTTTTGATCGGTTTGACGACTAAAAGTAAGAATTTGTGCAACAAGGTCCTTAGCCCGATCAGCGGCCTGCCCCAATTTTTGCAAATGACCGCACACAGGGTGACTTTCGTTTAACAGCTTTAAAGACAGGCTGTTATAACCTTGAATGGCGAAAAGCAGATTATTAAAGTCATGGGCGATCCCTCCTGCCAGTGTGCCAATTGCCTCCATCTTCTGAGCCTGGCGAAGTTGTTGTTCCATCTTCACCTGTTTGGTCACATCCCTTTGAACCGCAATATAATTGTAAATTTCTCCCTGTCTGTTTTTGATCGGTGTTATGGTTGATTCTATGTTGATAAAAGATTGGTCTTTTTTCTTATTGATAAATTTTCCACTCCATGTTTCGCCTGATGTCAGCGTCTGCCACATTTTTTCGTACAGAGAATCTTCATGTGCTCCACTTTGCAGAATCCTTGGATTCTCGCCTATTACATCTTCACACTGAAAGCCTGTCACTTTTTCAAAAGACGGATTTACATATTGAATCTCGGCTTCAGGGTTTGTAATAATGATAACATCCTCCACCTGTTCGATAGCTTTGACCAGTTTTTGGTAAGCTTCTTCAGCTTTGCGTCTTTCAGTAATATCACGTTGGGTACCGATCATGCGCAGTGGCATATTATCTTTATCAAAAGCTACACAAACTCCCCTGGCCCGGACCCAGATCCATTCCCCTTGCTTAGTTTTTATTCGATACTCGGTTTCAAGATATTTTTCATTACCAGCAAGATAGTCCTTAGCCGCGTTAAAGATTTTTACCAGGTATTTTTCCGAAATATGTTCGCTCCACCAATCACGACCAAAGCGCCTGTTTGTGCCGTCATACCCAAGCACTTTTGTCCAGTTTTCATCGAATGTCACAAAACCACTAGAAAGATCAGCGTCCCACATACCTTCATCAGTTCCCTCCATAGCTGTCAGTATCAGTTGATTGGTTTCCCTAAGAGCTTTTGCAATCGTTTCTTTCTCATCAATTTCTTTCTCTAGTTGTTGATTGATTGCCTCCAGGTCAGCTGTTCTGTCCAGTACTTTTTGTTCCAGACGATCGTGGGCATTTTGCAATTCTACCTCTGCTGCCTTTATTCTCAAAGCAGCATTGATCCGTGCAGTAATCTCAAGGTTATCAACCGGCTTGGAGATAAAGTCAAACGCCCCGGCATCCAAACCTTCAGCCACCAGCTCCGGTTTCGGTTTGTGGGCTGTAAGCAGCAACACAATTGCATCTGCAGTTTCTGGCAGGGATTTTAGCCTCCTGCAGAATTCGATGCCGCTCATTCCGGGCATTTGCACATCAGTGATGACAACATCCAAACTGCTTTCCCTGGCAATCTCCATCCCCTTTTCACCACTGTTTGCCGTAAAAAGAATGCACTTGGAGAAATTATCCGCGATCAGTTGCTTCAGGATAAACAAATTGTCTTGTCTATCGTCTACCGCAAGTATAACGGGAGGTTTCATAAACCATATTAGTATTCATTGAAGGAAGCAGGCGAAGAAAGGTATTGGTCACCATTTTACGCGATTGGAACGCTCACTTCAATGAAAATAATATCAATTAGGCAGGATCTTAATATTTTAGCGGAAACGAAATTCGTGGATTTAAAAGCGTATGAAACCGATCAATCAGCGAACACAGCGGACTGCATATTCGTTGGATTTGTTGAAAAAGTGGGTATCACCGTATCCGAAATTAACCAGCCAGGCAGCGCTACCGACTGAAACAGTGCCCTGTGATGTGGTCCAATAGTCTATTGGTTGGGCATCCGGAAAAAACCGGCGATCGATGCAGGGATTGAACATGTTTCTTTCAACCAATGTCATCAACTCTTTTTTGGAGGGCATTCGCCAATCATTATATCCAGCCAGCTTCATCATATCACAATATTTTCGTGCAACCTCCCATCTCATCTTACCTTGTTCACCTTTTTGCCATGTTAAATCGGTTTTTTTATCTGTGACAGTACCATTTCCATTGTCCACATAATCTCCGGCCATCACCATGTCTGTTACCAATAGCATTCCGACGGCAAGGCAAAATTGCTTTATGTAATTCATATTCCTCTGTTGTTTTAGGGTACGGCACAATCAGAAACGAAATTCGAGTCCATCTTAGTCTACATATTCAAAAAGTCAACTGCTCCCTACGATTTTGGGGATTGTTGGAGCTGTAATCGGCACAATTGTCAGCCAACAGATTGAAGTTGTTACCGCAACCAAAATCAGAGATAATGCCGGTGCTGCACATCAAGCGATCAAACAATTCCGGACATTTACAGCCCTTCCGGATTTTGATGGGGGTTATTGCAGGATTCATCAGGGTGTGGCCGGCTATCGGAAACAGTCAATCAAAGGTGAAACAGACTGCTTGATTGAGGGATTTAGTTTGAATCGGTCGATTCGCAAACAATGTCGTCAACTGAAAGACAGGTGGCCAAGATGCCATTTTGAACGAAAGTGAAGAATCTCTCGGTGGCTCCTACAGATCCTTCACTTTCGTTCAGGATGACAAACAGTCACAATCTCTTTAAGTCGATGACATTGGATCCACAAAAAAACTAACAGGCCGACCTCCCCGTTTTAGTTTTTAACTTCCGGGACCCTTTTAAATCTCAGTTTAATTTTTTGTTTTAGGCTGCTGAAATCTATAGTCGGCAGCGATATTTTGGAAGAAAGTCCGGATATTTTTGTCTTTCCGGAATCCACTACCGAATACAACACGGGCACCAAAAATAAAGTCAGAAAGGTTGCCACTGCGAGTCCGTAGATAATGGAAAGGTTCATGGGTTTCCAGAATGTTCCCCCTTCGGAACCAAAAAGTACGACATTTGGCCAACGATAGAAATCGATATCCATTCCCATGGTAATAGGTAACAAACCAAGAATGGTGGTCACTGCTGTTAAGACGACGGGTCTCAATCTTGTCATACCTGCCAGAACCACAGCTTCTCGGCTTGAATATCCTCTCCTTCTTAACTGCCCAATATAATCGATTAGCACAATAGCATTGTTGACGACAATTCCCGCCAAAGAAATCGCCCCAATGCCTCCCATCAGTACACTTATCGGCGTTGCATGAACGCTCATCCCCAGGAAAACTCCAGCCATAGAGGCAAATACGGAAGCAAGGATAATAAACGGAAGCACAAATGAATTAAACTGGGTTACCAGAAGAACAAAAATTAAGAACACAGCGATACCGAAACTTCGCATCAGAAATTCTTGGGTCTCTTTTTGGGTTTCGTCGGCACCGGAATAGTTAATTGTAATTCCGTCCGGAATATTAAAATTCTCTAAACGAGATTTCACGTCTTTCAGGACCTCCGCGCCGGATCGATCCCTTGATGAATCCGCTTCTACAGAGATAATCCGCTTCAGGTCCTTGTGAAAAATTGTTCCTCCGGCTTTCTCTCGATTAATGGTTGCAAGTTCACTTAACGGTACAATATGACCTTTGGAAGATTTAATATAAAGAGATTCCACATCCGTATCATATCTTCGAAAACGTTCATCGAGTCTGACCACAATATCATAATCGTCCTGATCAACACGATACGTAGAGACATCCTTTCCGTTAAATGCAGTCCGGATGATGGATGCCACTTGCGTAGTGCTCAGTCCGTGTCTTGCTATTCTTTCCCTGTCGATCGCAATATTGATTTGTGCACGATTTGAATCAGCACTGGTTTCCAGATTCACTAACCCGGGAACATCCTTAATCAGGGCTTTAACATCGTCGGATGCTTTTTTGAGTTCCTGTAAATTTTCACCCATGAGTTCAATATTTACATCCCTGCCAACCGGAGGACCATCGGTTCTCTCATCAAGTCTTACCTCCGCTCCGGTAAAAGAATTCATCAAGCCGCGCACTTGTTCTAAAATTCCCGACGGTCTGAATCCATCCCACTCTTTCCAATCAGGAAATGCCAAAGTGATTTCGCTGCTGTCTTGTTTTACATTGGAAACAATTGAATCAGTATATTTGGTATAAGAAAGGACTTCATTTTCAACATCTTTCACAAACAAATCAGACACATCAAGTACTGTTCCCTGAGGAGGCGTAATACGAATGATTGCCTCTCGAGGTTCTTGTTTTGGAAAAAACTCTGTTTCACCCTTTGGATTCACCAAACCAAAATAGATGGCGATCATTAATATCCAGAAACCAGCCATGATGCCGAGGCTTTTTACCGGATGATCTATCGCCCAGGTTAAAGCACGACTGTAGCGATTTAAGAACTTTGATTGTTTAACCAGCTCCACTTCATCTGCCGTTTGCACCTCTTTTGGCTTTTTCATCAAACGAGAGCAGACCACCGGATTAAAAATCAAGCCCACAATCAAAGAGCAGGTCAGTGTGACTATCAGGGTTTTCGGCAGATAGTTCATAAATTCACCCATAATTCCGGGCATAAAAATCATCGGAAAAAACACCAGCAGGGTTGTCATTGTGGAGGCGATGACAGGCGTTGCCACCTCGCTGACACCGGTAATAGCAGCCTCTATTCTTCCCTTTCCGGCCTGAACATGACGGTAGATGTTTTCAACTATGACAATAGCGTTATCCACCAGCATTCCCAATGAAATGATCAGACTAAACAGCACAATGAAGTTTAGTGTAATTCCAATAGCGCTCAATACCATGAAACTCATCAGCATGGAAAACGGTATAGCAATCCCTACAAATACGGCATTTCTTTGACCAAGGAACAAGAACAACACCAGAAAAACAAACAACATACCCGTATAAATGTTGTTTTCCAGATCCCTTACAAACTTGGAAACTTCTATTGAATTGTCATTAAGAATTGAAAAGGTAATGCGGGATTCGTAGCGTTTTTCGTACTCTGCAACAATTTCCTTAATTTTATCCGCTATTTCTATGAGATTCTCTCCCTTTCTCTTCGATACTTGCAAGGAAACAGATTCCAATCCCTCATAGCGTGACTTGCTTTCGACTTCTTTAAAGGTAAATTCGACATCTGCAACATCTTTTATTTTTACCTGTGCACCTTCATAATCGGCAATGATCAACTCTTTCAATTCATGAAACGAGGTTATTTCACCCGGTACACTGATAAATAGTTCGCGCGGTCCGACTTTCATTGTTCCGCCCGGAATCGTTCTGTTTTCGTCTTGAATGGTATCTGTAATATCGTTAAGATCCAGTTGGTAGTACATTAGTTTTTCCGGATCAACACGAATCTGCACTTCCTTTTCCAATCCACCAAACCTGGTCACTTCAAGGATTCCCGGAATTGCTTTGATGCGATCCTTCATATCTTCAGCCACATCCTTGAGTAGGAGCAAACCAACATCAGATGAAAGATTGATGGTAATAATCGGTTCCTCTGAGAGATTGAATTCTTGGATAGTCCAGTCTTCCGCCTCCTCCGGCAAATCAGGTTTTACTTTATCCAGAGCTTCACGGACATCAATTCTGGCATCATCCAGATCGACTCCAAAATCGAATTTCAGATCCACAGTGACGTATCCGTTGGCAGAGCGTGACTTCATCTCCTCCATATGCTCAATGTTCTGAAGTTCCTGCTCCAGTTTATTTGTTATCTGGGCTTCGACCGCACTGGGAGTTGCTCCTGGAAATGGGACGGTTACATAAAGATGCGGCCAGGTGATATCAGGGGCAGTTTCCCTGGGAAGATCCCTGTACGACACCCAACCGACAACGGCAATTAATACCATAAAAAGAAATATAGTTGACGGCTTTTTAACCGCAAACTTGCTGACTGAGAATTCCATGATGAGTTAAGGGTTAAATATTTTTATTTGCCGTTGCCTTATTTTCTGGCCAGTTTTTGGTTTGCATTGACAACAGTCACAGGCTCGTTGTTAGCCAGCAAATCCTGACCAACCACTATCAGTTGGTCGCCAAAACTCAAGCCACTTACGATCTGAACGTTTTCTTCGATCATAGCTCCGGGAACAACCGGAATTTGGACAGCCTTGCCGTCACGGACTATGAAAACGACTGAGCCGTTTAGCTTCTCTATTACTGAATGTCTGGGTACAATAATCTGATTGGCTTCTTCAAAAGCCAGCATCTTTACTTTTGCCATCATTCCCGGTAGCAGACGTTGCTCTTCGTTATCGATAACAACGTCAGCCGGAAAACATCGACATTTGATATCTGCCTCTAATCCCAGTGTTTTGATTTTGCCTCGGAATTCTTCACCGGGCATGGCATCCAGTCTAATTGATACAGCTTTGCCGACTGATGCGAACCTCATCTCCTTTTCAGGAATATTGATTCTGACATGCACCTTTGAAATATCCATTAATTCAAACAAATCACTTCCGTTCTGGATAAAACCACCCATTTGCACAATTTTTTCCTTAACGATTCCATTAAATGGTGCCTTTACTTTTGATTTTTCCAGCTCCAAGGCAGCTAGTTTCAAATTTGCTCTATTGATCTCTATGGCATTCTGATAATTTTCCAGACGTGTCTTGTCTTTAATTTTTGCCTGTTCCCATTCCAACACGGCTTGCTGCCAGGTGATTCTCTTGATCTCCATGGCAGTCCGATAATTGTCAAAAGAAGTGGCACTGGTCATATCCTTATTAAACAATCGTTTTTGCACCTCATATTCATTTAATGCGTTTTCATAATCCGCTTTTGCCAGATCAGCCTGCAAACGTAATTGTTTCAAACTGACATGAACCGACTGATCGGAATCTTTCAAATACAGATTTTTTTCCACTCTATAGTCGGAAACGGCCTGGTTATAGTTGGTTCTGGCAATGGTTTTCTTTAGTTCCAATTCGTTTGTTGACACATGAACCAGTACTTGACCGGATTTTACTTTAATACCTTCATCCACATTGATTCTTTCCACTGTGCCTGAAGTTTCCGATCGCACCACAACCCGATCCTGCGGCTTCAAATACCCTACGTAAGTCTTGTGAATATTGAGCTTTTTAGGAGAGATCTTTGTAATTTTAACATTGGTAGGATTCAATCCATCTGCAGCAATAGCAGCATTCATGAAAAATAAGGATGCGATTACCAAGAAAATCGCTGTTGTTTGTATTCGTTTCATTTTTCCTCAATGGTCAATAATAATTTCAAACCAAATTGAAAACAGGACAATATGTTTTGAGTTGAATTCTATTCTTGCCCGACGGATCGAAAAATGAACGATGGGGTTACAAACGGTAGGTTTTTGTATACAAACGACACTGAAGGGGCTGATTTTTCAATAGCTGCGCACCCCGTATTTGTTCCCCGGAAAATTCGTTCGTTGATTTGATCCGATTCTCCAGCGCGTTTAAAACCATAATTATAAGCTAGGTGAGAAATGTTAAAAGAATATGAACCAACTTCGCGAATTTGTTAAGAATGTTTAAGAATTCACCGGTAAATGTAAGGAAGGAAATTCAGACAGAAAATAAATCATGAAGTCATATGTACTCTTTATTTCAACCAAAAAATAACTCTGCCATTAAAATCAAATAGACAAATTTGAAATAAGAAATGAGAGTTGTGGGTTGTTAAAAGATTTAACAGCCTGAATGATAAAATAGAGCTATGAGGTATTGTTATCGAACTACAGCGGATTGAGTGGATCTCAGTTTTCTAATTCTGATTTTGGCAAATTCATATTCCCACCAACCATCAAGATAGGTACTGAGTGCTTCTTTATAATGATTTATGGCGTCTTCGATCCGGCCACTTCCTTCTGCCCAAAAACCAAGGGCAAAATGAGATATCAGCAGATATTCAGGGCTTTCTGCGACACTTCCTGTCAGGCGGATAGTTGGTTGTTTCTGGGACAGTCCATTCAGCAGGGATCGATACCAAGGGTTTTTAATCTGTTTCAGGGTTTCAATGCGTTTTCTTTCGATAACGGCATTTTCCGAATTAATTATTTTAAGCACACCAAGCTCGAGGACACGTATACTCAGATATGCTTTGTTTTCCCTTGTACCTTTGCTCATATATTCATCAATGTATTGAAGAGTAGATTGCCAATCTCCTTCCATTGCATTGAAAAACGCCAGTGAGATTAGTGTGTCTTTATTCCCCGGATCCAGTTCGATCAATCGTTTAAGAACCATGATTTTGTCATCCACTCTTATGGACGGAACCAACAACCTAGAATACAAAGGTGTGACTTGTTCCCGACGAACGACGTTTTTCGCATGTGAACTGATCATAGACTCATAAAACGCTTTGATTTCTCTTTGCAATTTTCGTTTTTGGAAATTACCTCTCGATAACAGCAACTGCTGATCCTGCATTTGCTTCAATTCTGCGAGAATCAGATACAAAACCCAATCATCTTTTTTGGCAACTTTTGCTGCTTGCCGCAGTAACCTGTGAGCTGTTTCAGTCTGTTTATATTTATAATGAACCAGGGCAGCGATATAATAGATCCAGCTTTTTTCGCTTTGCGTATGCCACCCTTGCAAGGCCGATTGCAAATCGATATTTTCCTCAAGTATTCGAGTCAAATACCCATAAAACTCTGCGGAGGATCGCCAATCAATATCCAACAATCGCTTTCTGTAGGGGCTGTCTGCCAGATCAGCATTGAGCCAGTCGATCAAATAAACCATCAGACTGGCCTCGTAGTATTGGGGATCCATTGATACCACCCGTTCAAACAATTGTTTGGAAAGTGGATAGTCTCCCTGGCAGAAATGCATGAAACCGGCAGCGGTGATCAATTTGGGATCCAGACTGAATTTTAGCTCATTGTCCACTATGCCGCTAGCTGTTTTCCATTTCCCTTTCATGGCCAGTTCTTTAATTTTCTCCACTTTTTGATCGATGGATATATCAAGAACACCATTCCATTTGTGTTGACCTGATTTTAATTCTTCAAGGAAAGTTACGGTCTTTCTGATGGGCAACACCATTCCAATATCGGATAATGGCGTAATAACAGGAATCATCCCCATGGTTGTGTCAAACATGATTCCTGTCGCAATTCCGATCGCCTTTCCTTCTGCATCGATAATTGGACCACCGCTATTTCCTTTGTATATGGAAGTATCTACCTGAATCATGTCTTCAAATATCCGTCTAACATTTCCCTTTGTCACACTGACATTGACACTGTTGGCCTGTGCCCTGCTGCCAAGGGGAAATCCAATAGTGATAACCGGTGAAAGCTTTTTGATATGTCTATGATCCGGAGAGTCGTCCAAGGGGATTGGTTTTAAACCAGGAGGAACTGCATCAATTTTCAGAACCGCAAAGTCATCCCTTAACGGCGAACGGCTAAGAAATCCGGGATATATAACAGATCGTTCGATACCTGCAATTTCAACACGCGGTTTGCCATAAGATCGATAAGCAGACTTAAGGTAATAGATATCGGCCAGTTCCTGGCTGTTTTCGAGGGTCGGTATTCGTTGGTAGGCTTTTTGCCCCTCAAACCAGAGGTACATGCGGTAGTCAAAGGAGATAGGGACTTGTTGCCTATTCATTTGGCCAATCAATAAATGAAGATCCCGGTCCAACAGCCAGGGAGCAGCGACATGTCTGTTGGTTACCAAGTACCCCTCGTTATCAACCAGAAATGCAGTGCCTTCCGTTCGTTTTCGATAAATGATGTTTTGTTCTTGTTTGACAACATATTCAACTAAAACGAAAGCAACGGAATTTGAATATCTGTTTGCATGTTCCTGGAATACGACTTCCATGTCCGGTTTAAAAAAGCCGAAATAAGTAAAGCCGCCCACAGCCATTATCATCAAAATAATAAAAAGAGCTGCCACGTTCCAAATCCGTTTCCGTAGTTTCTGCACTTCCGGAAATTGCTTGGTTTGCTTATCTAATTTGGGTCTGGGGGGTTTTTCCGGTTTTTGGATTAGAATCCTGGCAAGTGAATCGGCCACTTCTTTCATTGATTGCGGCCTTAAGGAAGGATCCTGGGCCAGCATCGTCTTAAGCAGGGTTTTTGCATTGCGAGGAATTTTTAAGGCTTCCACTTGTCCAACCACCGGGCACCCACCAAGATCTGTGGTCAACAATTCAATAAAAATCTTTCCTAGCGACCAGATATCACTTCTAAAATCCAGCGGCTTTTTATTGACAATATCCGGGTGGCAATTTAGCAAATCGTTGAGCATCGTCCCCGGCAAATGAGGGTTGTGATTTAAAAACCGGGATAGTTTAAAATCGATCTTTCCTTTCAGTTTTTTGGTCCCATCCCTGATCGCGATAATATCACTTAAAACGAGATGGGGCATAAAATGCCCCGAAGAATGCAACACGCTCATGCTGGATGCAAGCTGGTGAAAAAAATCAAAAGCTATGCGGTAGTTTTTAAAAATGCCAGATGAAAAAACCGAACTCCATTCTTCCCCATCAACCCATTCGCTAACCCTGTACCATAAACCTTCGGAAGATTTCTTTAATTCATAGTGTTTGACAAATCCCTCATCGGACAATTGATTTAATTGTTGCAGCCGCGCTCTCAAACGATCGGCTACTTGCTCATTCACACCGGATTGGTCCTTGAACAGGCGAATCAACACCGGTGTCTTGTACCCTTCTTTTTCTGCCTTGCAAAGAATGCTGGCAAACCCGTCCTGTAACACACTGACAATTGCGTAATCGTCTATAGCATTTCTACCTTGAACAACTTCATCTCCACAAGAAGGACAAATTGCCATCGCTTCGGCAAGCAATTGGTCACATGTCTGACAGATTTTCACGGGAAATTCCTCAAAAAGAGCAAATAATTCAGATAAAAGGAAAGAAGTCTTTTTAATAAAGCTTACTACAACTTTATCAGAAATTGCTCAGCAAAAGCAAATTTTTGGTCATTAACTTTGATTGAAAGATCGTAACTTTCGGTGGGAAATAGTCGCCGAAAAGGAGGAATAAAAATGGAAAGCGATCTTATGAACCTGCTGCAGAAAGTTAAAGTCAAATGGCAAGAGCTAAACTGGAAGAAGGGAGAATTACGACTTGACCGATAGTACCTAGTTTGAGATCCGGGGTATGATGAGGATTTTATTGGAAGCAGAATACATTATTGGGAGAACTTCATCTGTTCAGTATTCTGCTTATAAACTGAAAAGAGCGGGAGTGGACAGTATTCATGTGCTATTCCCACCGTGCTGTTTCACAGCGTTGTTCGAATTCTGCAAGGATGGCAAGCTGCTCTTCTGTGCATCCCCGGAAAGCTTCTTCAGCGGTTGCAATTTCAAAAGTATCCTGACTGTACTTTGGCTCTTCAACAGCTCTACTGATTGACCAACCGGATTCCAGCCTCTTTTGAATAGTTCTTTTACCTACAGGAGAAATCTGTTCTAGTTCTTTCAACGTCCAGCTCTTTTCTTTGTAGACGTAAACTTTGGGTTTCCTTGGCATAGTTCCGTTATTGATTTTGTTATCAAATTACATCCGAACATGTTGTTCTGCTGTCGGATCTCCTTGTTAATATTTGTATAGATAGTTCAGGAAATGTGCCAAAGCTAAAAAGTTAACGATTTCCTTACCGGGCAACAAAAATCAGTTATCTAAATTTTGAATCAACAACTATTCTATTTCTCCTTTTTAATCAGGTAGGTAAATCATAACTATCTCTCTTTTTTTATCTTTATTTCTAGACGAGAACGGTTTCTGATCGTTGTCATGTTTTTGCAAAATACTCAAAAAAGAATAGCTGAAAAAACTGAATATATGGCGAAAAAGTAAAAAATTGAATTTAAAAGTTGGCTATTTGGCAAAATTCGTACAGGATAAACACAATCATGTTTAGCATTGCCTTGGCTTACAAATCCGTTTTCACATTACATTTATTAGCCACGAAGCCATGCGCGCATTTAAATATCTGAAGTTAAATAGCAAACCTTGATCGTCTTGGATTGTTTTTGACTTATCTGCGAAGGGAACGAGTCACACAAACATTATTCAATACCTAAGTATTTTCTGTAAGAACCTGGTAAAATAGCTGATTTTTTTGCCGGGCCGCAATCTACGTTTACATTGAATAACTATGACATCTGTTGCCTTATCAAATAAAAAAAGAGTTATCACAAATTTATCATCAAAAACTCTTTAAATGAACAAATTCATGAATGACCGGAAAGAAAACTCTGATAAGCAGATACAGGAATTAACTGAAAGCTCACTGATGGGTATCAGTATCATCCGGGGAGAGAACTTCATTTACATGAATTCAGAGCAGAAGCGGATATTCAGTCCCAATGAAAACCTGCTCCGATTTCGAGATTTAATGATCCACGAAAATGATCACCAAAGATTTGAACAAATCTGCAATGCTATTAAACAAAAAAAGCCATTAAACACCGATGTAGAAATTCGCTTCTACCCGGGGAATGATGCGATGCAAAGGCATGAATTTAGGCATGTGGTCGTGCGCACCGGGATGATTCGTTATCATTCCGAAATCATGACCCTGGTGAATATGGTTGATATCACCCATAGCAAACGCATGGAGCATCTGGCATTGCTAAGGAGCAAAATGGTATCCTTGGGCCATATCTCTGTTGGCATTGCCCATGAAATCCGCAGTCCTCTGACAGGTATCAATTTCCTAATTCAGGGAATTCGGGAGAGCCTCGAATCTTCTGAGCCAAAAGAGGAAGTCCTGGACCTTTTAGACCAGGTTGAAAAAGCCACAGATAAAATAGAGACTGTAGTGAAACGAGTGTTGGACTATGCAAAACCCTCAGAACCCCAAGTCAAGCTCGGTAACATTAATCAACCAATTCTTTCCGCAGTCCGGCTTTGCCAAGCTGCAGTTCGCAACGCAGGAATTACCCTTGAAACACGTTTGAACGAAGAATTATCTGATCTTTTCATCGATTTTCACTTAATGGAGCAGGTGTTCATCAACCTGATCAACAATGCGGTCGCAGCATTGAATGACATTGAAAAATTGAAAGTGATCGATATAGCTTCCCGACAACTTGAAAATGATATTTTGATCACTGTCTCCGATTCTGGCAAAGGTATTCCCAAACAGATGAGAGACAAGATTTTTGACCCGTTTTTTTCCACTCGAAAAACGGGCACAGGAATCGGATTAAGTATCTGCCAAAGGATCATTACCGATCATGGCGGAGTGATGACCATTAGCGAATCAACTTATAATGGAGCTCAATTCAATATTAGGCTTCCCATAGAAAAAAGGCAGTTTACACGATGAGTCGTTATTCTATTTTTTTAATTGATGATGAAGAAAGCATTCGAAAGGGCATTGGTGTCAGCTTAAAAAAAGAATATGAAATTGAAACGTTTGCTGATGCAGAAAGCGCCCTGCAAAAATTTACCAAAAAAATCCCCGATCTGATTCTCCTGGATATTGGCTTACCGGGGATGAACGGTATTGAAGCCTTAAAAGAAATAAAAAAGATTGACCCACGGATTATTGTCATCATGATCACCGGCTTTGAAGAGATCGATACCGTGATTTCCTCCATGAAAGCAGGTGCTTATGATTACATCGTAAAGCCTGTCCGTCTCAAGGTGCTTAAGCATTGTCTAAACAAGGCTTTGGAAACCATCAGACTGCAAAAGGAAGTAAGGGAGTTGCAGGAAAAAGCAGTCAGTGAAAACATGCCGTGCATTATCGGAGAAAGCAACGTTATACAACACATCATTCAATTTATCCGCAAGGCCGCATCCAGTCCTGATACGCCGATACTTATCACCGGAGAATCCGGGACCGGTAAGGATCTGATTGCCAAGGCCATTCATTATCAAAGTCCCAATTTTGCAGGACCGTATGTTACACTGAATTGTGCAGCGATTCCAAATGAACTGATCGAAAGCGAACTGTTTGGCTATGAGAAAGGAGCCTTTAGCGGCGCACAACCTTCAGGAAAAAAAGGACTACTGGAAGAAGCCGACGGCGGAACCTTGTTCTTGGATGAAATAGGGGATCTCAGTCTGAACGCCCAGGCAAAATTGCTTAGATGGCTGGAAGATGGTACCTACTATAGGGTTGGTGGGACTGCGGAATGGCGTTCAACTGTTCGGGTAGTATCAGCAACAAACAAAAATATTGAACAGTTAATTGAGGAAAGACGTTTTCGTCTGGATCTATACTACCGCATTGGCGTGATCAGCATCGAAATTCCCTCTCTGAACGATAGAAACGAAGATGTGATTCCTATTGCAGAGTATTATTTGAATGAATTCAGCAAAAAGCTTAACAAGTCATTTGCCGGATTCACACCGGAGACTGAAATTTTTTTAAAAAACCACCACTGGAATGGGAATATCCGCGAGCTTAAAAACATGATTGAACGAGGGGCAATAATTGGTTCCGGCGATTTCCTGGCTCCCGAAGATCTTGGTTTTTCAGGTGCTCCCCTTCAAGACAGCAAATCAAGTGGAAACATTGAGCTCAGCAATGAATTCCCGGGTCTGCCGCCGGGAGGCATTAATCTGGAAAAACTGGAAAGACATCTGATACTGGAAGCACTAAAGCAGGCAGAAGGTAATGATACCAAAGCGGCTAAACTCCTTGGGTTAAATTATTATGCATTTCGTTATCGACGTAAAAAAGCTGACCAGGCAGATGAGTCATAACTCTCACACCCTCTCACACGTTTGTTGGTCAAATAACCAAAATTCGTTTGGTTTTATCACCAAATCCCCGTTTATTTTGTACTGGTGAGTCAATTTATAGATCGTATTAGTTTGTTATGATGCACGATTGTACTATGTCGGGTTTTTGGTATTGTTTATGAAACTTGACTTTAGCTTGATGGAATATCGCAGATATACGATAATTTTAGATTCCGCAGGCTAACCCCCATTTGTTAAACGGTATGATTTCGACGTTTGAGTCCCCATCGGAGGAGCCCTATAAAGTATTTATAGTTGGAAACGATAGAAGCGTTTTGGAACGTCTGGATTTATTGCTTAAAGATGAGTATTCTCTGAGAATCGTTCCCTTTGATGAAGATGCATTTACAAAGATTAAAACTGTCAATCCTGATATAGTCCTTTTAGAGATCGGAAGTTGTGGAACAGATGCATTGGATATCTCACATCGCATCCGGTCAACCCCCAGCCTGCAATTTACATCAATATTATTCATTTCTTCCCGGCAAGTACCAAACGAACCCGACCTAGCTTATGATGCAGGTGCTGATGATGTTATTACCCCTCCGTTTCACAGCCTGGAATTGAAAACAAAAATCAGGCACTTTATTTTAGTCAGAGAAGAAAAAGAAAGGCGAAATCTGTTGCAACTGAGCACAAAAGAGTGTCCGTCTGACCTGGAATTAGAATTGTCTATCAAAAAGCAGGAAGTTGAAACACTTAATTTAAGGCTCAAAAATGAAATGGAGCGCCGTTCTGCTCTCGAAACCAAATTGAAAAACAGCGAAGACAAATTCCGCAATGTGGTCAATCAAGCCAGGGATGGAATTTTTGTCGCTCAGGATTACAATTTCCGTTACATCAATCCTAAAATGATTGATTTAACAGGGTTCAACTACCGGGAACTGATGAACAATCCCTTTACCATGCCGATTCACCCTGAGGACCGGGGAAAAGTAATTGAAAGACATCGCCGAAGGCTTAAGGGGGAGAACGTTATGAATCGCTACCAATTCAGACTGGTTACCGCACAAAAAGAAACAAAATGGGTTGAACTCAGGGTCACCTCAACAATCTGGTGGGAAGGAAAACCCGCTATTCTTGGATTTGTATCTGATTTAACAGAACAATTGAAAAAGCAGGAAGCGGCCATACAAACGGAAAAAATGATATCAGTCAGTGGGATGGCAGCAGGGATTGCTCATGAAATCAATAATCCGTTGGCGGCAATCATGCAAAGCACTCAAAACATTATACGCCGTCTTGATCCCATGATGCAGGCAAATATGAAAGCTGCTCGCAACAACACGGTGGATCTGGAAAAATTGCACAGCTATCTCAAAGAACGGAATATTTTAACAATGCTTAAAGGAATCTGGCATTGTGGAGAACGGGCTTCCGCAGTAATCAAGAATATGCTTCTGTTTGCGAATAAAAACGATTCCCAGATGAAACACGCTAATCTAAACCAAGTGATTGATCATTCACTGGATCTGCTGATCAACAATGAAGAGCTGCAGCAGAGGTACCAGGTAAATTACGTTGAATTCCAGAAAGATCTGGATGAAAACCTTTTGGAAGTTCCTTGTTTGAAATCTGAAATTCAAAAAGTACTGATTAACGTATTGATAAATGCTGTGCAGTCAGTCAATGAAAATAGACTGGTACGGCTCCCCAAAATAGTCGTCAGATCGAAAAATGAGAACAACAAAATACGAATTGAAATTGAGGACAATGGCTCCGGCATCAATTTGATGACACAAAGACGCATATTCGAACCTTTTTTCTCGACACGGCCTGTTGGTGAAGGTCAGGGTATAGGTCTTTCCATTTCTTACATGGTTATTACCCACAATCATGATGGCAGCATGGAAGTAGAATCTGATCCCGAATGGGGCACGAGGATCATTATTCAACTGCCAAGCAAAAGACCTTCTTATAAAAAGAGAGATAAAAATCTAATCAACGTATTAACCGACCTTTAATATCCCTTCAGATCTGACTGCAATTCCATCAACCGGACACCACCAATAATTCAGGCGGCACTCTCCATAATTATCGCGGTACCCGATTACTTAAATCCGCCTGTACAATGAATAAAAAGTAAAATATCAAAGCACCTACTTACAATTTTTAGGTTCAAATTATTCCAAAACTGTTTTCGGGTTTGTTACAAACTTAGCTCCAGATCCTCCAAAGGATAAGCCATACAGGGATGAATGTAATTATACTTTAGATCCGACTTTCTCATTTTCACCGTTGCCGGTTGATACACCCTCCCTGAAATTAACCTCGTACGGCACAGACTACATTCACCTGATCGACATGAAGCAGGAAGCGATTTCCCCATGCGTTCCATGGAATTCATCAACGGTTCTCCCGCAACAGCTTCGATTTTGGAATTCTTGTTAATGCGAACTTGAAAACGATCTTTAGCTTTGACATGTTCCGGCCAGCCTGGTTGTTGCTCAATATGGGCCGGCGGTCCAAATACTTCAACCCTTACTTTTCTTTTTGGGATGCTCATTGCTTCAAGTTCCTTTAAAACGAACGAATACATTGCTTCAGGCCCGCAAACATAAAACATTTTATCCGAAAAATCGTTTATAGCATTTCTAATAACATCAGATGTTATGAATCCTTTTGCACCTGTGTAACCTGCTCCCGGCTCTGATATGACATGGGTTACAGTGAGACGTTTATGGGTTTTCATACGTTCTTCCAGCTCTTGCTTAAAAACAATATCAGACTCAATACGACTTCCGTAAATCAGGTGAATGTTCCTCTCCAAGCCTCTATCAGTCACTTCCCTGATCATGCTCATAAATGGGGTAATGCCGCTTCCACCCGCAATATACACCAGGTTATTTCCATGAAACAGGGGGTTGTAATAAAAATTCCCCGTGGGTGCTGTTGATGACAAGACATCACCAACCGAAACATCTCCCAGCAAGTGATCGGAAACAAAACCTTCCTGCAGGCCTCTGACAGTTAAATCGTAATACCCCACCTGGTTAGGGGCTGAGGATATGCTGTAGGGTCTGCTTGTCCTGATCCCATTAACTTCGACAAATAAATTAATGTATTGTCCTGCTTGAAAAGGAGGGAGATACCCCGAGGTTGAAATCAATCTCAATGTTGAGCTCGATTCCGTTTCCCGAATAATTTCGGACACCTTTAGTTCAAGCGTGGATGGGTGATACCGATTAATGACCTTTGCAACCTCACCTCTTTCATTTGTAGGTCTGTCAGCGTGCTTTCTCAGGATTTCGTTTTCCTTAACAATGTCGCGATATCCTTCTATTTGCGATTTGATATTCGATTTCATCTTTCCCCTTTATTATTTAAGTGATCGAATAACGGCTCTGGCTGCAGAAGCACCAGACATTAACGTTGGTTGAAAGCCACCTGAACCGATCCATGCCCCGGCATGATACAATCCCTTGATTGGGGATTTTTTATCCAAAAAAAGTTCGGTATCTTTAGCCCATTGATCAAATCCGTATATCGCTCCACCCGGATGTCCGAGATACCGCATGTGTGTCAAAGGCGTTCCCACGTCAATTTCCTCAATATGATTTCGGCAATTGGGGAACACCTGGTAGAGAACATTGAGCATGTTTTCTGCGTATTTATATTTTTCTTCAAAATAGTGAGTAGGGGGAATTTTCAACCAGGGATCGGAATATGCGAGACTGATCAACGCTCCCTGGCAAGTTCCTTTTGGGGAAAATTCAGGATCATCCACATCGTAGCAGGTGAAAAGCATACTTTTGGGTGGATTCAGAGTTTTGCAATCTTCCCAGACCTGGTTATTGTCTGTGCTGGTTGTCACAAAATTGGTTGTTTCATGAATACCAAGCTCATGGGGTTCTGCATCAAAACCGACAAATAATGACACCGCAGAAACACCAACAGACCTTGCTCCCAGTTCCTTAAATCGGGATTCAGGAACGACCGTTTCATCCAATAAATCCACATAGGTTGTATAGGTTCCTGCATTTGAAATGACGCGATCGGTGGTAAATTCGTCACCATGATCTGTTACAACAGAAACGATGGTTCCGTTTTCCGTTTTTATTTGCTTTGCCCCGCAATTGAATTTGACCTCGCCACCATGCACCAGAAACGAATTCAAAATTGTATTCGACAAAGCCTGAGAACCACCTTTCAAATGCCAGGGTTTGAATTCCGTATACGCCCACAGGATAACTGCAAATTCACCAAACGGCAGTTTTGCCGGTGGAATGCCTAAATAAGACCAGTACATACCGATGATCGTTTGAAGTTTTCGATCGTTCAAAAACTCATCCAATACATCTTGCATAGGTCTCAGGGCGTATTTGAAGTAGAGAGGATATTTTGCAGGAGAGGCCTCCTGATCTCTCATGAACATCACGTGAACCCACTGGTTACAATAATCCCAAACCAGATTAAAGAATCTATCAATGTTTTCCGACTCTTGTGGAAAAGTCTCTTTTAAAGCCTCGATTGACTTGATTCTATCTGCTTTCAGCGTGACATCAAAATTCCCGGGAGAAACAGCCCTGTATAAGTTCTCCATTTGAATCAGCTCAATATCATCACTAATTCCCATGTCATTAAAGGAATTTCGCAACGGACCGGGAAATTCTTCCGTGCCTACACCACTTAATTGATGTAAGGCCACTTCAAATTCAAATCGTCCCCGAATAAAACTGGTGGCACATCCACCGGGTATATTGTGCCGTTCCAGTAATAATGTTTTGACCCCGGATTTTGCCAGGGTTAACGATGCCGCCAATCCACCGTTGCCGGCTCCAATAACGATTGCTTGATAATCTGTCATGGTATTTCCCCTTTTTAAGGCTGAATCAATTAATCAGAATCTTCTCCATTAAGCTTTTGCTTTCCGACACGTTCCTGAAATATCCTGTCGATTACATATCCACGAAAAGACCGGGCTATTCCTGTCATCTCCATAGTCAGTGCCAGCATCTCGTCAAAAGACTTTTCCTTGATAACTTTCCTGCGAATGGCTAATTCCTGCTCAACAATCTGCTGTGCTAACCTGGGATAATATTCAAGTTCCTTAAAACTTAACCCCAAATCAAGACTTCTTTTCAACATACGTCCGACAGCTACATCTTCGGAATCAAAACGTTTTTGATTTTTGGGATTAAGCAATTTCAAGCGAACAGCTTCAGTCACTCGTTTATTGGATAAACCAGTGTTTTTGCAGAATTGCTCCCGGTTCAAGGTATTGTCCTCTTTTTGCCCGAAAACTACATCGTTCAATTCAATAAGAGGCGTGACTTCCCTGCCTTTCTCTTTCTCTTTGATGATCGATTTGATTTGAGCCAGACTTAACCGGTTGCGAGACTGCAACTGTTTGATGAATTCAAGTTTTTCAACAAACGACGATGGGTAAAATGCCACATTCGTGTTTGTTTTTACAGGCTTCGGCAAAAGTCCTTCATTTATATAATACAAAATTGTGGCTTTACTGATACCTGTTGCTTCCACCAGTTCCTTCATCTTGAACAATGGACTGTCGTCAATTGGGTTGTCGGGCCGGCTTTGAGTCAGTTGTTTCATAGAAGAATTTTTTGCAAGTAAACAAAAACGTCAAGTGAAACTTTACACTTTTCAAAAAAGTAATGTCAAATATTTTATGATGATTAGACAATAAACAATACGAATTTAAATAAGTGGCAGTAACGAGGAACTAGAGAGGGGGGAGTAAAGCTTATTTATCAAGCTGCGAAAATCAGAGAAGTCAAGCAGGTCTCAATTCAATTCGGAAGGTTGTTCCATCTTTTTCTGAGGATTGAACCAGTTGGATTTTTCCTCCCATTTCACCAATGTAGTTGGCACAATTATGCAGGCCAAATCCGTAACGATTCTCTCGGGTGGTAAATCCATGGTTGAAAATTGCTCTGAAATTATCCTGGTGAATTCCTTCACCATTGTCGTTAATTTCGATCACCACCATGTTTTTATCACGAAGCAGTGTTACTATAAGCATACGGTTGCCAGCGTGATTTGAGGACATAGCTTCCACACTGTTTTTGAAAAGTTCCAGCAACACGCTGATCAATTTTGACTGGTGGCCATTGACAGATAAAATATCATGCTCTTTAAATAATTTTACAACCTGAATGCTGAATTGCTCCAGAAAGCTCGCCTGCAATCTTAAAGCACCTTCAATTGTGGTCACGACATTGAAGTCTTCCATAACGTTATCTGTTTCCAGATAAATTCGTTGGGCATGAAGGATCTTTTCAATCTTAAATCCGCTGTCACGAATATGCTTTATCTCATTTTGGCAGGAGAACAGATCATCCACTAAGGATGAGCCTAAAATCCTCATGTATTCGATAATTTTGGATCCTTTGCCGTCTTGTGCTAGATATTCGATCAGATTATCGGAGTTTGCTTCCAAAAGATCGTTTATGCGGATCAGTTCTTCTATTTTTGAATGTTGGAGAATGCGACCGATTAAATCAGCTGAAGTTAATACGCTGTTAATGCTGTTACCAATGTTGTGTATTACATCCACTGTTGCATCAGCCATTCCCGCCTTATAAAAAATCTGCCCGACTTCACTACTCTGCTTGTCCAGCTTTTCGTAAGCTTGCAGCAAATTGCTGTTTGTTGCTTCCCAGAAGTTGACGGCTCTTTCCCACTTGTTTTTTAACCCCCGGTATTTCCACCACAAATCTTTGATATCGGCATCATCCAGGGAATTCACACCAATCTCCCCTTTGGAAGATAGAAGCTTATCAGACTCAAATGCTGAAGATTTGCCAATCACAAACTCGATCTCATACAGATTAGGATCTTTTGAATTGTCAACGTTGACATAGGATATGTCACCGGGAGCAAGCATTCCTCCTATAATGATGCCCCTCTCCATGTTTTTCTCAAAAGGCGTTGTGCTGTGTATCACAGCAGTACCTGCTTCCAGATTAAGGTCGGTCAACTCAAAACTACCGATTGTTTCCCGGGGTCCTTTTACTACGCTGACATATCCGTCTGATCCACTTTGAAAATGCAGAAATCCAATACCATCACTAATAAGGTTTTTCCCCGGACCAAATTCATACCATCCCTGCATCATTGCTGCTCCGACAGTCTCAAGTATAACTGCGGAGTCGGTATAGGATTGTAGCACACGTTGCTGAAGCTGCTGAAAACGATTAAGCGGGTACCAACCAGTTGGATCGATGTTATGGACTAATTCTGTGGACTGAATCCCGGCTATTATTTTTAGATTTATGCAGGATTCAGCAAATCCTTTCAGTAAACTGCCATGTACTTCTAGTCGTTTCATTTAAGAAGTTAAGCCTTGAAGAAGGATGAAAAGGACATTGATGGTTGGTGTTCAATTTCTGTGGAACTATGTGTTTTCGTGATATTGTATGAATTGAAATTCAATTACACCAACAGTGAGTTTACAGTGTTTTTCGAGTAATTCATAGTATTAAAAAGATCTCCCGGGCTGGAGATTTCAGATGCCCGGGATCTGGGGAGGGATTTGTTATGATACTAACCTGTTTTGCCTGATATTCTAGGGAAATACCAACCGCACCTCCTCTCTTTGCAAGGGGATCAGTGCTTTTTCGATCTTTGTGAAAAAATTTATTTCATACTCAGCAGAACCTGGGATCTGTTTGCGTAACACCTTATAAAATTGACCTTCAGACTCACCAATCTGATTCTGAATCAGGAGAAAGCGCCCTTCGTTTAGGTTTGTTAAGGATCCCGTTAACCAGCTTATTTACTTCCAACTCGGCCTTGATTCAACCAAGTCAGTGCTTTGTGTGTATTTCGGATGAAACAGTTTTCGCGTTGCCAACGGGATATGTCATTAACTGCCTCAACATATGGTCCGCTTCTGCAAATTCTTCAATATCGGTGTAATAGATTGCCGTGGCCTTTATGTCATTTTCCTTTATAAAACTGATCAGCGGTTTCATAAAGGCAAGGTTGCCCAACCAGGGAGTAACATATACGGCAAAAATCCAGATAAAAGCAATACCCATGACTAAGCCGGCGTATCTTTTGAGCCTCCCTTGTTGGGAAAGATTATTATCTATTTCACCTTTACAAGATGTTTCCAAGGGTCCGATTTTCATTTTTAGATTTGTGCCGTGATTTCAGGGAATACCAGGAAGAACATGATATATGCCATTAGCAGCGTCAGCATCAGATTAAACGATTGACCGCAGACATAAAGAATCAGCGGTTTTCCCCCTTTAAAGTAAGATTTTAGCTCACGAAAATTGGTAGCCAGACCAATACTGGAGAAAGCCAAACAGAAGAACCATCCCCTAAAAATTCGAGAACCCCCGCGGATTGCACCATGCTCAAGTAACGTGTAGCCTGCATCCTTTCCAAATGAGCCGTATAATAATGAGAAGAAAATGGACGCTGCAATAAAGCCCAGTACAAATTTGGGAAATCTGAACCAAATTTCTATCATTCCCACATCCTGACCGGCCTGTTTGTCGATTTTCGTCGTCCAGATCAAAGCAACAACGAAAGCCACCAAACCAATTAGCACATTTTGGATCATTTTAATCGTCGCCGCAACATACATCGCTGTGTCGCTTAGAAAAGCCCCCGCCGCAGCTACTGCTCCTGTAGCATCAATCGTCCCACCCATCCAGGCTCCACCCAGCACATGGTGCATACCTGTTGCTGTGATAAAAGCCGGCATGGCAATCATCATTATCGAGGTGAATACCATGGAAAGTCCCACAGCAAGGGTCAATTCCTCTTTTTTCGCCCTACAGGCAGCCGCTGTGGCAATAGCTGCGGATACACCACAAACGGACATATCTGAGGAAATAGTCACATTTAAGGTTTTGGAAGGCATTTTGACGATTTTTTGCCCAAAAAAATAGGTGGTTGTCAATACAATCGGTGTCACAATCCAGGCTACAAATATACCTGGAACTCCGATTGATAAAATTTTTCCGAAAAGGATCTCGGCTCCCAGCAGGACCAGACCTGTTTTTATGTAATATTCAGTCTGCACTGCCGGTTCAATCCATTTGGGAGTGCCTATGGTGTTGCTGATGAGCATACCTATTGCAATTGCCCAAAGTGGATAACCAAATCCAATACTCTTGATACCGCTTTGAGCAGTCAAAGTATAAGCCAACACTGCAACCAGAAATACACCAACAAAACCGATCAGGAATTTGCTGATGTTTTCCCCCATCACCAGCCTGCCTATACTAAAGAAGACTCCCGTAATCACCATCAATGCTATCAGATAAAAAATCTGATTATAGCCTTTTACATTGGCTTTCTTCTTTGCGCTGGAAGTTTTGTTTATGGCAAATCGCCAATCACCAATGGCTTTGATAGCCTTTTGGTTTAATGCATTGTTTTTAAAGGATTCACCTGACGCGGCGTTTTCTGCAGCCATGGCTGCGGCAAGCAGTGAAGCTTCCCTTTCTTTTGCAGCTTCAAATTTGTCCACTGCTTTTTGAGCCTTAGCACTGGCTTTGGAATCACTCATGAAAAATGCATCCAAGGGATTACTGCTCCAACCATGAGGCTTGCCAGTGAATTTCTTTATGGTTTTACCTGCTCCTGAACTTGTTGCTTTCAGTTTGCCCTTTGCATCACTGGCTTTAAACCAGGCGATGGTTCGAAAAGGTGCTTTTTCCGACTCAGCTTTGAGAATTTTATTGGCTGATGCAATCTTGCTTTCCATGCTTACAGGTCCCCTGGGGACATATATAAGCAGACCAATTATCAAAATAGCAAAACCTAGCCAGATGGCCCACCAGTCCTCCTTTTTCCACAATTCGGACCATTCCCATTTGCCGACATCACGTACAATATCATCATTGCCCTGTGCCATACATTGCCTCCTTTTTTGTCACTTCATTTTGCATCCATTCAAACCCTTCAGGCGTCTTCCCTAATCCCAACTCGACACCGGATGAGTGTGAATGTACGAAAAATACAAAGATCGAACTTCAGGTCTGCTTCAGCAAGGAGCATACCCTCTCACTAAAAACCACTTAATCTATTGTTTTAATGGACTTTTACATTCAGATCTCTTGATGTTGTGCTCAAGAGACTGCCATCAGCAAGAGGCACCTTTGCTTTTATTTTAATTCAATTAGTCGCTAATATATTAACATCTTTGAACTTAACATGAGGTGCAACAGTTTGCTGCAAGTGGAAACTCCGGGAGGCACCAAAGGGGAAAAAGGGTTGTGTTAAATAAAAGGGAAATGAAGGAACCAACAAAAGGCTAACGATAGTCACGGACATTAATCTCGTATCGATTAATTATCTTTTGCAGGGATTGTCTTTTGATACCGCTTATTTTGGCTGAGATGGACACATTGCCTTCGGTTTGTTTTAACAAACGGCAAACATACTCTTTGGTAAAACGTTCAATTATTTTTTCTTTTAGTTGTTTGTAAGGTCCGTTCAGATCCAGATCGATATCTGCTCCGAATCCTTCGGCCTCTTCAACGTCAATGTGTTCAAGCCGGACTGTGTCCGTGGGAATAGTCGCTGTCCAGGCTCGAATCGCATTTTCAAGCTCCCTGGCATTCCCCGGCCAGTCTGTTGTTTGCAAGCGTTCCAAAACTTCTGCTGAAATCATTTTAGCTTCAGTTTTTAATTCAAAAGCCGCTTTGGCCAAAAAGTGATTTGCCAACAAGGGAATATCTTCTTTAATTTTGTTCAAATCGGGCATAACAAGATTCGCAACATTGAGCCGGTAAAAAAGATCTGCCCGAAATTCTCCCGATTCAATTTTTGCCGGCAGATTTTGGTTGGTTGCAGCAATGATCCGTACATCAATTTTGTGACTTTGTCCGGCACCAACAGGTTTTAGCTCCTGGTTTTGCAACACCCTTAATAGTTTCGTTTGCAGGGACAAAGGCAGATCCCCGATTTCATCCAGAAAGATTGTGCTGCCTTCAGCGCTGTCGAACAAACCCTTTTTTTCTGAATCTGCGCCTGTAAAAGCCCCCTTCACATGCCCAAACAGTTCACTTTCGAGCAAACCCTCGGGTAAAGCGGGGCAATTGACCGTCACCATTTGCTTCTTACCACGTGCACTCATCGCATGGATCAACCTGGCAGCAACATCTTTACCGGTTCCTGTTTCACCTGTAATCAAAACCGTTACATCAGTCTTGGACAGTGTTTTAATTTGGTTTCTTGTCTGTTGTATTCGGCTGCTTTTCCCTATCAAAGAATCCAAAGAAATCTGTTGGTTTTTTCCGAGTTGCATTCGATCGTTTTCGTGTTGCAACCTGCTTTTTGCCAAGCCTTTATTCAAGAGGCTTACCAGTTTTTCAAATTCAAACGGTTTTTGGATAAAATCATAGGCACCATGTTTGAGGGCTTTTACAGCAATCTCAATGGTGCCGTATCCGGACATCATGATGACGGTCAGTGAGGGGTTCAGTGACATGATTTTGTTTAGTAAGGTCATTCCATCCATTTCAGGCATGCTGACATCTGTTAAAACCAAGCTAACCGGTTTATCAGACAGAAGATTCAGTGCTTCTTCACCACTGGTTGCTGTAAAAACGGCACACTCCATCTCCCGGCTGATGGATCTTTTTAAGCCTGCAACAAGATCAATTTCATCGTCGACTATCAATATTGTATCTTTCATACCCGCATGTTGGATGGCTCTGATATTCCGTTTCCATTCAAAGGTAGTGCTATTGAAAATGTGGTTCCGCTTCCGGGTTGGCTTATGACAGAGATCTCACCACTATGTTGCTGAATGATGCCATAGCTGACCGAAAGACCCAAACCTGTTCCTTTTCCCCGTTCTTTGGTCGTAAAAAACGGCTCAAAAATTTTATCCAATTTGTCATCGGGAATTCCACATCCCGAATCAGATATATCAATTAACACCTGTTCCCGTTCTTCGCATAAACGAGTCATCAACTCCAGATTTCCTCCTTCAGGCATGGCCTGCATACTGTTTATCAGCAAATTCATAAACACCTGCTTCATCTTATCTTCATCGATGACAACATTTTTGATTTTTTGATCCAATTCCCGAGAAACCTGGATGTTCTGATTTCTCATCTGGTTTTGCAGAACAGATAGGATCTCATTAAGACATTCATGAATATCCGCCTTCTTCATCATGGTATCGGAGGCTCGCGCAAAATTAAGAAGAGATTCAACAATTGTTTTACAGCTGTGGGCATGTTTGGTGATGATATCGGTGTCTTCCTTTATCTGTTCTGTCGAATCACCGCTTTTAAGAATCAAGTCGCCGTAACACAGGATCACGCCAAGAGGATTGTTTATTTCATGAGCGACGCCGGCAGCCAGTTGCCCGATGGAAGCCAATCGTTCGGTTTCGGCCAAATGTTTGTTCAATTTTTTTTCCTCAGTAATATCTCGAATGACGCCCTCCACTCCGATCAGCTTATTTTCATCACTCATTAAACAATTGGCTGAAATCAGACAAATGATTCTTCTATCTGTTTTCGTTTTCAAAATACACTCGGCATTTACAACAGAGGACTTATTCTCGATGACACCAAGTAAGCTCTTACCTTCCTCCGGATTCTCAAATAACCCGGTGAAATGAGAAGTGATTAAAAACTCGAAAAGATCCTCGACCTCAAATAATTTCTTTCCGGCATGGTTCAAATCAGTCAGTTTACCGTTTACATCTGTGACAAAAATAGCATCCGGAGAAGCTTCAAATAATGTTCGATATTTTGCTTCAGATTCTTTAACTTCGTCATGGGCCGTCTTTAGGTTCGCTGCAACATTCTCAAACGCACTTCTTATCTGGTTTATTTCGTCTTTTGAGCTTGTGCCTATCAGATGCTGTACTTGCGGGTCATCGGAATAGATGATTTTGAAGGTATTCAGCAGTCTTTTCAATTGGTGCACCACCGTCCTGTTAAACAACAGGGCGAAAAGAGCAAACAGGGAAAATAAGGAGACAAATCCAAACAAGAACACCCAGGCGGTTTTTTCCTTTATGAGCAAATTTGTGGCATCCATGGGAATATAAATGGTATCGGCACCAACAATATCGCCCACTTTATAACCATAACTCCGGGTGGTACCATACATTTCCTTTAATTCCCTGGGAGCATCCAGTGGATTTCCATGACAGGTTAAACATGTCTGTTCGGCTCGTATCGGCATCATCCTGGCGTAAAAGGTTTTGCCTTGTTTTTTAATCATTCCTGCCCATTGTTTTTCATCAGGATTTTCGGTGAACCACTGTAACATGCCGCTTTCGAATTCATCTGCCAGATTTCCGAGATTTCTCGGGTTTAATGCGGTGCGTCTATAATTAAATTCAGGATAACTCTGCTTCAGATTATTCATTATCTGCCGGGAGATGTAGGAAGTAGACATTGCTTCCAGAATAAACTGATCGGAAGGCAACGTTTTGGTAATCTTTGGCCGCAAAGTGTCTTTAACATAAGACCTAATTGACGATGCAGCTGTAAGATAAATCTGCGTTTTGTTATAAACCGAAGTCAATGCCTGGTGCTGGAGATTTCGATATTGGTGTATCGAAGCACCTACGCAGCAAAAAATGAGGATCATCGCTGCTCCCAGGTAAAACTGGTTTTTTATGCTCAGATTTTTCATGATGCAGTTTCCAATAGCTCAATTAGTAATAAGTGGTTACAGCGTTGACTAATTTGATTATAATTGTTGAGACAGAGCGACTAACCTTGTCTACATTCTTAACTCCACTCAACACAGATTGCAAACCTTGAGATACATTTCATCGTTAAAAGTTTATGTAATTCAAACAGCTGATCTAAAAGACTGAAATCGTTTGGTTATCTTAGAATGGCTGCTTTAAAGGCTAATCCACTTTGAATGCTAAAAATGAAACAGCCTCGTTATACACTTTTGCAAGAGTTTATAACCCAATTTGAAGTCTGGCAGGAAGCGCTTCCGGTTTTGGATAAAATTATCAGCCGTCAGGAAATGGAACTGGTGGTCGTTATGAAAGGAAAAAGCCTGACTTTAAAATCTCTTGCCCAGCTGACCGGCATGACAGAAAATGATTTGCAGCCCGTTCTGGAAAACGCCTTCCGCAGAAACATTCTCGACAAATCACTGATTAACGACATTTGGTACTATACTCAAACATCTTTTCTAGACAGGTTGGATCACTTCGTAAAATTTGAAAACTGGAATGGAATTCCAGCCAACACAAGACGATCTTTGGATCAAAAATGCCTTGAAGACTATGCAGCAAAACAAAAGACAGCATTGGAACAACAAGCCCTCGACTCAGGTCAGCATAGAAACGAGTTAAATGACACTTTGTTGCTCTTACCTGAAGTTGAAGACATGCTGAAACACGCTGAGACTATTGTAATTCAGCCGTGTAATTGCAGGTTGTTTGGTCAGCGTTGTAAAAAAGAGATTGATATTTGTATTTTTCTGGATCTGGAAGCGAAAAAACTATTGCAACGGGGTGTGGGAAACCAGGTTACCACTGACAAGGCAATCCAGCTGCTCCATGAGGCTGACCAGAAAGGATTGATGCATACCGGTGACAGCAATTGGAAAAAAAACGGATTAAAGTCGATCTGTAATTGCTGTTCTTGTGATTGTTATCTTTTTCTGACTTCATCCCTCTTGAACAGCAAAGGTATATGGCCGAAAAGCCGGCACCTTGCTGTTGTGGATTCAGAAATATGTGATGCTTGTGCAATTTGTGTCAAACGTTGTCCCTTTGACGCATTTACGAAAGAAGATGAGACTATTGTCATTAAAGGGAAACAAAAACATAAAATTACTTACGATAAACAGAAATGCTGGGGATGCGGGCTGTGTGCCAACACATGCAGGCCTGGAGCAATCAAAATGGAACGGCTAAATACCGATTGACTGGTATTTAGCGATCAATCGGAAATCCGGAAAATCAACAAGGCAGCAGTTTTTCTGCCAAGGCAACCCAATATGACGCACCAAGCGGCAGAATTTCATCATTAAAATCATAAGTTGCTTGATGAATACTCGCAGAATGTGTTTCTGAACCGCTTCCTATCCCCATGTATGCACCTGGACGTTTTTGAAGCATGAATGCAAAGTCCTCCGAACCCATAATCGGTCTTAAATCAGGTATGACTTTACTTTCTCCAACCAGTGAAGACGCGACTTCAAGTGCCTGTTTGGTCTCTAACTCTGTATTCACCAAGGCTGGGTAGCGCTTTTCATAAATCAATTCCGCTTTGGTTCCTGTTGCTTTTGCAACTCCGGTTATCGTTTCCTCCATGCCGGTTTGAATCAACTTCTGGACATTTGGATTAAAATGTCTCGTCGTCCCCCTGATAATGACGTTATCCGGAATAATATTATAAGCTGTTCCCCCATGGATTTCCGTTACACTTAACACAGCCGAATCCAAAGGATGAGTGTTTCTGCTGACAAGGGTCTGCAACTGAGAAATGATGGTTGAGGCCGTGATAACAGGATCCCTGGTTAAGTGGGGCATGGCAGCATGTCCACCAACCCCGGTTATATTGATATCAAACACATCATAGGCTGCCATCATGGGTCCCACACACATACCAAACATACCTGCGGGAACCGCAGGAAAATTATGCATGCCAAAGATTCTTTCGGCGGGGAATTGCTCGAACAGACCTTCTTTAACCATTACGCCACCACCACCCTCGTTTTCTTCGGCAGGTTGAAAAATAAAATGAATCGTTCCCTTAAAAGCGTTTGATTCCGATAGTACCTTGGCTGCTCCCAGCAACATTGTCATATGGCCATCATGACCACAAGCATGCATTTTCCCCTTATTTTTTGAACGATAGGAGATTTTGTTTTTCTCCTCCATGTCCAGAGCGTCCATATCTGCCCTAAAGGCGATCGCTTGATTGCTTTTTGGGACACCTTTGGATAAAGTCGCAACAACACCGGTTTTAGCCATCCCACGGCTTACCTCCAAACCAAATGATTTCAGCTTTTCAGCAACAAAATCTGAAGTATGGTGTTCTTCAAAGGCTGTTTCAGGGTGTTCATGCAGGTAGTGCCGCCATTCGGTCATCTCGGAAGTTAGCTCTTCCACTTCTTTGCAGATTTTAATGTCGTTCATTTGATTTGCCATAATCAGGAATTCTCAATTTTTTATTGTGCAATGCATTAATTCTGATAGATTAATGGTAAAAAACTGTTTTGTTAAGCAAGTCGAAAACTTTATGGAGGTTTTTAAAAAGTTATCTGATTATAAATGGTTCGCAGTCAATTCTATAGATCGAATTGGAAGAGCTGTTATTTGATTTTGGATAAACCACCGGGGGATTTATCCAGCATGATTAGCCACTCGCAATTATCATTTGATTATTGATTATTAAAATGAA
>JAKSDL010000058.1 GCA_022360105.1 Pseudomonadota bacterium
GCCAAAAGCATTTTTTTTCAGGTTGGGTAGACCATTGATCATTTCAATTTCAATTTCTGCCCCTTCTACCGGTTTTCCATCAGATAATACAACACCGCTGAAGGTACTGCCCACCAGAACGTTTGTTGGTTTGTTCAAGGGTACGATTTCGGTTTTCAATCCCAGGGGTTCCTCCCAACCGGTCGGCATTCCTGCCTTATTCACAAAAGATTTTGTGATCTGTTGAATATAAATGTTTTCATTCTTTTCAAAATAAGGGTCTGGGACACACACAAAAATATAATCCCCATTTCGTCTAACCTTTACCTGAGCAGCGTGAGCGGATGCACTATTATGAGATCCCTTCCACTTAATCGATTTAAGCGCTGAAAGCTGATCCACTTTTTTCCCTTTGAAAACGTAGTAAAACTCAAGCGGTTTGGCCATTTCCATCACATGACTGTTTTCCAGCGGATGACCGAAGATCAACCGCATATCCAGGGTAGCGGGTTTCTCCAGGTTTACCTGGTCGGTATAGACGAGCACAAAATGCGCAAATGCTGTCTGCGCTGAAAAAATGAACAAAATTCCTACGACCAAACTCAACAATTTTTTCATTGTATATCTCCATTTAAAAAGAATAAACGTCTTCTCCGAGTAGCCGCTTATTAATCTTTCCGTCATTCCTGCTCTCAGTTTGCGAAGTGGAACGTGTGAAAGGACAAGGACTGGTTGGAGCGGACACATTTAAACCAGATTTTCAAAAAAACAAGCAAATCCTTTTTTTAAACTGAGCCGTCAGGATCGACGAATAACCGTTTTCCCTGGATTTGCGTTTTCCATGCAATATACCGTTTTTCAACTGATTCCGGATCTACCGGTTCATTTTGATTTCGGTACACGGCGTTTAGGTTGGATAAAGATGCCATACCCTAGAGCACATGCCTTTATCCGGCTGAAATAACAGCCTTGCTTCACAAAGACCGAGCGCTTCAAAACCACCCGTATAACAGCAAGGGATGTGAAAGCCTGAAAAACTTGAAGTTATTCAACGATCTCTTTGCCATCAACTACAATGGCATGTCCTTCACCAGCGTTAAATACTACCTTGTATGCCACTGAAGGTTTGTCAAAAGTGTATTCGCTATCCTCATTCATTTTACTTTTGAGGAGTACGTTGCCACCTTTGTCTTCGACTCGCATTTCAACGCCGGCTGCTGAAGAACCATCCGAGAACCCGCCTTCACAAGTGATAGACCCGTCTCCGTTATCATAGCAGGAACACAGTGGTGTGTGAGCTAAAAGCTGGGTGGAAAAAAAAGCAGAACTCAGCAGAACAGCAATTAATATTCTTATTTTGTTATACATTTGTAATATCTCCTGAAAGAAATGATCAGATCCAAACTTTAACGGGATCTTAAAAAGCGCGAAACAATGCAGATGCCGTCAGCTTTGTTGCCGTAAAATCCGGAAATCAAGCTAAAGACGGCATTCTTGCAACAGATCTGGTTTTCGGTTTTTGCGATGGCGATCGATGGCTTTTAGCAGAAGCAAAAAGTGATATATCCAGATCATTTTCGTATGTTCTAAAATATATATTTCGTAATACGACATTTGTCAATGACGTATTTGTAAAGGATTAACGTTTAAAGTCAATGTTCAATGATTTGTATTTTATGTACCGTTGCTGCATTTATACCCCTCAAACCGGTCCTGGTAAGCAATCAATTCAATTTCAGATTTTTCGCCTGTATTAAATCTTTTTATATATTGACGATAAAGGGTATACTAAAGATTATTTATGTGAATATAATCAAATTGAATTTCTATATACGAAAAATATTTTTTGATGATTCGGAGAAGAAGATGACTGTAAGTGAAAAAAAGAATACCCAGGGAACATCCAGGCGCATGCTTAGAGATATAGAACCAGGCAGACAAGCGAGAATACGCTGTCACCATGCGAATGGGGCTGTCCGTCAAAGATTGCTGGATCTTGGTTTTGTTCCACGTACTATTGTCAAGGTTATTCGTAAAGCGCCTTTGGGGGATCCTATCGAATGTTCCGTAGGCACCTACAAGGTGGCGCTACGCAACTCGGAAGCCAGCCTGATTGAGGTTGAACCCGATTAGTTTGATAAAAACCAAGAATGTCTAAAAAATAATGATATGAGGTACAATGGCAGCAAATTCAAATTCTTCCTCCAAAACAAGGCTATTGGTTGGTTTGGCCGGGCAGCAGAACGCCGGAAAATCAACCACATTCAATATGCTCACGGGAGCTAACCAGCACATTGCCAATTATCCGGGTGTCACAGTCGATAAAAAATCCGGTTCCTATCGCTATCGGGATGTCCGGGTTGAAACGGTCGATCTTCCGGGTACTTACAGTTTGACTTCTTTTTCCCTGGAAGAGCGGGTGTCCAGGGATTTTTTGATTCGCGAAAAACCGGATGTGATTGTCAATGTTATCGATGCGTCTTCCCTTAAACGAAGCCTCTATTTCACTTTCCAAATTCTCGAAATGGGATTTCCCGCGGTGGTGGCCCTGAACATGATGGACGTAGCCAAACGGAACGGCATTAAGGTCGATATATCCGCTCTGGAGCATCGACTGGGTGTCAGTGTGATCCCAACTGTAGGGCGAAAAAGACAAGGAAAAAAAGAACTGCAGGATGCCATCCTCGATACGGCAGAACGGAAAGAGCATCATATGTTACAAATCACCTATGAAGAGCTTGAACCAAAGGTGGTGGAACTTAAAACCATTTTTGACGATTCCGATCTCGTAAAAACCTATCCCAGCCGGTGGTTGGCTGTAAAACTGATAGAGGGTGACAGCGAAGCGAACAAGATTGTTGCTGAAAGACTTGGGCCGGATTGTGAAGCTTTGAAGATAGCCCGTCAGGTAAGGGAAGAATTTGAAAAGAATCATTTTATGGATGTGGCGGATTACATGGTAGGTTGTCGTGATCGACTGGCGACCTCCATAGTCAAATCCTGCGTAACTGAAACCAAAGAGGGAAAGGCCACTATCACCGAATTGATCGACAAGATAGTATTGAACCGCTATGCCTCACCGTTTTTTCTGGTAGCTACGGTATTTGTTATTTACCAGTTATCCATAGTCAAAGGGTATGATCTGACCGTTTACTGGTGGCCGATCCTGGCTAAACTCAGGGCGTTAATAGCCGGTATTCTTCCGGATGCCGGGTTGCTGCATGACCCCTATATTCGGTCTATGGGATTGTGGATGGTGGATTCGGCCAATGCCCTGCTCAACTATATTCCCATATTTCTGATATTGTTTGCGCTTATTGCCATTCTTGAAGACAGTGGATACATGGCACGTATTGCCTTTATTCTGGATAAGCTATTCCATTCATTCGGTTTACACGGCCAGTCAACCCTGCCTTTGATCCTGGGAGGGGTTTTCGCAGGCGGATGCGCGGTACCGGGGGTTATGGCCACCAAGGGTATTCCTGATGAACGATCCCGCATGGCGACTATCCTTACTGTTCCCTATATGAACTGCCTGGCAAAAATCCCCTTTTACACTTTACTGATCAACGTATTTTTCGTTCCTTATAAATCCTGGGTGTTGCTCTTTCTTTCAACGATCACCATATTTTTTGCCTTGTTGATCGCCCGTCTGTTAACGGCTACGGTACTAAAATCCAA
>JAKSDL010000473.1 GCA_022360105.1 Pseudomonadota bacterium
AAAGTTCCCTGCCAACCTGGAGAAATTGGTTCACGTCAATGATAAGTTAATTAAAGAACTGGAAAACAGAGGATTTAATCAATTTGACGTGCGAGTCATAAAAAAACAGACCGGTTCCGCGGAAGAAAACAGAAAAATTGCTGTCCAGGAAACAAATGAGTTTGTGCAAAAAGTAAAAGAAAGCGTACAGGTCAGGGAGTCTGCAACCAATGCCGTCGAAAATTTAATGGACAATGGAAGACGAGGCAAAGCCAATACCGACGAAATCATGGAATTCGTAGACAGTATTGTTAAACAGTCTTCTGCTGATGCAATCTCCGCCATTGCCAGTCTCAAGGAAAGCGATCAAACCTACGCTCACTGCGTAGATGTAGGAGCTATCTTTCAAGTTGTGTATTTAAAGACCATAAAAAACATGGGATTGAAAAGTGTTTTCAAAGATGAACGCGAAATGCTGCTCAGCTCCTTTTTGCACGACTTCGGCAAAGCCAAGGTGCCCAAGGAAATTTTGGATAGCACAGTACGATTCGAAAGAGACAGCAAAGAAATGCAATTGATGCAGGCTCACCCGGTGTATGGTGCCGAAATGCTGAAAAAAATGGACATGCCGGACTATATCGTGGATATGGCTCACTACCATCATGTAAAACTTGATACCTCCATGGCCTCCAGCTACCCTTCCGGTGTTGCCTTTGAAGACATTCGCATGGAAGCAAGGCTCATCGCAATTATCGATATCTATCAGGCACTGGTAGGCAAACGCAGCTACAAAAAATCATGGGCTCCTCCCGCGGCCATGAAATTCATCGATCAACTGTCGGGCGTCGAATATGATCTCGATATTTGGACCGAATTTTTGAAAATCATGGGTCGCTACCCAAAGGGATCAGCCGTGGAATTAAGCGATGGATCGCAAGCGTTTGTGGTCAGCATCCCTGAAGCAGATTTAACACGCCCCCAGGTCGTTCAGGTTAGAAATGCGGCCGGTGAAGATCTGGAGCACCACACCTTGATCGACTTGGAAGTGGAGCGTGATATGAGCATCTCTAAAGAACTTGATAGTTATGAGTCTTTTGGGGAAAACGTCATCGAACTTTTTGCCAGCCTCCAGGTAATCTAATCCGAAACGGCAATCCTGCCGGATTGCCATCCTCCTTAGCATTAAAGCATCTTTATCGTTGGAAAACAAAACTATGAAAACCGGACTTGACAAGGATTTAGAATGTAATTAACTTAATTAACCAACTAGTTAGTTATTAATATAAAACGGAGAATTTTTTTGCCAAGAAACAGCGAAGCGTCTCAGAAAAAGATTATGGAAGTGGCCGTAAAGATATTTGCCAGCAAGGGGTTTGACGGTGCCCGAGTAGATGAAATTGCCAGGGAAGCAAAAGTTAACAAGGCCCTGATCTATTATTATTTCAAAAGCAAATCACTGATCCTTGAAGAAATATTCCGTGTATTTCACTCTGAGACAGCCGAATTAATTATTTCCTATTTCCAAGATAAAACCTACTTAGATGATTCCCAATGGTTGGCTACATTTTTTGATGAGTTCATGACTTTTCTGGAAGAAAGAAAAGACATAATTAAGATTCTCATCACCGAATCGCTCAAATCAAATGAAAAAGAACCACCAATCTTTGGTTTTATGAACCTGATCTTTCAACAGGATATCGAAAAATACATCCAATCCATGAAAAACCGTGGCTTTCACATGAGTGAGGATAAAGAACAAATGATGGTCACAGAGTTTTTTACCGATATCATTCCTATTCTCTCTTACGTTGTTTTTAAAGACAAATGGAGCCGCCTTTTCAAGATAGATAAGGAGCGACTCAAGAATATGTTTTTTGAGGCCTACAGCTCAACCCATTTGGCTTATCACCTGGGGCATCACAATAAAAACACTTAATTAAAATAAACCGTTAATCTATTGGGCTTAATCGGCCTGCCATTTAATTAACTAAACAGTTAGATAAATATTAACCTCAAAGAAATCAATGGAACAGATCGTTTTTAATCAAAAACTTGCCAACATCGGAATTAACGGGATTATCGGTTTACGGTTTTTCTGGCTGCTAGCAGTTACGGGAATCGTAATCTTTTTTGGTTTTGGTCTTCAGGATTTACATTTAGATTCTTCCAACGAATCATTTCTTCCCAAAACCGATGAGCTCTATCTTGCAAATGAAAGATTCAAGGATCAGTTTGGTAATGAAGAGTTTGTTTTCATCCTTGTGAAGGCCGATGAGACTTTCAGCACGAGGTCACTCAACAGATTGAGAAATCTGCAAACAGATCTTGAAGAGAGATTGCCTTTTATCGATGAAGTAAACACCATCACCAGCGTGGAATACATGGAAACGGATGGTGATGCGCTGCTGGTTGAAGACCTTGTAGCCGAGGAGATTCCTACCCAATATGAACAACTGGAAGAGATCAAACGCAGGTTGGCTTCATCCAGGCTTTATTTTGAGAGAATTGTAACCAGGGATTGGGCGCATGTTGGAATCGCCGTCACCTTTGAAAGGATGCCTGAATCGGTGTGGGTTGAAGCAGAAAAAGGTTTTACTCCCATGGATCAGGCTGATTGGGAATTGGAGAATATCATTGAAGCGGACGGTATTTTTGATGATGTTTCCGAATACCCTGAAAAGGAGCTTGTTGAGGTTCCCGATCCCAGAAAGCTGGTGTCTCCTGCTTTGCGTAAAATACTTCATGACCATCAGCAAGAGGATTTCAAATTATTGGCAACGGGAATGCCCATCGGTGATTATGAGGTCGATCAGATTACTGCTGAGGAGGGCAACAAACTGGGTCTGCTAGCTTTGGGCGTCGCCTTTTTTTTCATGCTGATATTGTTTCGAAATCCTGTTGGCGTCTTGTCCCCTTTGCTTGTGATGGTTTATGCGGTTGTGATTTTGTTTGGAGCCATGGGATGGCTGGGCATACCTGTTTCAATGGGTAGCATGTTTGTCGCTCCCTTGTTGATGGTTCTTTCCGTTAGCTATTCGATACATTTCATCAACCATTTCAATTTCTATTTTCGGCAAAAAGGGGAAAGGCTCAGAGCTATCCACTATGCTTATGGCCAGTCTACCTGGCCTTGTTTTCTCACTGCCATTACCACAGCCATAGGTTTCGCCTCTTTTTTGATCGTTACCATGAAACCAATTAGAGATGTTGGTATTGCCTGTGGAAGCGGTGCATTGATTTCATTTATTCTAGTGATGATTATTGTGCCGATTTTTTACTCCTTTGGCCGTGACGGTAAAACATCAAAGCAATCCGGTACCGGACAGGTCTTACCCGCTGGAATGGTTGCTCTTTCCGAGTTTGTCCTTAGACGCCAACTGTTTATCATTCTAATCTCTTGTCTTCTGGTAGTTTTTGGTGCCGGCTATTTTCTAAAAACACCGGTAGAAACAGATATGTTAAAACTGCTCGGGAAGGACAACAAATTTGTAAAGGATTCCAACAGTATCACCGATATCCTTGGAGGATATTATTCCTATGAAGTGTTTATCGAATTAGAAAACGATGACGATGCAAAAAACCCGCAGCATCTCCATTCACTGCATCGGCTTGCCGAAGAAGCAAAAAAATGGTCGACCGTGAAATCGACCATGTCTTTAGTCGATCTGGTGCAAGAAATTAGCTATGTCATGAATGACAGAAAACCTGAATTCTATCAGATTCCTGACACTAGAAAGGAAATTGCTCAATATCTGCTGTTATACGAAATTTCGGGTGGAGGAGAGCTGAATCACTGGGTTGATTATAACTACAGTAAACTGCGATTGTCAGTTCAAATGTCCGACTCGAAAAACATGGAAGAACATATCAACCACATGCGGGAACTTGCGACCGGCCTGTTCCCTCCTAACACTGAAATAAACCTGGTGGGTGACGTCCCTATCCTTCTAAAATTAATGAATTTGCTCACAATCGGACAGCTCAAATCAATTGCAGCGGCATTCGTGGTGATCTGTCTTGTGATGATTCTCATCCTGCGATCGTTTCAAGCCGGTATCATCTCAATGATTCCCAACATGTTTCCCCTGTTTATCATTGGTGGATTAATGGGCTTACTGCAAATCAACCTGGATATCATGACCATTATGATAGCCCCCATGGTGATTGGTATCGCAGTGGATGACACGGTTCATTTTTTCATTCACTTTAAGGATGAGTTGTTCGGTTTTAAAAATTATAACCGGGCAAACAGGCAAACATTTATAAAGATTGGCCATGCCTTGCTGTTTACTACCATCGTGTTATCCCTGGGATTTAGTATTCTTGGCTTCAGCAGCGTGGATGGTATTGTTAATATGGGTTTTCTGGCCGCAGTTGGTATCGTTGCCGCACTGGTTGCAGACTATTTCATTGCCCCGGTTTTATTGGCAAAGTTAAGGCCATTTAAAGGGTTTACGGAACCAATCAAAGCCGGCCAACACTGATCGATTTCTTGTGTAGATTCCGTTCTTTACTAGTGTCTGCACGGAAAATCGCTAAATCCTTATCCGGCCTTGTGACAAATACCGGATTCAGCTTGAAGATTAACGGGCTGTCAGCCGTCAGTTTAAGACATTACAATTGCAGGCAAAACCGGCTGAGAGCATTAAACCGGGAAATGCCAGGCTGATTTTAAAGCTTTTATGGGTATGGGTTAAATTGGTTTTCGCTCAAGCATTAACTATCTGGAATCCATTACATTTGTTTTACAAATAATCCCTCCGATACTTCTTTCAATCGGGTTACGATGAAATTTAAATATCGTTAAACCACTACAAGGAAGTATCAATATGATAGCAAAACTCAGGGATCCCGTTAGTGGACTTACTCACTTCATCGGTTGCATACTCGCTATTTTAGGTCTGGTTTTATTGGTCGTTGAAGCAGCCGACCCCGTTAAACCCTGGCATATCGCCACTTTTTCAATCTTCAGTTCAGGAATGATTCTGTTGTACCTGGCCAGTACCCTTTATCATTGGCTGCCTCTCTCCGAAGCAGGTATCCAGAGATTGCGCCGGGTTGATCATATCATGATTTTTATAATGATAGCGGCCACTTACACGCCTGTCTGTTTAATTGCCCTTAGAGGCTCAATTGGTTGGGAGTTGTTTTTCGCCGTTTGGGGAATCGCTGCTGTTGGCCTGTTCGTAAAGATATTTTGGATTCAGGCACCCAGATGGATTTCCGTTGCCATGTATCTCATCATGGGGTGGTTGGTAGTTTTAGGGATTGCACCGATTGTCAGGATTTTACAGCCCGGCGCAGTTTTCTGGATGGCCTGCGGGGGCTTGTTATACACCATGGGAGCAATCATATATGCCTTAAAAAAGCCCAATCCGTGGCCAAATCAATTTGGATTCCATGAGATTTTTCACGTATTTGT
>JAKSDL010000646.1 GCA_022360105.1 Pseudomonadota bacterium
GAAGAATAAACATACCCAGGATTACCCAGTAGACCTCCCCTTGTTTGATTACCATTTTTCCTGACCAATAATGTTTTTATGTTTTTCACGATATGATTCGACCAGATTTTGTTCTTCTTGGTCTTGCTCTTTGCCATAAACGCTATTTAATTCAGCAAGTAAAAAACGGTTTTCCTGTTTTTTTATGTAGTCTTTAATGGCAAGGGAAATAAGGGATCAGTCTTATCAAGACAATGTACCGCTTTGCAAAATCGGGTCGGACCGATTCTGGAAATCATCTTTACTCTATTGTCTGTTCAATGTATTCTCAAAGTATGACAATTGATGAACATAAATATGGAGGATTTAATGGCAAAAACAACAACTATCTCAGTCCGAATGGATGCTGAGCTAAAAGCGAATGCAGAAGGAATTTTATCAGCTTTAGGTTTGACACCATCACAAGCAATAAGCGTCTTCTACAAACAGATAATCTATCAGCATGGATTACCTTTTCCTGTTCAAATTCCCAAAAGAGAGTTCAACACTATTACAATTGATGCGTTGGAAGAAAAGGATTTAGACGAGTATAAGAATCCTTCAGACTTATATGGTGAATTAGGTATTTAATGAAGACACTACAAGTCACAAAGCAGTTTAAAAAAGATGTAAATAGACTGAAAAAGCAAAGAAAAGATCTTGATAAGCTAAAGCTGGCGATTGATTCAATTTGTGAAGGGAAAACACTTGAGGAGAAATACAGAGATCATAAGTTGATTGGGAACTATAACAAAGCAAGGGAATGCCATATTGAACCCGACTGGCTGCTGATCTATGAATCATATGAAGATGTTGTTAAATTACGTAGAACTGGGTAGTCACGCAGAACTATTCAAATCTTAGCTTTTGGCAAACAGAACGAGTGTTTTGAGTGGACGGCTTATCACGTTTGGCGGATTCAAGTTTAGCATACCTAGCAAACCCTCAAACTATACTGAGTAAGTCGCAGCCCCCACTTATACATATGTTAACATTGATCATCAAAAATGAGATCCGTATTTGTTTATCTAAAGGAACCTAAGACAATTGAAATAGTTTCACTATTGGACAAAATTTGTTCAAATCGAAATGGAAGCGGAGAAGCTTGGCTTTGGTCAAAAAATGATGATCCGGTTCTTTATATTGAGTTTTATGAAGAAAGATTTTGGGATGAAATTGAACCTAAAGAATGGAAAGGGTTGGTTAAAAAACTGGGTTCAGAACCAGAATTATGCATCTGTGTTGATGTTTCAGGGCGCCATCCAGGAAAAGATGAAATGTTTAATTTCCTTGAACAACTTTTAGTAAAGTTCGATGGAGTGGTTCTCGATGACTATACGGATTACGCTTGGGATATCAACGAAATCTTCAATGGAGAGTTAGTAAAGGGTCATCCATTTTTCGACTATGTCGGATGGAACGACGATCAAAAAGAATCATTAAAATTAAAACCGGGTCGGTCCAACCTTAACGACCGATAACAGATGCAAGTGTTCGATTCTCAAAAACCTACCTGTACAATTTACCGGACAAGAGCCAGGCTTGTTTGGCACTCTCTAACAATCGGCCCAAATTGACGGCACAGCTTTTTTACAGCATTCAAGTTTTGCGAACCAAAAACCAGTTACTTTCAGGTAAAGTCTGGTTTAGCCGCAACTTAGCCGAGCGTCGGGAAAATCAACCCGCAGTTGGAAATTGATTCAAAAAAGGGAAAGTAATGAAATCAAATAATGATCAAAAGCAAATCAATAACCCGGTTTTGCGTTACCTTTTTAATAGTTGGATTCAAACGTGCGGTATAGGTTGGGCAAAGTGGCAAGTTTTTATTGCATATACGTTTTCAATTCTTTTCGCTTTGGGGTTGCTCTTTTATGCCAAAATGTTTGGTTTAGAATGGTCCTGGATTCAAATGGCAGTAGCGGGTTTGATCGCTTGGGATCTATTTGGAGGAGTAATCGGCTACAATCATATTGCCATAAAAAGAAGAAGTTCAAAAGAAACCAGTCAATTGCCTCCATTGCATCATAACTTGCAGCATATACATCCACTGATATTAATGTTTTTCAACAATGAATATTGGCTTATTGGCGTTACTGTATACTGGTTTGTGACATTTATTCTATATGTTGAGTTTTTGGAAATCATTCCATCTACTGGTCAGCGTCGGTTAGGTAAAAATGGGCAAAAGGTAGTGATAGGGTTCGAATGCCTGGTGGCAGTATTTCTCATAGTGGTATCTTTCTTTGTATCTGATATTCCGACAAATTTTCAAGTATATGGAATTAGTATTTATATTGCTCTGTGTATTTTTACACTTATTTTAATTAACATTCCTTTAACTTTTCAACGAACAACAGCCATTATTGAAGTTGTCGGCATAGTGTTTCTTGGTATGGCTCTGTCTCCTCCCGCAGGATTCCAATGGGTAATTCCCGTGTATTTCTTGAAATTACTTGTAGGATTCACGGCAAAAGAAGAAGTGAAGGAAATGTAGTTTTATCTATAGAGACTGCCCGACAAAATTCTTGAGCTGACCGTCCAATGTCGCCGGTCGTGCCAGTTTAGTGATCTATTCAAAGTTCATTGAGATATTCAGGCCTGTGCAGCTTGCTGGTTTAGCTGACTATCGGACCAGTTCAATCCTATTTTTCTTTGTCACATTGACATTGGTATGGACGTTTGCCAATTTTTACCGAGTCAATGCACTAAAGGTAGAACAAGCAGAGAATTTTCCTTTCCGTAGAGCTGAATGCTTCAAGTAAAACTGTGATAAAAATCAGCAATGCTTGGTTGGAACTTTGAAGTTATTGGTTTTAAGGAATACACATATAGAAAGGAGTTAAAA
>JAKSDL010000390.1 GCA_022360105.1 Pseudomonadota bacterium
TCAGGGTTGCGTCTTATACCTCAAGTAAAAGCGGTGTGATGGGTTTGACGCGTCTGATGGCCAATGAATGGGCCAAAGAGAATATCAATGTTAATGCGATCGCACCAGGTTATATGGCAACCGACAATACGGCAGCCTTACGAGCAGATGAAAACCGGAACAAGGAGATTCTGGGCAGAATACCGGCCGGCAGATGGGGACATACGGATGATATCAAAGGAGCGGCCGTGTTTCTGGCTTCGGATGCATCCAATTATGTAAACGGTTATACCTTGGCCGTTGATGGTGGATGGCTGGCGCGGTAGGATATTTTAGATTTTCGATTTGTTTGTCCTGCATTAATCTTATGAAATTAATAGAACCGGGAGCGGTTGTCATATTCAGGATTATTTGCAGACCCGTTTAAATAGTCTTTAAGAAAAAGATTTCGATTCTTGGTTAATTGATGGGCAACGAGTTGCCCATCCTACATTTTGATTCATTTAAAATTAATAATTATCAATTGGTTATTTATTGTTAGCCCAAAAAAAAATGACTGCAACACTGGAAAAAGAAACACCAAAAACTTCGATTGGTGAAAAGCGTGAGCGCTACTTGGCTTATTCAAAAGATCTGATGGTGGTGGTGATCGATTTTGATGATGGTCCCATGGAACAACCGGATGAGCCGCATTCTCATCCTCACCAGCAAATTACATATGTTGCGGAAGGAGAATTATTCTTCTTCATAAATGGCGAGAAAACCCGGCTGCAAGCCGGGGATATCATGGTAGTCCCGCCTGACGCACCACACACGATTCAACTCATCAGCGAACATGTCAGACTGGTTGATACCTTTTCGCCGATCAGGGAAGATTTCCTTTAATGATTAATTTCGGATCGTATGGGTTGAATAGAAGGTGGATAACCGCTACGATGTCGACTCAACGGAAACCTATAATACGATCCAAAGTGATATGGAAAATGCTTCAGTACGCATATTGTTGGTTGATGATGATGAAACCCCCATTCAGTTGTTAAAGGATTTATTAACAGCCGAAGGGTACCAGGTTGACACGGCTAATTCTGGTGAGGCCGCAATAGGTTTGCTCAAGAAGACTGACTACAAGGTTATCGTTACCGATCTGAAAATGCCTGGTATCTCCGGTATGGATCTTCTGAATTTTTGTGTGAAAACCTACCCGGAAATCCCTGTCATCCTGCTAACAGCTCACGGGACTATCCAGAGTGCAGTGGAGGCTCTGAAAAGCGGTGCTTTCAACTATCTTTCCAAACCTGTCCAAATCGATGAGTTGCTGATCGATATCCAAAAAGCCCTCGATCTGCAGAATCTGAAACTTCAACATCAATTCTTAAGGGATGAATTAAAGAAACAGGATAAATTTCTTTATGAATCCAACAATGATGAATTTAACGCCATCCTGAAGACAATTCACGAATTACGTGATGTTAACACCACGATCCTGCTTCATGGCGAGTCAGGTACCGGTAAGGAAGTGGTGGCGCGTCTGATTCATAAAACCAGTAAACGATCCAAAGGCAATTTTGTACCAATCAATTGCGGAGCGATTCCGGAAAACCTCATAGAAAGCGAGCTATTCGGTCATGTCAAAGGAGCCTTTACCGATGCCAAATCAAACGTAAAAGGGAAGATTGAAATTGCAGACAGGGGCACTCTTTTTCTGGATGAGATTAATGAGCTATCAATGAAAGCCCAGGTGGCGTTGCTGAGAGTTATCCAGGAAAGAGAAATAATTCCTGTGGGCAGTGAACGTCGCATAAAGGTGGATGTGCGCATTATTGTCGCTACCAATCGAAATCTGCTTAAACTGATCGAGGCCGGTTCCTTTCGTGAAGACCTGTTTTATCGTATCAACGTCTTTCCCATACACCTTCCGCCTCTTCGAAAAAGAAAAGAAGATATCATTGCCCTGGCAAACTGGTTTATCGGTGAGTTCCAAAAGGAGTATTCCCGCCCTTTTGAAATTTTGACTGATGAGGCAAAAGAGGAACTGCAAAACTATGACTGGCCGGGGAACATACGGGAGTTGCGTAACTGCATAGAACGAGCATCCATACTGACAAAAGGCAGGGAAATTTCCAAAGATGCCCTTCTGGTTTCGTCTTATTCCAAACGTCAACATGCGGAAAACTCCTCAGCCCGTGAAAAGAGTTCGGACAGCTGTTTTGAAAGACTTGGGGTCATGGAACTGAAAAAACTGGAGAACGAATATATCCTCTGGGTTCTAAAAAAAATGGGGCACAATAAAAACCTGACAGCTTCTAAACTTGGGATTTCCGAACGAGGTATTCGTTATAAATTGAAAAAATGAAAACATTCCGAAACAGGGTTTTTGTCCTGATTCTTATTCCCACAATATGTATCTTCCTCGTTATTACACTTACCGGATCGCTGTACTTCAATACTATTCTCAAGGAACAGGCAATCAGCAAAAAGCAGTCCGACCTGGAACTGACCACCCGGGCTGTTGATGATTGGCTGATATCACGTCTGTCCGAGCTGGTTTTGCTTTCTCGTAATCGCTTTTTTTCCGAAAAAGACTTGTCTGAAATAAAGAAAGTACTGCTGGCTGAACAGCACAGGCTTTCATTTTTATATGAGAAGTTCTGGGTCATTACGCCCGAGGGGCAGTATTGGAATACTAACAAGGTTGATGGCAACATCAAGGGGCACATTATCCTGCAACGTTTTTCTTTAGATAACAAATATCTGACCTATTTTATACCGTCGTCTTCAGACCGGGTGTTTGGAAAATCCATTGTGCTTTGTTCGTCTATTTACAAAGAAGAAAAACTAAACCAGGTGTTGTGCGCCAGTGTGCCTTTTGAATGGTTTGACAGGGTTGTGCGTTATTTTACGGCTGATTTTTTTGACGAAGTGTATGTGGGTGATCCTACAGGCATCATTATTTCACACAACAACAATGCGCTGATCGGCCAGAAAGAAATTGATATTTATGACCGGGTGTTCTCCGTAAAAACAGAATTGGAAGATTCCCACGTGTTTGTCTCGCCTCTGAAAAACAAGTGGAAAATTGCCGGGATCATCAAAAAAAGCAGGCTGTTTCAACAAATCAACAAAACCAATCAGTATGTAGCGGTCCTGATTATCAGCTTTCTGGTGGTCATTGTGTTGATTTCTTTCGGCATTACCCGGATTGTGGTCAATCCGATCCGAGTACTTACCGAAGGCGTTAAACGCGTCATGCTCGGCGATTACGGTCAGAAAATTGACATTAAATCTACCAATGAAATCAATACGCTGGCAGAAACATTCAATAAAATGAATCAAAAGTTAACAACAGCTCGGACAAACGATCGTTTTGTTTTTTTGGGACATATTTCAGCGAGGATGGCGCATGAAATCAGGAAACCGATGAACATTATTCAGCTGATTGCAGAATCGGTTAAAAAAAGACGGGAGTTCCGGGAGGAGGATTATCAGGCTATTGTCAAGGAAATCGATAACGCGGATCGATTTATCAGGGAAATCCTGGAATTTGTCAGACCTGACGAACTCTCATTAAATCGTTATTCACTGGCAAGGCTTACATTGGCAGTGCTGGATAAGTTTAAGTTGAAATTCAGGAAGAACAAGATTCAGGTATTCCATGAGATAAGTCAAGATATACCGGAGCTCTATATAGACATTTTCCGAATGGAACAGGTGATTTCCAATATCCTGAACAATGCCGTCCAAGCTATCGGCAGCGACGGTAGAATCATTGCCATTCTTAAAAGCAATGACGATAAAAACCAGGTGAACCTGGAAATTAGCGACACCGGTCCGGGAATCAAACAGGAAATCAGGGACAAAATTTTTGATCCCTATTTTACGACAAAAAGCACAGGAATCGGCTTAGGGCTTTCCATCTGTTATAGAATTCTGATGGCTCATGGGGCTGAAATCGAAGCAGATGATTCTTCCATTGGCGGCGCCCTGATTCGAATAACCTTTTTTGCACCTTCCTAAACTCCCAGCCTAAAACAAGGCACTGATAGGATTTATTCGATTTTAATTGCAGTTTTTTTGCCATTTTATTTATAAGTGTCCTATCCGATACTCTTCGATGTTGCTCCAGGTTAGAATCGATTTCAGCTGCAGGTTTACTCCAAACCCTTTTTGAGAATATGGCCTGATATTTCGGATCTGGGATTTGCCGGTGAAGAATGCTTCGGCATTACTGTATTTCTTTTGATCCTCCTTTTCAGGGTTTTAAAGTCTCTGAGAATCTAAAATCCCGTATGTGAAAAAGACCTGCTAAAGTTTGTTGTTTACAAGGTAATACTTTTTTAATATTCATGCTACTTAAATAGTATTAAGTTAAAAATGGTAGCACTTTATTGTCTTTGAACCGACTAAAGATACAAATCAGCAGTCACCAGGAATGTAACAGGGCGTTGCGAGAGCAAAGGAGGAAGCATGGTCGAAACGCAAATTGGATGTGTTTTTTTCAAAAGGAGCTGTCAATGCCAAGTGAGGGCTAGCGGCTGGATATCTGTGCCTAAATTGAGTTTCCTATCGTTTGTGGTATTTTTATCCATCATCTTTTTTCTGGGCTCGGGTTCTCAAAGTGTATTTGCCCAGGCGGGTTTCAGGACAATCACTGATGCGTTTGGTCGTCAGGTTGAGGTTCCCGAATCGGTAAATCATGTCATCTGTTCCGGGGCAGGTTGTCTCAGGCTTTTGGTGTATCTTCGTTCTCATCAGAAAGTTGTTGCGGTCGATACAGCGGAGACCAAAAAACGATTTTTGGATGCCCGCCCTTATGCCTTGTCAAATCCCCAGTTCAAGCAATATCCGGTGTTTGGTGAGTTTCGGGGACATGACAGTCCGGAATTGATTTTAAGTCTGAAAACTCTGCCGGACGTTATTTTCAAGGCATATTCAAGGGTTGGCGACAACCCGGATGAATTGCAGAATAAAACGGGGATTCCGGTGGTGGCAATTAATTATGGAAACCTGGGAGCATTAAGGAATGATTTTTACCAGGCATTGCGAATCATGGGCAAGGTATTGGCCGAGAATCAAAGGGCGGAAGAGGTAATCACTTTTTTTGATTTCCACATTGGGGACCTGAACAAACGAACTGTTAATATTCCCGATATTCGGAAAAAGGCCTGTTATATCGGAGGAGTAGCCTATCGGGGGCCTCACGGCTTTCAATCGACGGAACCTGCCTATCCTCCTTTTTCAATGGTGAATACTGTCAATGTTGCATTTGATCCGGACAAATCTCCCAAAGAACTGTTTCATGCAGATGTGTCCAAGGAAAAAATCGTGGAATGGAATCCCGAACTTATTTTCGTGGATTTGTCCACCATCCAATCGGACCATAAGGCAAATGCGATATATGAGTTGAAACACGGTCCGGTTTACCAATCGTTACATGCTGTCAGGCAGGGGGAAGTATACGGGTTATTGCCTTATAACTGGTACACCAAAAATTTCGGATCGGTGATTGCCAATGCCTACTACATTGGCAAGGTGAAATATCCGAAGCAATTCAAGGATATTGATTCCAGGGAAAAAGCGGATGAAATCTATACTTTTTTAGTTGGCAAGCCTGTTTTTCAAAAGATGAACCGGTTGTTTGCTAATTTAATTTTCACCAAACTGAAACTGGATTAAAGGTCATGCATATCAATTCGAAGCAGCTTCCCGAACAATACCTTCGTTATACTTATCGCAAGAGCGTCTTGCTTGTAAGTGGTTTGATCCTGTTGCTTGCCGTACAGATACTGTCAATTTCCCTGGGCGCTGTCGAGATTCCCTATATGGATGTTGTGAAAACATTGTTGCAGCAGTCCGGTAATCAGAGGTGGGAGCTTATCATCTGGAATATTCGCTTACCGCAGGCATTAACCGCTGTAGTGGCGGGGTTGGGTTTGGCCGTTGCCGGTGTAGTGATGCAGGCGGTTTTAAATAATCCGCTTGGATCACCTTTTACACTGGGGATGTCCCATGCTGCTGCGTTCGGTGCCGCATTTTCCGTAATGGTCTTGGGGACCGGTGCCATGCACAGCACCGGTGCTGATGCTGTGAACGTCGTCAATCATTATGTTACCACCGGTGTGGCCTTTATGTTCTGTATTCTTACGGCGATTGTGATTCTTCTGATTTCCAAAATGAAAAAAACCTCACCGGAAGTGATGGTGCTTACCGGTGTGGCCCTGGGGTCCTTGTTTACTGCCGGTACCATGTTCCTCCAGTATTTTGCCGATGATATCCAACTGGCGGCAATGATATTCTGGACATTTGGAGACGTGGCCAGGGCAAGTTGGAAAGAGCTGGGGATCATTACGTTGGTAACAGTGATCACAACCATCTATTTTCTGTTTAACTCCTGGAACTATAATGCCATCGTTTCCGGCGATGAAACGGCAAAAAGTATCGGAGTTAATGTAGAACTGGTTCGCATTCTTTCAATGCTGGCAGCCTCGGTGGTCACATCGGTTATTATAGCATTTCTCGGTATCATCGGATTCGTGGGATTGATTTGTCCGCATATTGTACGAAGAATCATCGGGGATGATCATCGATTTTTAATTCCCGGAACCTGCATTATGGGAAGTATACTGCTTCTGGCCGCCGATACTGCCGCACGTATGATTTTAATTCCGCATGTTTTGCCCGTGGCAATATTGACCTCTTTTCTGGGCGCTCCCCTCTTCATTTTTCTGATTATCAAGGGATATAAACGATGAAGTTAGAAGTACACGGTATATCATTCGAATATCAGAGTAGAAAGATACTGAACGAGATCACCTGTAAAATAGAGAAAAACCAGTTTGTCAGTATTCTGGGACCGAACGGTGTCGGCAAGACAACATTGCTCAGGTGCCTGAATCGCATCTTAAAACCCGCTGATGGCGAGATCTTGATTGAAAATCGTAACCTGTTGCATCTTTCACGAAGTGATATCGCCAGGGAAATCAGTTACGTTTCCCAAAAGTCGGATACCAGCCGCCTGACTGCTTTTGATGCAATTCTGATGGGGAGAATGCCCTATATTCAATGGAAAGTTAGTGATAAGGATTTGAAAACTGTTAACTCTGTCATTGAGATACTTAACATGCAACCGCTTATGCTGCAGTACATAGACCAGATGAGCGGTGGTGAATTCCAGAAAGTCTGTATTGCCAGGGCTCTAGTCCAGGAACCTACCATCATGCTGCTGGACGAGCCAACCAGCAGCCTGGATTTAAAAAACCAGCAGGAAATACTCAATCTGATTTCTGATATTGTTCATTCCCATCAAATCTCAGCGATCATGACGATTCATGATATCAATATAGCACTGAGATATTCGGATAAAATCCTGTTCCTGAAAAACGGTGTTATCCATGCTGCCGTAACTCCTGCGGAAGTGACTCCCCAGATCGTTGAAGATGTCTATGATGTGAAAGTTCATATCCATCAAGTCAATCAACATAGATACGTGGTGGCTAATTAATGCCAGGTGAAAATTGACCGGATTCTTTGAAATTCGGAAGCATTTTAGGAAATCAGGTTGAGGGTTCAATTGTTTTTAGCTTTCAGCATTCGGCAAAAAACAGCTAAATATCAGAGTGTTAGTGCCTGGCAGCTGAAGGAGATAGTTTTCACGTAAGTTATCTGCTTGTAAAGCTTGTAATAGCGAGGGATTCATTCCTTCCGTCCATCCACTAACCAGCGATAGTCTTCCGAAATCTTAGCGTTATTTTTATTTAAACTTGAAAATACTTTTCCCACATCACAGGAGTTATCATGTTTAGAATCCAGGAAATCGGTATTGTACACAGCCAGTTTCAGGAACCGTCAGACCCACATAAAATGCGTGAATACGGGAGTACAATCGAGCTTCACCAGGAATTTGCAGAAGGACTTTATGGTATTGAAGAATCGGAATATCTTGATGTGTTATTTTACTTCAGCCGATCACAGGATTACGACCTGATTGTAGAAAAAACCTATTATGGTGACAAAAAAGGGGTTTTTGCCTGCAGAACCCCGAATCGACCGTCCGGAATCGGTTTAAGCAGGGTGAAACTATTGGGTCGTGATAAGAATCGGTTGAGCGTCAGAGGACTCGACGCCATTGACCAGACCCCGGTGATCGATATCAAACCCTATTTCAGTGATCTATCGGAGGCGGAAGAAGCCAATATCAAATCCAGCGAGCAACGAAAAAAGCCTCGAAAAACACTCGTACAGCTCATTAAAAACAATCGACTCGAAGAACTTTTATTACGGGCAGGCACGTTGCACGGCCATTTTTGTCCGGGATTGGCCAGCGGCGTGATGGCAGCAGTTGATGCCTGCAACAGGATTAAAGTATTTTCCGATGGCATGGAAGATCTGATTGCCATCATAGAAATCAATTCCTGCTTCATTGACGGTATTCAATTTGTCACCGGCTGTACCCTGGGAAACAACTCACTAATTTACAAGGACTTGGGTAAAACCGCTGTAACGCTGACATTACGAAATGGAAACGGAGTCCGTTATTCTCAGAAAAAAGAGTTCAGAAATCTACTGGATGAAAGATTTCCGCAATTCTCGGAATTGTTTAAACAGGTTGTGATTAAGCAAAATCGTAGTGAAGGACTTTTAAAAGAATTCAAGCAGACAGCTATGGAAACATCGTTTGAGTTACTGAAATTTGACCTGGATGAGATATACAAGATTGAGGAGGTAGATACAAACCTCCCGGATTATGCTCCGATACGGGATAGCGTCATCTGCACCAGTTGCAATGAAAGCATTATGAAAGAAAGAGAAATCCCCGTAGATCAACAAAACCTATGTATTAGCTGTGCCAACTCCAGCTACCACCAATTGGATGGCAGGGGAATTGTCACGTTGCCTTAAACCACTAAGCAGTCTTTTGCTTATACGCTTAACAAGTCTGAGGAAAAGCTCTTCGCATCTCTGTCAGAAGGGAAGGTAAAAGAGATTCTGACATATCTGGATAAGCAGGAACGGACAGAAGACGTTATTAGATGCCTACACCATTTTGCAAATAATCAGCATCGGATGCAATACGGTCAATACAAGGAACAGGGATTGGCAATCGGCAGTGGTGCTATCGAAAGTAGGCATCCAACCCTGGCCCAGTGCCGCATGAAACAGGCAGGGATGAATTGGAACAAGAAGCATATTCAATCGGTGGCTTCAGTGCAGGGGCGTGTGCAATCAGGAAGATGGGATGACATGATGAATGCACAGCTGAAGCGGGCTGCATAAAAACCCCGAATGTTTTTGGCGCATCCATGAAACATTCTGATTTGACAACTCATTAAAGACCTTCTAATAGATTCTTTCATTGTCTGTAAAATTCGATTAAAGACAGTTCCCATTAATTCAATCATTGGAAGAAACATGAAGAGAATATTAGCGATCATCGGACTGATCTTTCTGGGACTATTTCTGGTAATTTCCATCAGAACATTATTGTTCACTTCAGAAAAGCCGGACATTACAGCTGTTGAACCTGCCAAGATAGATGAGGAATCAGCAATTACAAGGCTTTCCCGGGCGATTCACTTTAAGACCATCAGTTATGAGCGTCCTGAAGATTTTGACTACGAAGAATTTCTGAAATTCCACCGCTATTTAGAAAATGCTTTTCCTTTGACCCATCAATCATTAAAGCGGCATGTGATAAACAAACACTCGCTGCTTTATGAATGGAAAGGCAGCGATGCTTCATTGCAGCCAGCAGTCTATTTGGCTCACATTGATGTGGTCCCTGTCGAACCTGGCACCGAAAAGGAATGGTCCTACGATGCATTTTCCGGAGACATTGCGGAAGGTTTTATCTGGGGTCGCGGCACCATGGATGTGAAATGTGTCATAACCGCATTGTTGGAGACATCGGAGTATCTGCTTCAAGAGGTCTACCGACCGAAACGTACGATCTATTTTGCTTTTGGACACGATGAGGAGGTCAGCGGCAAAAATGGCGCTGGTAAAATAGCGGAATACATGAAAACCAATGGAATTCGTCCTGCGTTTACTTTGGACGAAGGAATGATGATTCTTGACGAAAGACTGTCTCCGACGAAAAAACAACTCGCTATAATCGGTCTGACAGAAAAGGGATTCGTCACCCTGAAGTTTTCTGTGGAATCTGAAGGCGGACATTCCTCCATGCCACCAATGGAAACGACCCTGGGTATTCTCACCAGTGCTATCAGCCGGTTGGAAAAAAACCAGATGCCGGCATCTCTGAAAGGCGTGGCGGGTCAAACGTTTGACACGATAGGCCCTGATCTGCCCTTTATACAAAAAGTTATTTTTGCTAATCGCTGGCTGACCAATAGCCTGGTTTTAAGTCAACTGGAAAAAAGCAATGGCACCAATGCCATGATTCGGACCACAACCGCACCTACGGTTATATCAGGGGGTGTCAAGGACAACGTTTTGCCAACCAAAGCCCATGCTTTGGTGAACTTCAGAATTCTACCCGGAGATACGGTGGATGATGTCTTGGCCCATGCTAATAAAGTGGTTGCAGATCCACGGGTCACAATCGAAATCCATGGGGATACCGCATCAAATCCTGCCCCGGTTTCCAGCACCGAATCGGAAGGCTATGCCGCAATTATAAAAACAATCAATGAGATCTTTCCCGGTGTATCGATTACCCCGGGACTGGTTGTGGGTGGGACAGATTCCAAAAATTACATTGGGGTGGTAGAAAATTCTTATCGGTTTTTGCCGGTCATCTACAGTCCTGAAGACCCCAAGCGACTACATGGAACAAATGAACGGGTTGCGATTGATTCGTATCTCAAAATGGTTCAGTTTTACATCCAGCTCATGAAAAATGTCTCCGGAGGGTAATTAGTGCCTTTAGGGAATCTCATTCGGATCAAGTACCAACCGTTTTTACATTGTGAATTTGAAATGCTGGCTGCTGTCAGCCATAGGATATTAAATTGGAAGATTTTCAGGTTGGAAGTTGATGGTTAATGGCTATATTAAATATAATTATTTTCAGGGACATAGATAATGTAATTAACAGTTTATCTCAAGGTGTAGCTTTAATAGCCATTCGAAACTCATAAAAAACAATTTAAACTCTTAGCAATAAAACGGGCTGCGAACAATGAAAATGAGGAATTGATTTTAGCTGCAAAAACTGAATCGTTTCGAGCACGAAAAAACGAAACTATTGACTTTCCAGATTCTCCAACAGTTTTGTCAGGTTTTCTCTTACAAGTTTCATTTGATCATTGCCTATAATCGAGCAATATTCATCCTCAATTTCAGCCTTCATTTCCACGATATCTTTGATCAATCGCCAGCCTTCGGGAGTCAGAGTAACAATCATGGCTCTTTTATCAGCAGGGTCCGGTGATCTGTGCAGATATTTTTTTTCTTCCATCTGCTGTACCAGGTTGGTCACCGCTTGCCTGGAAATTCCGATTTTTTCTCCCAGACGGCTCAGCTGGGAACCTTTTGCATCGATATTCATCAACAACATAGTGCCTGCCAGTGATATCCCGACATATCCCCGGTATTTAAGCTTCTCGATAGCCCGTGAACTAAAAGCCCTGTAGGTTCTTAATAATAATCTACCCAAGTGACTCTGCCTTAGTTGGTCCAATTGCCCGAAATCTATTTCTGAATAGTGATCTGACATCTATACACTTCGTATGAATAAAAAAAAAGCGCAACTAGGTTGACAAAATAGGCAACTTAGTTGACGATTTGTGTGTTTGTAAGCAATCCCTTAAAACATTTTTCTTCTTAACACAGGAGTTATGCCATGTATACCCATAAACAGGACTGGTTAAAGGCTATTCAAGCTGCAAACAAGGATTTCCAAAACAGGATTGAAATTGATAAACTGCCGACCAACAGGGTTCCTGGCTCCAAAGCATTAATTACCTGTATGGATCCCAGGGTGAATCTTGAAGCCATTGGAATCCCGGCATTTTCAGATAATGGTGAAAACAGTTCTTCAGTCAGAATTATACGAACTATAGGAGGAATTGCGGAAGAGCGATCGTTGATCATTGGTTGTTTTCTGGCCGGTATCAATGAAATAGCCATACTGATGCATACAGATTGTGGGTGTAGTCTGGCCTACGACAAAATTGACGTGATAATTCAAAATATGGAGAAAAAGATTAAGTCTTCAAAGTTTAATCTTTATCAAACTTCTTTGGGTGAACCCTTGCGCGATAACCTACGAAGAAGGTTAATGGTTTTTCAGGATCCTTATCGGGCAGTGAAAGATGAAGTAAATCGAGTCCGAAATCTTAACTTTACTCCGCAGAATTTGGTTGTCCATGGAATGGTATACGATCTGGAAAGTGGTATGGTGAGTATAGAGATTGACGGGAATAAGGCCTAGGTGAGACGGGGACGCCTGTCGCGTCCCCTGGAGAGGAGTCTAATCGTTGTGTCCTCGATTTTTAACA
>JAKSDL010000571.1 GCA_022360105.1 Pseudomonadota bacterium
AGCCTGGTGCAACACAAATCTGGCTGAGGTGATAATTCCGTCAGTCCCTTCTTTTTGCAGTCCGGGCAGATTGTTCAAACATTTGTTTGTGATATCTTTCCATAACCCCTTTTTTCGGACCTCATCTCCTCCCATCTCGATTACACTGGTTTCCCCGGTATTTAGATCTTCAACCTGGAAACAAACCTGATCAGAAGGCATAATCTTTTTGCAGGGATGATTGAGCCTTTTCACCTCGATAAAATTCCCATCCGGCATCACCATTTTGTAGGAGTAGATATTGTCGATTGCCGTACCCCATAATACCGCCGTTTTCCCCCCGGCATTTTCCGCAATGTTGCCACCGATGGTGCAGGCCCAGGAACTGGTAGGATCTGTCGCGAATACGAGGTTTCTTTCACTGGCGTAATCCATGGCATCACCGGTGATGACCCCAGCCTCCAATTCCAGGAGCTTGATGGGAGAACTGCCATCGTTTTCATTTACTTCCCTAACCCCATGAATGTTGTTTAACTTCTCCACGTTAATGATAACGATGTCCGGCGCCACAGGCACAGAACCGCCTGTCAGTCCTGTTCCGGCACCTCGCGGAATAATTCCCAGGTTTAGTTCGGAAATAGCAGAAACAAGTGGTGAGATCTGGTTTTCATTGGTGGGTCTGATAACGGCCAGGGGCAAAAACAGGCGCCAGTCCGTGGCATCTGTTGCATGGGAGACCAGGGTTAAGGGATCAAAAAAAACATTCTTTTTCCCGACAATAGCACCCGCTTTGGCCTGGAGTTTTTCCCGCAGGAATACCACCCTATCAAGACGGTTTTTAAAGTCTGCATAGAGATCCCGACAATGAGAGGTGATGAATTCCACATCCTCATTGCCATCAGCGCTGAGTTCCACAACCTTCAAATCTGTGTTGAGCCCTGCCAGAAAAGCTTTTCTTTTGCGCCCCGAATCCAGCAGATCCTGGTAAAGAAACGGATTGCGGTTGAGGATGAAGATATCACCCAGAAAACGCATCATCAGTTTGGCCGATCTTCCGGTTATTCGCTGGGATCTGAGTCGCTCTGAACGTTCCCAGCATTCGTTTCCCAAAAGAAAACGAATTACCTGTTCGTCGTCGGCAGAAGTATAGTTGAAAGGTATTTCTCGAATTTCACGCGTAGTCATGGTGCTGCATTACGATGAGGGGTGATTCTGAAAAGATGGTCCGTGAGCTTGGATATTTTACGGCACGGATCTGTCTTGCGCAATTCAAAATGATCATCAGCGAAGATTGTCACCAATCCTACGCCATGTTATAATGGAGCTAATATAAACCCTTTAATATCAATAAATAAGAACTTAGGAATGTTGAGGCCAGGGTCAAAATGACTTCAGGAACTCCGACCTACCATGAATTGTTTAATCGCTTGTATTCCTTCCTGCCTTTGTTGGTAAGCTGGATGAACAAGATGCTGGATTCCCACGAAAAAAGCGCTGTTCCCCTGGATGATTTCAACTATAAAAAAATCAAAATTGTCTTTCCTTCGCCCTTGAGAAATCAAACTAAAATAATTGTTGTTTCGGATCAGATTCCAATGCCGCCTTTGGAAAAAATCGGTTTAAAAGAATTGATGACACTCGATCAAAAAAACGCAATTGGGATAACCTATAAAAACAGAATGTTTCTATTGGAAGAATCCTGCAATGAAATCAATTGTTTTCATGAGATGATTCATGTGGTGCAGTGGCAGCGCCTGGGTGTTGAGAAGTTTCTGCTGGCTTATGGTCTCCATCTGGCGCTTCACGGTTACCAAGGAAATCCTTTTGAACGGACTGCTTATGACTTCCAGCACAGATTGGAATCCAATGCTCTTCCCATGAACTTTCTGGAGACCGTCAAAACCCAGGCCGACTCTGCCTGGGCCCAGATAAATCCATTGAATTATCTGGCTGACCTCTCAGACCCCTCTTCTATATAGTGCCTGAGCAACAACAAGGGTTTTTCGTTCAGGCACTATTTAGCACAGCGAAATCCGCTGAACCGACTGGAATAAGTGGGAAGGTCAGTAGTTAACTGCTTATTTTCGTTGTGAAGTATTTCCGCCCCATCGTAGTAACAGCCGCCTCTTGATATGGCTTTTCTCCCTTTCATGGTTGAAGTCCATTCCCAAACGTTGCCCGCCATGTGCATGATACCTTCCGGTGAAGCACCCAATGGATGAGAATCTCCGGGAAGCGGAGCACCCAGCAGACCTTTTCCAAAATTAGCAATGTCTTTTGTTGGTGGCTTGTTTCCCCAAGGATAGTTGCGGTGACCTTCTCCCGCGGCCAGTCCCCATTCCAGGTCAGTGGGCAGCCTTTTATCTTTCCAATTGCAATAAGCAGTGGCAACAATTTGCGAAACAAATACAACTGGGATGTTACGAATATTGGCGGGAAAGGTATTGTTTTTTTTCCATCGTTTTAAATAATCCTTGTCATTCACATCCAGGCCAACGTTGCCTTTGCCAAATTGAGGGTTCGCTTTCACAAACTCTAAAAACTCATTATTTGTCACCTCATATTTATCCAGATTGAATGACTCCACCCAGCGATTTCGAACTTTTCCCGCTGGAATGGTTACCATATTCTCGGGTCGGTCAAACTCTTTTTTCAATTTTATCAGAATGGAAGAATTCGCTTCCTCCACTTCCCATTCGACAATGGCCATTTCTGCTTCATCCATCAACCCTTTTCGCATCAGTGCCCGGATTCCGGCTGCTTTAACTTTGTCATTTAACACTTTAGCTTCGCGGTTGGAAATTCCAAGGTTTACGGCATTATCAAAATAGATTCTGGCCGATGCTTCTCCGTTTTCCTTCGGTAATTCAAGTTCTCCCAAGTTGACCATCCACTCAATGGACTCACTTCGCAGTGATGTTGAAAGTTTTGTAGTGACGTTTTGACTTAAATAGCTCTGAACGCCTTTGTACAGATCTCCGTCGAATCTGTCCTTTCTCTTGGCCTCCCGGACCAGGGTCAGCAACCACTTAATCACATCGACTTTCAACTCGCTGTACATGGTAGTTGATTTGTAAGCCGGATTGATAGATTGAATGGAGTCCAACAGATGCAGATCCAATTGTTTGTTCTTTTGTTTCTGTTCCAGGTCCTCTGCCATCATATGCATTTGAACAAAGGCCGCTTCCAGGGAATTGGGATATTTTTTCAATATTTCCTCAAAAAACTGCCTGGTTCTGTCTGTTTTCCCTCGTTTTTTAAAAATAAGCGCCATTTTATAACGCTTTGAGGCCACCGGATTGGAATTCAGTTTCTTGGTTATGATTGAGTAATCTGCCCCCGTGCTTACTCCTGAACAATCATCTTTCATCAACGATGGATAGGCATGGCAGATTCGGTTAAGCTGTTCGGGTTTGGATTTGGCAATTGCCCTGAGCACGGCCTGTTGAAACCCATCCAATCCCCTTAATCGAGAATTCCCGGAGCTGTTGATCTGTTTTCCTCGAATGGTAACGATGATGCCGCTATCATTTTCACTGATGTTGACGTTATAGAAACATGGTTCCGAAACACTGATTCCTCCCGGAGGTAAGGGTTTAACCATTTCCGCAAAATTAGATATATGAGCAACTGCGTTTTCGTTTATCAATTCCGGATCGTAACTTCCCGGTTTTTCCACCCTTAAAAAACAGTCGGCAAATCCGTTGGCTGCAATGAAAATGAATACCAATGTTATCCATGCTAAACGTTGCATAATCCCTCCTCTTTGCTGTTAATAGAATAAACCCGTGCCAGAACGGTTATATAATTCGTGCCTGACCGAAAACCAATTTAACCCATACCAATAAAAGCTTTAAAAGCATTTTGCTCCTTCGAAGTTTAGCGCTTTCAGCATTCAGCAGTCAGCTCTCAGCCGGTTTTTGCGTGTAATTGTTATGTCTTCAGCTGACGGCTGACACCACGTTAATCTTCAATCTGAATTTAGGTATCTGGCATAAGGCTGGATAAGGGTTTAGCGACTTTTCGTTCAGGCACTAATTAGAGTTCATTCCGGAAAGACTGGTTTATGGATTAACGGAATAATTGACAGCATTGTCCCTAGTATCATTTTGAAAATTAGTCAGAAACAGTAAGTGACTGATCTGTTGAAATTAGAAAGTTATCTATTTCTTTCAGCAATCCATAAAAATCCGGGTTATAAGTCAATCTCCTAAATACAGGTCCACTGAGTTTCCCAGTGAGGATTTCTCCCGAAGGAATTCTAATTTCCGATTTACACCGTTCCATTTTTTCAACGATTTGTAAATAATGCAGGCAGTTGCGATAATCCCCCTTTCTCCCGTAATGGGCGTTGTCCGGAGAGGCTAGCAAAGACAAATGCGATAATTCAGAAACGTTTTCCTTTGGGTATCTTCCGGGCCTGATTGTAATGCGATCGTCCTTGAAATTTTGAGTCTTGTTGGAATACAAGATCATCCTGTTTTTTTTATTATCCAGCCCGGTGAAAAACTCAACCGTTCGCGCAGTTTCAATGGTCATATCATCTTCACTGGCAGCTATAAAAACCGGAATCTTAATGGTTCTTTTTTTCAACAACTGATCCGTGCGCAATGTCAGTTGATAAATCTGGTAAGCCGCATTGATGGGAAATGACTCATACTTTGCATAATCAAGATCCTCCGCGAGATCCACCCAGGTTAATGAATCCACCACCCCTGACAACGTTTCAACGGTGCCGGAAAGAAATATCTTGTCATTCTTGATTTTTAAGGCCGGGGCAAACAAGAGAACAGATTTGATATCTTCCCGCTTTAATGCGCCATAAACACTCAAAGCTCCCCCGGTAGAAAAACCCACAAGACTCAGATTATCTACAAGCCCCTTGTAACTGTTGATTCCATACTCCGTTGCCTTAATCCATTCTTCGTAGCGTGTCCCAAGCAAATCACCCGGCACGGTTCCATGCCCGGGCAACAGCATGGCCCTGACCAGGTAACACTTCCCAACAAAGTATCGAGCCAGTTCCTGCATGTGAAAGGGTGAATCGGAAAGACCGTGAAGCATTAATACTCCGTTTTTATACCTGTTTTGGTAGTTTTTCGGGCATTTCTTTGCATCCGGCTTCCACTCAAACGGACTGTTCGCTGCCAGGATTTTTTCCTTATTCTCTACAGTGATATCAACCCGGTTGCGAAGGATCTTTCTTTTGGTGATTTCCACATATTTCTCAAACGGCAGATTCCCAAAACGGAAATGGCTGTTTTCTCCCGTTTCCTGATGACGAACGCCCAAGCCGGCATCAGAAAGCGGCTCCTTTGATGCGCAACCGGAAATACTAAAGAGAAGTATTAAAATGAATGTCAGTGTTCTCATGGCTCCTTTATTTCGCTCCTACAATGATTGCCCAATTTCCCTTGTTTGTCGGACTTTCCCGACCTGGATGCATCATGGGCTACGAGTTGCCCATCCTGCAACAGGATTCAATCCGAATTTTCTAAGTTGACACGATGCTAAGAAACTAGCGTAAGTGCCGATCAAAAAAAGAAACCACAACGGATTCTGCCTTTTCCGGATCTGAGTTCCAGACTCGTTCATGTCCGTTGCAGCCGGCAGTCCACATCTCTTTGGGTTCTTTCGCAGCATTGTAAACTCTCAAGGCATGATTGTAATCGATATAATCATCTCCGTCACAGTGCATAATAAGGACCGGCCTGGGAGATATACGAGCGATTGCATCCTCGGGAATCACATCATACAAATTCATGTTTCCCCTCAAGTTGGCCACGGCGATGGACATGGTAAGCAGGGGAAAATCAGGTATTCCGAAATCCCTTCTTCCCACATCCGACAGTTCATCTACGACACTGGCATAGCTGCTGCTGAACGCACCGGCTGCGATGCGATTATCAACAGCCATGGTTAGAATCCCTGTAGCAGCTCCCATGGAATATCCCAAAATACCAATCTTCGCTGTCTCGTTTCTTGCTAAAACAAAAGCAATGGCTGCCTTAACATCCTTCTGCTCATGATATCCCATGGATGCAAATGCCTTACTCCCTTTGGAAAAAATCCTTGAATCGTACAATAATACATTGTAACCGGCTTGATGCAAGGCTGGTGTAAATCTCAGTCCCTCAAGTCTGCTGCCGCCATGGCCATGGATCATGATAATTGTTTTTGACGATCCCTTTGCCGGGATAAACCATCCACTTAGCAGAACATCATCACTGGTTTTAAATTCCACCTCTTCAAAATCCAAAGACAATTCATCCGGGCCCTTGCAATAGATATAGTGACTAACCCGGCAATTGGATTTTGGATAGAGAAGCCTGCTGGATAGAGTCCAGGAAATGATCATCAGGGCTGTTAAAAGCAATACCATCAGAGTGATCAATGCACCCACGAGAAACTTTTTCATAGAGTCACATAGTGAAGTTACTGGATTCAATTATGATTTTATCAAGCTAGCCCTATCATTAAATTCTCGGCCCGTCTATAACCTTTAGTGAATATCGATCTCAAACCGAGATTCCTAAAAATAACAAAACTTAAGCAGATCGCTATTTACAAACGACGGTCAAATATTTGATGCTGAGCCATAAAACAAACTCAAGAACCATGAAATCGCGCTAATCCCACAATTATGATATGAACGAGACCATTCAACTGATCAACAATAGAAAGTCTTTAAGAGCCTATGCCGACCGACCCATCGATCGGAAAACGGCAGACCTCATTATCAACGGAGCCATGCGCGCTCCGACAGCGGGAAATATGATGCTTTACACCATCCTTGAGGTTACAAGACAAGCTGACAAGGAGAAATTGGTCAAAACCTGCGACGACCAGCCTTTTATTGCCAAAGCACCGTTGGTCCTGATTTTTCTGGCCGATATGCAACGCTGGCAAGACTACTATGTCCATTCCGGTGTTCCTGAACTGTGCAAGCAAAGGGAACAGGAGTATGCCGGTCTTGAGGAATCGGATCTGATGCTCGCTTGTTGCGACGCACTGATCGCAGCCCAAAATGCTGTCGTCACGGCGGAGTCCCTGGGAATCGGGTCGTGTTACATTGGTGATATCATGGAAAACATAGAAACCCATCGGACCATGTTCAATCTGCCTCGCTATGTCTTTCCCGTAACAATGTTGTGCTTTGGCTACTTCAAAAAGAGCTATCTTACCCAAAAACCGCGAACACGCTTTCAACAGAAATTTATCCACTTCCAGGACACCTATAAACAATTAAATCACGATGAGTTTGAAGAGATGTATGCCGACCCGGAGAAAAATTCTAAAGGTTCTTACCTGAAGCCTGCCACTAACCATGGACAGCACATGTACCTGAGAAAGACAGGTGCGGACTTTTCCAGGGAAATGCGTCGATCTGTCAAAGTCGCAATCAGGGATTGGCTTGGAGAATAACCATTACTGCTGTCATCAAGGGGGTGCAGCACAATCGGTTTATCCAATGCCAAAAACAGAGGTACCTTCGGTGCCTGATTTTCTTAAATTTAACAAAGGAGCATTGCATGTCACCTAATATGGATGAACGACGAGGGGTTTATCTAAATATCGCCGATGAAATGGATTCACTGGACAAGGGAATTTTTGCCAAAGATCTTCAAGTGTTTGAGCAATTTGACCTGGTGTATCGATCAGTCTGTGCCTTGATGTACAACTATGTGCCCACATCAGGTCACCCGGGAGGTTCCATTTCTTCGGGAAGGATTGTTGCCGGGTTATTGTTCCAGACAATGGATTATGACGTCTCTGATCCTGACAGACCGGATGCGGACATCATTTCCTATGCTGCAGGTCATAAAGCCCTGGGATTATACAATATCTGGGCTTTACGCAATGAAATCACAAGAATTGCCAAACCCGATCTGTTGCCAAATGATCAGAATTACCAGCTTCGACTGGAAGACTTGTTGGGATTCAGACGCAATCCCATTACCCGGACGCCATTGTTCAAGAAGTTCAAGGTTAAAGCCCTGGATGGTCACCCGACACCGGCCACACCATTCGTTAAGCTATCCACCGGTGCTTCGGGAGTGGGGATAGCCACCAGCATCGGTCTGGCATTCGGAATGGCAGACACCTATGGCAAGGATGCTCCAAAAGTTCATATCATTGAAGGCGAAGGCGGTCTGACACCTGGCCGTGTCAGTGAGGCTTTGGCAGCGGCTGGTACCGCGTCCTTGAAAAATGCGGTACTCCATGTGGACTGGAACCAGGCTTCCATCGATTCCGACAAAGTATGTCGCGAAGGTTCACAACCGGGAGATTATGTACAATGGGACCCTCTGGAACTGGCCGCTCTAAATGACTGGAATGTCATTGAAGTTCCGGACGGTATGGATTTTCAGCAGGTGTTGGCCGCTCAATACAAAGCGGATATGATTCAAAACGAGCAACCGACAGCCATTGTTTACAAAACCATCAAAGGCTGGAAATATGGAATCGAAGGCAAAGCTTCCCATGGAGCCGGCCATAATCTTTGTACAGACGGCTTTTTCGAAGCCGTAAAGCCGTTTCTGGAAAAGGGAATTGAACGGCTACCTCATTGTGATGGCACTGAACAAAGGTGTTCCGGTGGAAAGCATACAGACGTCCTCGAAACCTGTTTCTGGGAAGCTCTTTTAGTTATCAGAAGATATTTTGAATCCAACCTAAGTGTTACCCATGCATTAGCGGAAAGACTGGCCGAATCACAATCGCGATTGAAGCGGAGAAGTCTAAAACCTCGAAACAACGCCCCTACCCTGAATAAAATAAAGGAAATTGCGGAAGCACAAATGCACAGTACTCCACAGGAACTGGATTTGGAGGCCGGTACAGCCACAACCCTTCGTGGAGAATTGGGAAAAGTACTGCAATATTACAATAAAAAAAGCAATGGAGCGATTCTAACGGCTTCTGCCGACCTGCTGGGATCAACCAGCGTTTCTGCCGTTGGTAAAGATTTTGCCGGCGGGTATTTCAATACCCAAACCAATCCCGAATCACGGACCTTGTCTATTGGCGGTATTTGTGAAGATGCCATGGCAGGCATCATGGCCGGACTTTCTACCTATGGCAGCCATATTGGAACCTGTTCGTCGTATGGCGCTTTTATTGCTGCCCTTGGTCATGTACCTGCCAGACTTCACGCCATCGGATCACAGGCTCGCCAGTCAATCGTTTCGGAACCTTATAAAACCTTTATTCTGATCTGCGCTCATGCAGGCCTTAAAACCGGAGAGGATGGTCCCACACATGCAGATCCCCAGGCACTGCAGCTTCTGCAGGACAATTTTCCGTTAGGAACCAGCATCACCTTGACGCCATGGGACCCGGCCGAATTCTGGCCCCTGGTATCCAAATCGTTGAGCTGTCAACCTGCCGTGCTGGCTCCTTTTGTTACCAGACCTACCGAGAAGATTCTTGATAGAAAGGCTTTGGGATTGGCTTCCATTTATGATTCGATCAATGGTCTTTACCTGTTAAAAAAAGCGGAGGGAAAATCCGACGGAACCATCGTCCTGCAAGGTAGCGAGGTGGCTTATGCATTTATCAATGAAGCCATGCCATTGCTAAAATCAAAGGGAATCGATCCGGATGTCTATTATGTTTCCAGTGCCGAGCTTTACAACATGCTGCCAAAGACTGAGCAGGAAAAGATCTATCCGGAAGAGAAAGCACGGAAAGCCATGGGTATTACCGGATTTACCATGTCAACCATGTATCAATGGATTCCATCAAGAAAGGGTCGGGAAGCCAGTCTGCACCCATTCCAAAAGGGACATTACCTGGGCAGTGGTCAGGCGGAAATGGTTCTTGCCGAAGCAGGACTTGACGGCGAAAGCCAGTATAAAGCAATCTGTAAGTATTTAGGTGTTTAGCTGATTAGGGGTTTAGGCTGAAGACTGATGTCACGTCTTTTGATTTATAGAGCAATGAATTATCCTGCTACAGGCAGCTATACATGCTTGCGTCACTTCGGGCTTGATCCCTTAAGTGCTTAAACAAGATTATTCGCAGTACCATTCAAACGGTAGGGCGGGGCTACGTCCCCGCCAACAGGATAGCCTCTCGACGGCCGGGTAGGGCCACCCTACCATTCGTTCACATAACTATTCAAAATCTTGTCTTAAATAGGCACTTATGGGACTTGACCCGGAATCTAAACAGGTGAGATTGGTTCACCGGTTTTGTGTATTTGACCTTGAAGCGTGAAAACCGTGTTGTTAACTGCGTTAAAGCTGCAAAACAAAGGGGAGTCATGAAAAAAATTGTCATTACCATCGGAATCAGTCTTATTGTTCTTCTGTTCGGCGTTTTTATGTGGAAAATGAAATCGGAAGTAAGTATCATGACTCCCACTGCGACTGGTATTGTCATACCAGGAATAGCTGCCGTGCACGACAGTTTTGTAAATGTTTTCTTGATAAAACACAGCGATAAATATATCGCAATTGACGCAGGTAATAGCCGTAACGCAGTTATAGAAGAACTGGAAAAACTCTCCATCGATCCGGAGATGGTCGACGCCGTCTTTTTAACCCATTCCGACCCAGATCATGTGGCAGTGGTTAAGGATTTTACAAACGCTAAAGTGTATTTACCGGAACGGGAGATACAAATGATTGATGGCAGCACCAATCGCTTTCTCATTTTCAAAAACAGTCTCGATGTTGACTATACCGGTTTGCAGCATGGGCAGATATATACATTTGATAACCTGGAGATCGAATGCATCTCCACACCCGGTCATACACCGGGTTCAATGAGTTTTCTGGTTAACGGACAATACCTCTTTGCCGGCGACTCTTTAAGTTTGATCGACGGTAAAGTGGGGTTGTTCAACGACTTCTTTAATATGGATAACGAGACACAGGCCAAATCTTTAAAAGAATTAGCCAAACGGGAAGGCATCACGCACATCTTCAGTGCCCATTATGGCGTTGCTGAAACAAACAGCACTATTTTTTCCGATTTTGAATAAGTGGAGAACTTATCCGGTCGCTGTACAATTGAAATAAAATCCCGAACACAGCTATAAGCTATTGCTGATCCATGGAATCGCCTGCAAGATCGGGATAGGTGTCAGATAGCGTTTCAAGCAACTCTTCAGCCTGAACAGTACCGATTTTTTTTAAGGCTTTTACGATCAGTATTTTCGAAGAATGACTTGTTCCCGCAAACATTTTACCAAAGGGTGCTACGGCTGCGTCAGCCTTGGAATCCCCTAATGCTACGATGGCACTGTTACGCAAATCCGTATCATGACTTCTCAAAAGGGATACATACAGCTCCGTGTTGCCGGAACTTCCCGCTCTTGTCAGGGAACGGATGATTACCGATTTTAGAAAGGGATTTTTCTGTCTTCTGAGTTGGCCCCGAAGATAGCTTTTTGCCTGGGTGGTTCCCAGGTAGCCCAGGGCCAGATAACAGGCTCGCAACGTACTTTCCTTCACTTTTTGATGGGAGGCGATATCGATAATCTCTCCGACTGCCTCTTTGTTTCCCCGTTTTCCTGTAACCCGGATGGCGCTATTCATACGGTTGGTCGCTGCAGCCTGAAATACCGAATCTTCGGTATCCTTCCTTCCGGTCGTCAGGTTCAGGTAGCCGTCATGCATCATTTTATCGAGCAGCTTGTCAATCTGTTGATCTTTGGATTGAGCCAGAACATTTTCAAGATAGTCACGCTCGTTGCTTGAGAGATCAGCGGAAAACAATTGTAAGATCTCCTTGGTTTTATGCCGCTTGTATTTCCGGTCAAGCTCGGAAACGGATAACTCATTCTCCTCAGGACTCGTTAAATCACTTTTGTTTTTAGCTTTGACTGAATATTTTCCGTCTTTGCCCGGAGAGTAATTATCGGACTGTTTTGAAGATGTCTCGATAGTGGCTGTTGGATCGACTTGCGACTCACCCGGAGTTTCATTTTTTCCCAATACCAGAATGATGCTGCCTGCAAACAAAACAGTTAACAACGCAAATAACCGAATGTGAGATGGAATAGAGTTAAATTTTTCTAAAAGTTTACCCATGGCACCAATCTTCCAAAATTGGGAATTCAGATTTTCGTCCTGTTCTGTTCTTTAAAATCCGATCTTAAAATTCCTACTATTAAATTCCTCAAAATACAATTGGGAATTCTTTTCCGGTTTCCTTAAAACACAGGATATAACAAGGTTTCTGTGTAATTCTTTGCTTGTTGGTAAAAAAAATGCGAAGGTGTTAAAATTCTAGTCAAAAGATCTAGGATACAATTAATTTCTTAACTTTGAAATGGGATCTTATGAGAGAATTTTTATTAAAACTGGCAGCCGCCAGGGGCGAGATCGAAGCAGATCTGTTGGTTAAAAATGTACGACTGGTGAATGTGCTGTCAGGGGAAATTCACCAGGCGGATGTTGCTATCTATGACGGTCGTTTTCTGGGATTTGGAGATTACGATGCACAAAAAACGATTGACGCCGAAGGGCTTTTTATGGCGCCCGGATTTATCGATGGGCATATCCATTTCGAAAGTACCATGCTCACCCTGCCCGAGTTTTCCAGGGCTCTGATCAGGAGAGGGACCACAGCCGCAGTAATCGATCCTCATGAAATCACCAATGTTTTTGGTATGGACGGTATCCGTTATGTCCTGCACAGCATCAACGAAATTCCACTGGACGTCTTTGTGATGCTGCCCTCCTGTGTTCCTGCCACACCGCTTGAAACGTCCGGTTCCACCATCACCCACCGTGAACTGGATTATATGATTAAAGAGGAAAGAGTGGTGGGCATTGGTGAAATGATGAATTTCCCGGCCGTCATCAACGGGGAAGAGGAGACCCACAAACGAATCCTTTCTGCCAAATGGAAAAAAATAGATGGGCATGCCCCCGGAATTACCGGAAAAGCCCTCAACGCCTATATTTTCTCCAATATTGACAGCGACCATGAATCCACCTCTGCAGAAGAGGCAAAAGAAAAACTGCGCAAAGGCATGCACGTCCTGATCCGGGAAGGGACTTCCGAAAGAAACCTGGAAGAATTGATTTCAATCGTCACCAAGGAAAACTCCTGGCATTTTTCGTTTGCAACCGATGACAAACATCCCGATGATCTGCTGGAAGAAGGTCACCTGGATCATTCCATCCGCAAAGCCGTTTCCCTGGGCATGGATACGATGATGGCCTACCAGCTGGCCACCATCAATCCTGCCAATCATTTCAACCTGAAAAATGTCGGTGCTGTAAAACCCAGGTATTGGGCAGATTTTGTCCTCCTCTCCGATCTGGAAACGGTCACCATTGAAGCGGTTTATAAAAAGGGCATCGCCTTTTTTGAAAACGGCAGCTTGAAATCGGTCCCTGTCTTAACACCGCCTACCATTCGCAGTGCCATGGACCCGGAAGATATCGAGCCGGATCAGTTGGCAGTACCTGCCGAATCCAGACAGATCAAAGTGATCGATTTAGTCCCCGGACAGATCATCACCAACGAATATATTACCGACCCAAAGATCGAAAGCGGTTTCGCTGTTTCCGATATTGAAAGGGATATTCTGAAGATCGTCGTTATTGAACGACATAAAGCTACCGGCAGAATCGGTAAGGCGTTTGTACGTGGGTTTGGTTTGAAAAAAGGGGCCATCGGATCGACCGTTGCGCACGATTCTCACAATATTGTGATCGTCGGCACCGATGACAAGGAGATCTATTCGGTTTTTGAAAGACTGAAAAAGATGAAAGGCGGGCTGGTCGCCATGGCAAATAGAAAAATTGTTGCCGAACTACCCTTGCCGATAGGCGGCCTGCTTTCCGAAAAAAGTTTCGAAAAAACCGCCGAAGACCTGAAAAATGTGAAATTAAAGGTAAAAGAGCTGGGTTGTACCCACGAAGCACCCTTTATGATTCTCTCTTTTTTAAGCCTGTCCCCAATCCCCAAACTAAAAGTAACCGACCTGGGCCTGATCGACGTCGATAAGTTCGAAGTAACTTCCCTCTTTGTAGACTAGGATCGAATCCAATTGAGCTGAGAACTGGGGTTATGCATTTTGTTGCGTATCCCCAATCTGCAGGCTTTTTCAGCAACTCTTCATCACCAAATACTTCTTTTTCGACAATTTGTGTCCTCAAACAGAATTGGTGCATTCAGACCGGAGACCCAATCTATCATGTTTGCAATAGTGACAACCCGCGGCATGATCACTTGCAGGTATTTGTAAAGAATATTTTGCATCTGATTAATAGTTTCTTAATAAGCTATTGATACCACTAGATTAACTAATTGGGATGGCTGGATACCACTCTTTTTCACCACCAAATCCAACCGCAAGATCAACAATCATATGCCTCGGCAGCGATAGCCCATGGTTAGTCAATCATTATTTTGAATGCCTTGAGACTCATGCCATGAAACAACCACTAATTCAAAACTATCACAAACCATTGCGTATCTTCGGGATCATGACGATGATAGTTTTTTTTAGTATTACCGCCGCTAAGGCCGAAGTTTGGTCGATCTCACTTCAAAATGACGTCGTTTCCGGAACGGACAAACACTATACGAACGGCATCAGTTACGATTGGATGAGCGACTTGTATAATCACAACGAAATGACGGCTTCCAATCGAAGCTATGTTGATTTCGTTTACTGGGTGTTTCGCTCCATACCTTACATTTCGATCGGATCGGAACAGGTTTCAGCAGGATTTCAAATTGCCCAGGATATTTACACGCCAGCCGATACAATGGAAGAAGAACTTATCGAAGACGACATTCCTTACGCAGGTCATCTCTATTCCAAGTATTCACTGTTCAAGTGGCAAGAAGATGCAGCCGAGGAAAACTACTTCAGACTTGGCATTGTGGGCCCGGCTTCTGGCGGTGAGTGGGTTCAAAAATCTTTTCATCGACTAATCGGAAACGAAGAGCCCCAAGGCTGGCACCATCAATTAGACAACCAGGTGACACTGGGAGTTGGCTACAGTCGCTCCATGCTTTTTTGGAAGACGACTTACACAAATGGCTTAAGCAGCGATTGGGCACCCTCATACGGATTTGAAATCGGAAATTTTTCCACAGCCGCTTTTGCAGGATTTTTATTCCGTTTTGGTAGGAATTATCCCCAAAAGCCGGTGCCCACATCGGTTGCCGAAAATGTGAGTTTAAACAATAAACTGGCCTATCACTCCGAAGACCGGGATTACGGCTGGTTAATAAGTGCCGGTTTTTTTGCAAATGTCGTGGGTTATACACTGATCGTTGACTCCTCTAAGGATCACGATGTGGAGCGGAAAAATGTCTTCGGAGCCGTAGTTGTCGGTATAACCTTTTACTTGAATCATATGGAAATGACCTTTTCATTCCAGGAAATCAACATGAACATCAACAACTCGGTCGTTTCCAACGGCCTGGGAGCCCTTTCCTTTTCATTGAATAGTTAGAAATTAGGGGACGTAGTTGATATATTGACATTTGATGTGTATGCTGGTTTAATATGCCCGTCATTATTGATAAAAACAAACAACACATCAGAGCCCTATGCCCCGACAATCCCGCATTCATTTTCCAGGCAGTCTGCACCATGTGATGGCACGAGGTATCCATAGACAAGACATCTTCCTGGATAAAAAAGACTACGATCACTTTCTTAACCGACTATCAGAGCGATTTACAAAGTCAGACCAAACCTGCTTTGCCTGGGCATTGCTGAATAATCATTTTCATCTTCTGATCAAATCGGGAGATCTGCCTCTTTCAACGTTGATGCGTAGATTATTGACCGGTCATGCAGTCTATTTCAACCGACGTCATAAACGGTCTGGTCACTTGTTTCAAAACCGTTTTAAATCCATCCTCTGCCAGGAAGATACCTATTTTTTGCAATTGGTTAGATACATCCACCTTAATCCCCTTCGAACCGGGGCCGTCAAGACTATAAAAACGCTCAACAAATATAAGTACTCCGGACATGCCTATATCCTGGGAGAACAATCAAACGACTGGCAAGACATTCTCTATCCCCTGCAATGGTTTGGTAAACAAAAACATAAAACCAGACAAAAGTATCTCGACTATGTGAAGGATGGAATCTCAGATGGGAAAAGGGAAGATTTGACCGGTGGAGGTCTTTTAAGGACAGCTGGAGGTTGGAAAGGACTTAAAGCCCTCAAGAAAAGAGGAGAAAGCACCCTGGGTGATGAGCGGATGCTGGGAGACGGGCATTTTGTCGAAGAAATTCTGAAACAAAAAGATACATCCCAGTTAAAAGACGCATCACCCAAAGAAACTTATACCTTAGACCAACTGACTAAGGATGTCTGTAACCATGTCGACGTGTCCTACAAAGACGTGAAGAGTTCCAGCAAACAACGCCAGTTAAAACGAGCCAGATCTATTATCTGCTATGTAGCTGTTCGCATCCTAAAATTCAAAGGAACCGATACTGCCCGACACCTCACCATCAGTAAATCATCCGTTAGCAAGCTGGTAACAGGCTTTCAACCCGACAAAATCGATACAGCTTTCATAAACAAAGTCATGAAAGAATAATCGAAATGTCAATATTTCAACTACGTCCCCCTATTTTTCCGGAAATGTTGAGCCATCAGGCGTTAATTGACCAGTTTTTCCCGACCTTTCCATTCTCCCTGGCGTAAAACGTACTTCTGAATCTTGCCGGTTGAGGTTTTGGGAAGATCGCGGAATTCTACATATCTTGGAGCCTTAAACCTGGCCATCTTATCCTTGCAAAATGCAATGATCTCTTCCTGGGTGGCGGAGGCTCCCTCTTTTAGTTTGATAAACGCCTTTGGTACTTCACCCCATTTATCGTCCGGGGTGGCAACCACTGCAGATTCAAGAATATCGGGATGGCTGTAGAGAACATTTTCAACTTCCACCGTTGAAATATTCTCACCACCGGAAATAATGATATCCTTTTGTCGATCCATGATCTGGATATAGTTATCAGGATGAATAACCGCCAGATCCCCGGAATGGAACCAACCACCTGTAAAAGCCTTTTCCGTGGCTTCAGGATCATTGTAATAACCAAGCATCACAATATTGCCGCGCATGACAACCTCACCAATGGTTTTTCCATCCCTGGGAACCTGTTCCATGGTTTGCGGATCGACAACATCCAGGAACTGGCTGACTGTATAGGCCACTCCTTGTCGTGCCCGCATTGCAGAACGCTCAACATCCGGCAGGTCATCCCATTCCTGATGCCAGGCACAGACAGAATAGGGACCGTACACTTCTGTCAGTCCGTACACGTGCGTGATTCTCGCACCCATCGCTTCAAGTTGGGCAATTACCGTTGGTGAAGGCGGAGCTCCTCCAACGGCAATCTCCAGGGGATGCTTCAACTTGAGATCACTTGACGCCGGATGATTCAAAATACCGATCAGCACAATCGGGGCAGCACACATGTGGGTGATACCTTCCTCCTCGAAAAGGGTGATGATCTGCTCCGGGTCCACTTTTCTCAGGCAGATATGGGTCGCCGCTACAGCCGTCACCGCCCACGGAAAACACCATCCGTTGCAGTGAAACATCGGCAGCGTCCACAAATAGGTCGAGTCGGACTTCAACCCCAATTCCAGGCAGTCACCCAGACCGTTCAAATATGCTCCACGATGATGATACATCACACCTTTAGGCTTTCCGGTGGTGCCACTGGTATAATTGATGGATATGACATCCCGCTCATCTTTCACCGCGATGGGCCGGTCTTCGGGGGAACCAGTTTCAAGAAAGGACTCGTATTCGGGACCGTCCAGGGGACATTCATCACTGAAATCGCAAATATTGATTACTTTTTTCAGCTTGGGGACATCATTAATAACAGGCTTCACCAGGCCAGCGAACTCGTTATCCACAAAACAGACTGTCGTATCGGAGTGATTCAGGATGTACTTGACCTCATCGGCAGACAATCGGATATTCACCGAAACCAGCACTGCACCGATCATAGGCACCGCAAAATGGGCTTCAAGCATCGGTGGAATATTAGGGCAGATAAAGGCTACCTTGTCTCCGGGCTGGACGCCGATATTTTCCAAGGCACTTGCCAGCTGATTGACGCGCTGGTTGAACTGGCGGTAGGTGAATCGTTCTTTTCCGTTTACGATAGCGAGCTTTTCCGGATACACCTCAACACTTCGCCTGAGAAAGTTCACCGGGGTTAATACTTCATAATTAACAGATTGATACATAGTAATCCTCTCTTCTAAAGGCTTTTTAAGCTCAAGGCACATGTCATAATGATGGAAAGACCAAATCCTGGACTCTATTCGGTCAAGCTCGTTTTACCAACCGCTACACCCTTTGCTGTTCCTAACTGGGGCAGCTTTGCGAGCAGCAGCAGGAGGTAAAGTCCGATGCCAATCCCCAGTCCCCAGGCGGGCCCGAATTTGGCTATAATCATACCCACGAAGAACGCGTATCCCTGGCTGGTAGGACTCTTAACCATGGAAATAGCAATATAGGCGCAGGCAAATCCGGTCAGAATCAGGGTAATCGACAGTGCAACCGGCAATAACGGTTTCATGAAGGTAACAACCGGCACCAGGACTGACAGAAAAAATGCCGGCCAGTACCAGTTAAACGTTCCTGAAAAAATAGATTCCATATTCTTGCGACCGCTTTTATAACGTTCTACCAGGAATACATGAACACCGGTCCACATGGGTCCGTGAAGAGGAATAAACGGGCCTGCCATCAACAGGTGACCTATGTTTTTGAAGAACAGGGTAAAATGTGTCCGAGTGTTATCCACTTCAATGGCCTCGTCTTTGCGAACCTCGGAAGCTTGTTCAAACAATGTATTGCCCAGGACGATATCGCCGAAGACAAAAATGTAAATCATAACAGCCAATGGCATGGCCTTTAGATACATCTCCATGGAGGGCCAACCGATAGAGAAGGGGGAGATAGCACTAACGTAAGCCCCAAACTGGGGAATGTGCCAACCCATTTTGATGTCAAAACTCAATTCGCCGAAAATCGGCCCTACGATCGCCGCAACCAAAAATCCGATCAGCATTGCCATGCTTGCCATTATTTTAAAAGCTTTAAATCTATCCTTTGCCTTGGAAAACCAAACGGAGAACATCAGTACAAGTACAATGCCCCAGACAACGGGCAAGGTGTAAGGCATTTTTTCGAGTCTGCCAAATTCCGCGTTAAAGGCCGAGATGGCTCCGGCAAAGATAATTGCTGCCCGAAGCTCTGAAGGTACCCATTTAAAAAACTTCGATCCCAGCCCCGTCACCGCAAAGAAAAAAAAGATCAGACATACACAGATCGTAACAGCCGTCATGGCATGAATCGCTTCCACGCCTGCCTGAAAAGTCCCTAAAAAACCCATCACCAAAGGAAGCGCCGGTGTTATCCATCCCGGGGCATAAGGTTCGCCAAAAATAACGATATGCGCAACCAACCAGAACAGTTGAATGAACATCACCGACCAGGCGACTTCAAAGGGCACATTAAAAAACCTCATGGTCAGTGCTGCCACAACCCCTGCGGTAGCTGTGGTCAAAAGACCTCCCTGGATAGCTTCCGGGAGCGAAAAACCAATATGAACACCGGGAATGCGGGCTTTAAATTTCCACCACCGGATTCCGGGTTGAACCTGTCCATCCTCACGTTTGATCATCTGCTATCTCCTTTTGGAAAAAGTTGATCATGGAATCTGCGATTGTCAATTGGGCCAGTTTTACCTAATCATCGCAAATCGATTTATCAGTCTTGGGTACGATTTAACAGACCAGAAAGGTAGCGTAAATTGGCAGAATTCTGAAATTCCTTTGGGTAATCTTGGGAGACAGGTGTAGGTAAATTACCTAGTATCGTGAGACGCATCCGCTGTTGTAAGGCGAACCGTTGATTGTTGAATATTAAAGCAAAACCGTAGGATGGGTAACTCTGTTACCCATCGGGCGGAACTGGAAATGTAAATGTCAGCTTTGATGCTTATCTCGTTCAGCCCGTAATGCTGCAAATCGAACCAGTTCGGAGGAGTGATTGATCTTCAACTTCTCTTTAATGCGTTCGGTGTGAGAATAAACAGTCTTGGCGCTAATGTGCAGGGATTTGGCGATATCACCCGGAATCATTCCCTGGCCGATCAGGGTGAAGACTTCCAGCTCCCTGTCGGTGAGCCGAGTTACAGAAGGAGCAATCTCACTCGCAGATCCGCTCTGAAACTTGTTGAGAACGATATCCGTCATTTTTGGACTCAGAAAGATGTTACCGCTAAAAATCTTTCGGATCGCTTCGATCACCAGTTCCGAAGCTTCCTTCTTGTTAATGTATCCTCTCGCACCGGCATGAAGACAGCGTTCTGCATAGATGTTCTCATCATAGGTCGATAAGACCAAGACGGGTAGCTGGTTTCGTTCTTCATTGAGAATTTTTATCAGATCCAATCCGTTACTGGTCTTCAACGAAAGATCAACGATCACCAGATCGGGAGACGTCTGCCCAATCGCTTCAATGGCATCCCCAACACTTTCGGCATGGCCGCACACATGAAAGTCGGGTTCCTGCTCTATCAGGTCTGCCAGGCCCATGCGAAAGATAGGATGGTCTTCAACAATCAGAATCTTTTTTTCCCCGTTGTTTTCCTGGTTCTGAGTAGTCATAAGAATCACTTTTTCCGATGGACTGTTGCTCGAATGTTGCAGGTTTCCCAAGCTGCAAAACTGTTTTGCCAAGACGGCTGATTCAGGATATCACGGATTAAACGTCAAGCTTACCTGTGTCCCCGTCTTTTCTTTGTTTGAAATACTCAGGATTCCGCCGATCCGTTTTGCGCGATAGTTCATGATTCCGATTCCCAATCCCCTGTTACTGTAGTCTTCGGGTAAGCCACAACCGTCGTCGTTCAGTTGTAATAATACTGATCTTTCTTTTCGCAAAACGTTAAGGTTGATCGAAGTGGCATTTCCGTGTTTTACAGCGTTAAATGCCGCCTCTCGGGCTATATAGTAAACATGTTCCGCTTTTCTGGAATCCAGATTGAGATCGATCTGTTTAAACCGGAGCCGGCAAGTTACCTGATAAATCTGTTCAATATCCCGGCAAAGTTCTTCCAACACCAGGTTAAGGCTTTGTCCGGCAACTTTTGTGGGGCTGAGGCCGTATGAAATACGGTCGATTTTCTGAATGGCCTCTTGCACCAGGTTGCGCTGTCTGTCGATGGATTCAAGATCACCGTAGTTGACCTTTGCCAGCTTCTGGCGCAGGACTTTCTGCATGACTTCAATTCCCAGCAGGTGGGATTTCAGATCGTCATGAAGATACTGACCGAGTTGTCTGCGTTCAGATTCACTGATTTCTATGATCTCTCGCTCCAGACGCCTGGTTTTGGTCAAATCCTCAATTGAACAAAGGATACATTTTTCTCCCCAGATAGATACGGTTTCTACATTGATAAAACCCATTTTGGAAAGGTGATCGGCGTCCTCGATCTCGATATCCAGATTTCGAATTCTCCCCTGCTGGTCCAGCATTTCAACTATTTGGTAAAATTTTTCCTTGCCTATGAACTTTGGAGCATCCAAAAGCGTCTTGTTGATAAGCTGCTTTTGGGACAAACCAATAAACTTTAAAAAAGCAGGATTGGCATCAATAAACCGATAATCGATCAACCTGGCAATGAATATCCCACTTGGGCTGCCGTGAAAAGCCTTGGCAAACAGTTCTTCGGTTTTCTTACGCTCTTCAATTTCTTTTCGAATTTTATGGTTGAACTGCTCCAGTTTGTTCATGAAATAATTGAAATAGGTACCGAGTTTGCCGATTTCATCGTTGGCTTGCACATCAACCCTTCCGGTCAGATTTCCTTCGGCTCCCTCAAAAAACTGCCTTTCAAGGTCTTGCAGCGGTTGGGTGATACCCCTTGAAATGATGAATGTCACCGGCAAGACAACGACCAGAATGATTGCAATCGTGGCAAAGAATATCGTTCTGGCGGATTTGATGGGCGCATAGAACTCCTCGATATAGCTGGTTGATGCTACGATCCAGTCATATTCCTTGATATAATTGTAAATCACCATTTTGTCACGAAAGCGTTCTTCACCAGGATTCCTCCAGGTATAGAACATCTTGCCGCTTTTCGACTGGATCTGCTGGCGAACCAGGTACTTCCCCTCGGCATCCTGCGCGTCCACAAGATTACCGGTGAGATAGGGGTGAATCACGATATCACCCTTGCTGTTTAGGACATAACTATACCCCGTTTTACCAAAGGTCTGGGAAAAAATGGCGCCTTTGAAATCGGAGATATTGATCAGCTTGCTGAACTCCGAGCGGTAAGAGGAAACGGAAATGATCCAGTCCCATGGTTCGAAATAGGACATATAGAGCGCTTTGGCTCTGGGCTCTTTTTCACCCGGGTTTTGCCACATATATTCCAGATAACCCTGCTTGCGAACCATTTGCTCTTGTATAAACTCAAATTGCCTGTAGTTCTGGCCCTCTACAGAGGTATTCGGATGCAGAACAGCTTTGCCCTCGGAATCCAAACAAAAAATGTAACCCGTTTCGCCAATAGTCTGACTAAACAATATCTCCTTCAGTCTGGATATGGCTTCCTGTTTTGTCAGTCGCTTCGCCTGTACGTCTTGATAATACTTTTCTACGATCTGCAGGTTTTTTTCAGCGACAGCTCTCAGGTAATTTCTGATCGATGCCTGGGCGGTCCTTTCCACTACCTTTAAGCTGACCGAAGTAGAATTGGAGAGAAGGTTTTCAATGTTTTCCTTGATCGTTTCGCTGACCTGCAAATAGATGGTAAAGCCGACCAAAATCACCGTCATGACCACGATGATCGAATAGGTGTAGAACATTTTGAAGCGAATCGGTTGATCGATCAAATAATTCTTGATTAACCTCATGGCTGAAATCTCCCTGGAATTACGACTTAGCTGTTTGAAAATCCACCTTTGGCCTGAAGTGTCCCTTTGGTCGTTGCACAATCCAACCTGTTTTGGCCAACATTGTCAATCATTGTGAACCAATGATGCCAAACTCGTGTTTTTGCATTATCGCAAAACCACAATCAACCGATGCAAACCCCAATTGTCCCACCCAAAGCCCAATGCCATTTAGTTAAGCGATCGGAGCTGAAATTAGGGGACATGTACCCACCCGGAAATATGCCCGCCTTCAAGCAAATACCAGTTACCTGTCCCCTGATTTCGTTACCTTTCCATCACCACCTGTTTTCCAATCCGTGATTTGCGAAATCAATACTCTGATTATTGTTCACGTACGAAAACAAAGTAATTGTAAACTGACATCTATTATTGAAACAAAAACAGTGTTACGATTTTAATAATATACGTAGGTTCGCCGTTCGATTCGGTGTAAATGGCATTTACCCATCACAGAAACAGAAAGTTCACGGCAGCAAACAACCGGGCAGGAATTCTATAAACCAACCTGAAAGGACAGGGATTGGGGAGCTTTTATCCCATGGAAAAACAGAACAAAAAAATTTTTGGGACCCTTTTTTTTGCATTGTTTAACGCAGTTCTGGGTGTCGGTATTGTGATCCCTCTGCTCCCCGTTTATGCGCATAGCCTTGGCGCCAGCGGTTTTTACATCAGTATGATTTTTGGTTCGTTTTCATTGTCCCGAACCATTCTATTGCCTTATTTTGGCCGCCTTGCAGACAAAAAAGGACGAAAACCTTTGATCACTGCCGGCCTTTTTTCCTTTGCCGTGGTGTCCATCGGTTTTCTATATTCAACCAGCGTCTTCAGCTTGATTTTCATTCGCTTTTTGCAGGGAATCGGTTCTGCCATGATTATGCCGGCGACTCTGGCATACGTGGGAGATATCACGCCGGACGGTAAGGAAGGTACCTACATGGGGCTTTTTAACATGTCCATGTTCATCAGCCTCAGCATCGGTCCGCTGATCGGGGGCTATATCAATGAATACTTCAGTCTGCAAGCCACCTTCATCTGTATGGGTGTTTTGGCCATGTCCGGCTTTTTGATTGCCGCGGTTTTCTTACCACCAACACGCCAGGAACAATGCCTGGTCAAGCCTAAACCGCCGTCCGATTGGAGGGTTATTTCAAAGAACCGGGCGGTGACAGGAATTTTTACTTACCGCTTGACCCATACGGTCGCTATTGCTGCTATTTGGTGTTTCATACCGGTTTTTGCCGAGGCTGAATTCAAATTATCCAGTGCTGCTATTGGCATTCTGGTAACGGCAACTGTTTTGACCAGTGGGATATTGAATACACCGATGGGCATTCTGGCCGATCACATTGACAAGCGGTTGATGATTCTGGTTGGCGCTGTTATGTCAGCTTCGGCTTTGCTATGCTTAAACTGGACCCAGGGATTCTGGAGTCTTCTGATAGCCGTTGTTGCCTTTGGCTTGGGTGGTGGTCTTGTAATGCCCGCCATAGGAGCTATTGCTGTCATTGAAGGCAACCGGGAAAAGGCCCTGGGACTCGTAATGGCCACTCTCAACCTGGCCCAAAGCCTGGGAATGCTATTTGGCTCGATCATCGCCGGACTGGCCATGGATTACATCGGGGTAAGATACTCTTTTATTTTCGCCGGATTGATCGTGATCGTTGGTTTGCTTGTATCAATGCTGCTGCTACGCGGTATGCCTAGCCGCATAGCAGGTGTTCAGAGTCTTTCACCAAACAATTAGAATGTCCCCTATTGTAAATCAACGCCGGTTGGGTTTGCCGAATTCTGCTTTTAACGCTTCTTCCACTCGTTTGATCATTTGATCCACCATATCGTGCGCGTATTCGGCGACTTGTAAGGCTTCGTGCTCTCCGGGTCGCAGCTTGTGGTCTGCGGTGTCCGTTGCCAGGGCAGCAAGACCTTTAATCATAAAATTCAGCAGGATCTGCATCTGGTGAAGGTCTTTTATCAGATCGTTTAGCGTTTCGGACATGGCTCGCCTCCTTTAACAGGATCTTCCTCCTCATCGATTCCCGAAATTCGGGAACCTGTTTTAGCTTCAATCCCTCCCGGTACCACCAGGATTTGTCTGAGATGCTTGTAGCGTTTCTTGTCGTCTAAATAGATCAGATGCAATCCGTTTCGGGTGAAATATTGAGCCTTCTTCTCCCGGGTCGCCTGGGGTATCAGCTCCCGCAACGCCCAACGGGCGAATGTAACTACTTGCGGTTTGTTTAACTGCAGGTAGCAGCGCAACAACCGGGAAAGATGGGGCTGAGAACGGAACAGTTGGGTAAGGTCTAACAACCTACTGGTTTGGTGTGAGGAACTTACCGGCAGGGCATCGTTTTTGACGAGTGATGCAGCCGGCGATTGTTGTAATGGCCAGGCGGGGTTGGAAATATCAAGAACCTCCCCCGCCTCTTTGCTGATGTAGATGAGTTTTTGCTGGTGCAGAATAACAAAAGGAGGATGATCTTTGGAAAGAAATTTCCTGACAGCTTCGAAATTCACAACCG
>JAKSDL010000549.1 GCA_022360105.1 Pseudomonadota bacterium
CCAGGCAGTTCTGGGACGAGACAATAAACGAATTATCGCATCGGGAGGAATTCGAACAGGCCTGGATATAGCAAAATCAATTGTCATGGGTGCACAATTAGCAGGCCTGGCGCTACCTTTCATTCGCGCGGTTTATGGTAACGGGTTTGATGGGGCAGTAGAGCTCGGTAACAAGCTGGCTAAGGCCTTAAAAATGGTTATGTTTTTGACTGGCAGCAGGAATCTGGAACAGCTCAGAGCTGCTCCTTTTCTGATGGAAGAAAGCTTCAAAAGCAAAGTTGAACAATTAACATTCATCGAAGGAATACAGTCATGAGCTATATCGGTCTGCCACGCAATTTCAGACGACTGAATCTCTGGCAAAGAAGAGAAGAGATAGAGAAGTTGAGTGGCATCAAAAAGGAAGATTTTCGCTCCACAATCCCCCCGGAAGACCTTGATGAACTCATCGATATTTCGATTGAATCGGCTGTAGGTTCAATTCCGGTACCCCTGGGGGTTGCGTCAGGGTTGATAATTGACGGAGAACTCATCCATATTCCCATGGCCATCGAAGAACCTTCAGTGATTGCCGCAGCCACGTATGGAGGACGGACCATAGCAAAATCGGGCGGATTTCGCACAAAACCTGCTCAACCTGTTATGGCGGTTCAGATGTTTCTGGAATATGCCGGCGATGATGCCGAAAGAATTGTTTTAGCAAACACGGAGACTATCAAATCCAAAGTAAATCAACAGTTTCCCAAAATGGCTCAACGGGGTGGCGGTTATTTGGAGTTGACTACAGAACGCTTGAAAGAAACCCGCTTATTAAAGATCACGATCTTCATTGATGTTAGAGATGCATTTGGTGCCAATTTGCTTAACACCGCCGGAGAGGCCATGGCACCTTTTCTGGAAGAACTGACGGGCGGCAAATCTTTCATGAATATCCTTACAAACAGTGCTAACAGGCGTGTAGGAAAAGCTTCTTTTGCAATTCCAGTGGATAACCTTGCCAGGGCAGGTCTTTCCGGCATTCTTGTGGCAGAAAGAATAGAACTGGCTTCGCAGCTGGCCGCCGAGGACCCGGAAAGAGCTGTTACAAACAACAAGGGTATAATGAACGGTGTTACCGCACTTGCCCTGGCAACTGGAAATGACACCCGGGCTCTGGAAAGTGCCGTACACATGTATGCTGCAAAAAGTGGCACATATCAAAGCCTGACAAAGTTTTACAGAGATCAAAAGGGGCAGTTGGTCGGTGAAATCGAGATCCCCACCCCACTCGGAATTTTTGGAGGCAATATCAGTTTCAATCCAGCCAGTCGATTTTCATTGGGTTTGCTTGGAAATCCGGATGCACAAAAGCTGTCTTCCATAGCAGCCAGTCTTGGACTTGCACAGAATTTCGCTGCGATCTGGGCACTGGTTTCCGAGGGTATTCAGCATGGCCATATGCATCTTCACGGCAAACGACTTGCCTACCAGGCTGGCGCTCGTGGGAACGACATTGAAATACTTGCTGCCAGGCTTTCCGGTTCAGGAAAGATAGACCTTGCCAATGCCCAATTACTGCTTAAAGAAATGAAGCGGATCTAAAGGGAATGGACTCTGTTATCGTACAAGCATCACCCAGCCTGGCCCTGGTTAAATATTGGGGTAAACAGCAGGTGGGAAAAAACATTCCGGCTACTTCCTCCCTGGGAGTTACCCTGGATAGGCTGGTAACCACAACAAGTATTGAGTGTACCACCGGTCAAGATTCAGTGACCATTGATGGTGTGGATTATCGCGATGCAAAGGTCATGGGCTATCTTTCATTTTTAAAAAATGAACTGCAATTAAAAGACAGATTTATAATTGACAGTAGTAACAATTTTCCCGGTGCCTCGGGACTTGCAAGTTCCTCCTCGGGAAACGCCGCATTGGCGTTGGGACTCTCCCAATTCAGTAAAAAGGAATTAACTCAACAGCAACTATCAAGATTAGCCCAAGTGGGTTCCGGTTCTGCTGCTCGATCGGTGTTTGGCGGATTCACAACAATGAAAGCAGGAAGTGATTATGCTGAACAATTGTATAGCGCAGATTTCTGGCCGGATTTGCGAATCATTGTCTGTGCAATAAGCACGGAAAAAAAGGAGATCTCTTCCGGTGATGCCATGAATCATGTTCGAGATTCTTCGGTTTTCTATAAAAGCTGGCTGGAATCCTCAAAAGACTTGTTCCGTGCAGGGCTTTTGGCCTTAAAAAACAGGAACCTGGAATTGCTGGGAAGTGTGATGCAAAGGAGTTACAAACAGATGGTTGCCACCATGCTGGGTGCCGATCCACCAATCTTATACTGGCTTCCCCAAAGTATTGAGCTGGTACATTTTTGCCATTCACTCCGAAGGCGGGGAATTGGTGCCTGGGAAACCATGGACGCAGGTCCCCAGGTCAAAATACTTTGTCTTGCATCTGAATTATCCGCCATTACGAGTGCCTTGGCTAATTATTTGGATGAAAATCAAATAATTGTTGCAAAACCGGGAAACGCTCCAATATTGCTCAGGCAATCAGAATTCCAGGTAAATGCGGTATCATGAGAAGGCAAACTCTGAAGGTACCAGGCAACATACTCCTGCTCGGAGAGTATGCAATTTTGGAAGAGGGCGGACTTGGCATCGCAATGGCTGTCGATAGAAACATTGCCTTTCATGTTGAAGAGTCCGATTCTTTCAAAATAATCAGAGACCACGGCAACAGGCAAACACATTGGAAGCCGGAAGAGCCTGATTCGGATACCTTCCTAAAAGCAATCTATGAAACCATCATTGAAACCCTCAGCGATGACGGGTTAGTACAAAGAATCCAAAAATGTAAAATAACCATTGATTCAAGCTCTCACCACTCACCAACTGGTAAGAAATACGGATTTGGTTCCAGCGCGGTGATAGCAAGCGGTTTAACAAAGCTGGTTTTTAAACTGGCTGAAATGCAAAAAGACAAGGCATTTCATTTCAATTTGGCTTTACAATGTCACCGCCGTGCACAGGGCAATCATGGCAGTGGATATGATGTCGCGGCTTCTGTCAATGGTGGTATCGGGTTGTTTCACGGAGGAGAAAACCCGACCTGGGAGCCTATCCGTCTACCCTGGTTGCCACGTGGCTACCTAATTCCCGGTCCTGAGTCAGTGTCTACCGTATCTGCAGTCAAAAAGTATCATCAGTTTAAAGCTGCAAACAAAAGGGAAACAGAAAGGTTTTACGCCTTTTCAAACAGCTCGATTGAGCATTTCATGAAAGCCGACAACTGGGAAACAGCAGCAGAAATACTTGGCAGTTACCAACTAGAATCCGTGCAATTCCAAAAAAAACTGGGCATTGATGCTTCAACAAATGCAATATCAAATAAGTTGCCCGGAAACAAAAGAAACATCGTTAAGTCTCTTGGAGCCGGAAATGAGCTTTTTTCCGTTTGGGGAATCGCAGCAGCAGACCTGAAATCGACCATACCCATACATTTAAGTCTATCAGGCCCTGAATGGATGTAGCCGGGCTACCTTTTAAAAAATGGAATGAAACTTTGGACAAGCGACAACACTCCCGGGCATTTGCTCATGCAAAACTGCTGCTGTTTGGTGAGCATGCAGCCGTTTATGGCTTCCCGGCAATAGGCTTGCCTTTGCCGTCTAAATTGACGATTACCGTCAGCACATATAACGATAGCCTGAATGAAGACAGTGACTGGCAATACGAAAATGTTGCTCCGGCCCATATTCCTGCCGTCAACGAATTAGTTAAAAAGCTCCAAATTTTGATTCCCGATTTTCAAACTATCAAAACAGGCAAGATGACCATTGCTTCGGATATTATCCCAGGTGTTGGTTTAGGATCGTCGGCTGCTCTCTGTGTTGCGCTTGTTAAAGCTGTTGTTGGGCTTTTTCCTTATCTGGAAGCAGATCCAAGGCAAATTTGGAATTGGGC
>JAKSDL010000650.1 GCA_022360105.1 Pseudomonadota bacterium
AATGCAACGTATTCACAATCATATGCTGAGCAATTTGAATTTATGACAAGATTCAATACCGAAATTGACGATACTTGATACTCATTATCACTTAATAGGTTTTCGGCTCTATTCATGATTATTGTTGAATCCTCAAATTCAATAAGATCACTTCGTATATAGCCAGCTAAAACATTTCTAAATTCGCTACGCCATAAAACCGGTGCAATCCAATGCGGATCTTTGATTATTAATTCTTCAGTAAGTTCAGAAAACTTTGATGGTAAGAATAAATAACTGATTATATTTGTATCAACTACAATCATTCTCGTCCTTCATGAATGAAAGACTGGATGTCTTTTATATTTGCTTTTTTTGCTTTGAATTTAGTTCTTAGCAAACGAGCATCTTTTATTATCTGATCAGTAGACAATTTTTTATGCATTAGCTCCTTTTCAAGACATGCAATAATCTCAGAATTGATACTTCGGTGATTCAGATGAGCGGATTGCTTCAAATGGTCATACAAAGTATCCGGAATATTTTTGACTGTAATGGCAGGCATATAGATCTCTCTATGGATTGGTTGCGATATGGTATCATTATGGTTTAATCAGCCACTTTTGTCAAGAATACCGGTTTAACAAAAGCATCCACCCGAGCGCACTCGTCCGAGATGAGAATGAAAGGTCGGACCTCGGGTGTTGCATTTTGGCCATTTTAACTTAAAAAGCTACTCCGATTTTTTTGAATAGCCTGCCTCCGACCTCCTCTAAGCGTTTTACAAAGAAATTAAAAAGCCTTACTATCCTAGCATATACATCCAACCAGTGACGTTGGCACCGTACAATACGCTTTTATGTGTAATGGCCTATCATCCCCGGTTTTTCACGATTTACCCCTTTGGATATTCATTGTGATAACCACACCATTTATGAATGCCACTGCACATAAAACCCATACGTTATAATGTCTCAATGAAAGGAGAACCTGTGCAAGAAGGAATTATTATTAATTCGGATGAATTTAAAAACGATCTAAAAGTCTTCTTAGACGTTTTAGGTCTCGAAGAAGAACCGATGGGATTATATTTTACAAACAAAAAACCAGTTAAAGGTTTTTATCCAAAGCGCCAAACTGCAGCCGATCAACAAACGAGTTCATCCAGTGAGATAAGCTGGATCTCTTGCGTGTTAAGTAAAGTCAGGCGAGCTCGCATGGAAAAGTCAGCTGCTTACTTCGATAATGAACACTATGGTTGTCTCGGTGGTGCTTTCTTCATGGGATTCAAGAAGTCTTATGAAGAGTTTGAACCCTTTCTTCTTTCAACCGGTATTCCTGGTAATCTGGAAGGTGAAAGATATGTAAAAACACCAGAAGTAGGGCAGCGGTTCTATGAGACATTTGATCCTCCCCCTGCTTCCGGCAAGTATTTAGTTATTCAACCATTGAATTGTTTCAAAAAAAATGAGAGGCCTGAACTGGTAGCTTTTTTTGCAACAAATGAAATAATTAGCGGTTTACATGGACTTACCGTTTTCTTAACCAGCGAAATAGAGGCTGTACAGACTCCTTTTGGTGTAGGTTGTTGTACTTTGGTTTCATGGCCAAGAAAGCTTCTGCTAAAGGGAGAAAAAAAAGCAATAATTGGGGGTTTTGATGCCACCTGTCGGAAATATCTTCGTAAAGATGAAGTTTCTTTTACTATTTCTTTTGAATTATTTTTGGAAATGCTGGATGAGTGGCAAGAAAGCGTTCTGAGGACAGAGTATTGGAGTCATGTTGTTAAAAAAATAAAGAAAGGAAAAAGTGCGTAGTAACTCTTATGAGTTGCTATTTGTTAATAGAAATCTGAACGACATTATAACAAATTGAAACCGGACGGACTGGAGTCGGACCGACCCAAATTCCACGCCCACAATTAAGAGATCCTAATCCTTTTCTAAGATTTATTGATATATAGGGCCAGATTCGATAGAAAGAACTGAGATAAAAATATCTGTGGTCCTGACAAATCGGTCAGGAAAAAAATACTGATCGTATAACCCTAATCGCCATTCAACAGCCAAATCTGCGAATTGGCTTATTCTAAAGGTTCGTTGGAAGTCATAAATGCATATAATCAAAGGAGGCAATTATATGTCGATCATTGATGAGTATAAAAAACGCGTTAAAGGAATGGTCCGAAACCATTCATCGAAGATTTTATGGGTTATTGAGACCGATACAGGAAAACCCAAAGCACATAAACTGGGACCAAAAAGAAAATCGCCAAAGGGTATGGATGCTGATGGTTTCAAAAGATTTGATGGAAAATCAATAAGCAATCACCCCCATTGGTGGAAAATATATAATTTTTCAACAGCAGATGTTTTTGATCGGGGCAAAGGCGTCACGGTGATAGGGTACAAAGTAAAAGTTGCAGATGATGAGTTTGATATCAAAGATGGTAATGGTAAATCCCAGATAAAAGTTGAATACGATTACTCTGATGGATGGGGTGATCTGATAACTTATATTATTGGCGTGAAAAGGGGGAAAAACGGAAGTCTAGAAGAGTTCAACGTTGATAATTTGGGTTGGATATCCAAATTTGAAGCAATAGCTTTGGTTGAGCAAGAAAAAATCGATAATGCTGTGGTGGTTCGTCCCAAATCTGGCGAACCGTATTTAAGATCAAGGCCTGATAGAAAAAAAGAAAATAATTTCTCTCAGATGGTTGTGTGAGCGCAAGAGAATAGCAAAATGTATAAACAAAAAAAAATCCTAAGTTTTATTATTGGATTCATCGGTCTTGCGTCGATTTCCTTGATAATTAGCGTTTCTTACAACATGATCTACTTTCAATATGATCTAAGGAACGCAACACGGAGAGTACTACTGTATCCTTTGGAAGAAACAAAATGGATTCCAGGATTCTCTGAAACAAAATTTTCAAAAATAAGAACAGGGATGAACGAAAAGGAGGTGCTTCACCTGATAGGCAAACCTTTAATATTCGGTGATAAAAGCTCATCATATAATTATTACTGGGCTTATACATGGTATGCCGATGACAATGATGGGGCATATGATCATAGGATAGTATATTTCGATATTAATGGCAGAGTAAGCGATATTGAACGGAGTTTCAAATAAAACACTAATAGTTTCAACCCGGCTTTTTTCTCCGCTGCACTCGGTAAAACGCGGTTTAAACAAGCGTTGAGTCTGTTCGTTTTTTCTTACCTTTGAGGAAACTTTAAATTTTGTTGTCAACCTGTTAGAAAAATACAAAAAAACGACTAAATGACATTCTCGTATAGACAAGCAAAAAATCGTATGACGGTATCATAGCTTTGTATGACAGTTTTGGTAGGTTAGTGGGTCTTGATAAACATAAATGACGTCAATCTGAGTTCAACAAACGGATACACCGGACCTAATATCGCCCTCGGTGGATTCGAGCTTTATAGCCTTGAAGTAATTCATCTTGGATTCACCTCCGTGCAGGGCCGGTGATCCGGGCGTTCGAACTGAAGGATAATAAGGTAGAGCCGATGAGAAATTCAATACCCAGTTTCACCTAATTAATGTAGAATTCGAAACATCAATAGAATCAATTTGAATTTTTACTTCAACAAAAAGGCTAACTATGGGAAATAGCAGAATTACAATCAATCCAGATATTTGCAATGGGAGGCCTGCGATAATAGGAACCCGAATTGCGGTACAAACGATATTGGAATTCCTGGGAGCTGGAGATTCAATTGATGAGGTTTTAAAAGAATATCCAAATTTGAAAAGAGAAGACATTTTTGCTTGTATTCAATATGCATCCAAATTGATGGCAAACCGCTATGAGGTGCAAGAAATTGCATGAAAGGGTCCTCTTCGATGAAAACCTACCAATAAACATAGAATTCGTTCCTACATTACCAGTTGTACACGTTACCGATTTAAAGTTGAGTCCAACCGATACCGAAATCTAGCAATACGCCAAACAGAATGATCTAATAATCGTCACCAAAGATGCTGATTTTTCAGATCGTATTATTGTCTCTGATCCCCCTCCGAGAGTTATTCATCTTAAATTCGGAAACATGAGAAGGAAAGAATTTCATTCATTTCTCAAAAGAATCTGGCCTCAAATAGAATCACTGATTGAAGATCATAAACTGGTTAATGTCTATTCTGATAGCTTTGAAAGTGTTGAGTAAAAGCTATAAACAAAATCGAACAATAGTCTGCTTGTGCCAAGATAAATCCGAAACCTTGGGATTGGGCCTGTTCCCATGAAATTGTTCGGAGCCGCAAGTTTCGCTCCTCATGTTATCCAGTGGGTGATTCAGGACTCAGTGGGGGATTGGGGTCCGATCGACCCAAATTCTATTTGCTAAATTCTCTTACTTATCGGAGTTGTTGATGTTTAAAGTTAGTCCAATTTTATTAATTATCATACCTGTTTTATTCGGTTGCACGTCAAATAGCGTTTATGAAAAAAAGACAAATAATCAAGATATTGAATACAACTCACGAATCATAGGGGATTGGAAGGTAGAAATTGAAGAAAATTACACCAAGATTTTTGCCATAGACACATATAGTAAAGATGGCAAACTACATTCTAGAGGAGTTGTCATAACCCCAAAAAACACAATTTACGTTGAAATGTTTGGAAAATGGGAAATTAAAGAAGGTTTTTTAATTACTACTCTTCAAAAAACAACACATCCAGAAATACTTCCTGTGGGTTATATTTTAAAAGAAAAAATCATATCAATCGATGACAACACTTTTAAATATCTCACAAAAAAAGGTGAACAATCATCTGTGACAAGAATAAAACCGCAAAGCTAACAAGTGTTTGCAGTGCATCGTCATCTAGCCTTCGACAAGGTCAACTATCTATATTCCTGGCAAATCCTTTGCGGATTAGGGCCGGACCGGCCCATATTCAGCGCAAATTCCACGGCGTTGGGTTTCAAAAATCAGAGAGATACGCAAGGTTGAAATAGCATGCATTCCGTGATATTATGCACCCATGATACAATCATTTAAAAACAAAGCGACTGAAGACATTTTCAACGGAAAATCTACAAAAGTGGCAAGGAAGATTTGCCCTCAAAGCCTTTGGAAGATAGCGGTTCGTAAACTTGACCAACTCGATTCGGTCTTTTCACTAATCGATCTTGCTATTCCTCCCGGAAATCAACTTGAAGCGCTGAAGTACGATAGGGATGGACAGCACAGTATCAGGATAAATGATCAGTATCGTGTTTGTTTTATCTGGACCGACATTGGTCCAAAAGAAGTAGAGATTATAGATTACCATTAGAATTGGAGGTGACTATGGTTCGAATTCCAACTCACAGGCAACCCACCCACCCAGGAGAGATGCTGCTGGAAGAATTCTTAATCCCTTTGGATCTTACTCAAAGAAATTTAGCAAACGCTATTCGCGTACCTTTTCAAAGGATAAATGAAATCATTAATCAAAAACGTGGTATCACTCCAAGCACAGCTTTGAGACTCGCTAAATTTTTTGGAAATTCAGAGGATTTCTGGATGAATCTTCAACAAAGGTGGGACTTATACAAAGCAGCAAGTTCAGAAGAAGAGATTCTTAATACAATTATTCCACTACAACAATTAAACAATCCAACAAATGTTTCAACCTGACGTTTATCTCCGCTGTAATCCGATAAACGCAGGTTAAACAAGCATTGTGCATGCAAACCATCTAAAATAACAACATTTATAAAAGGTTTGAATGAAAAAAGTTCTACTTCTCCTTGCCAAAGGTTTTGAAACATACGAAGCAAGCGTTTTTATTGATGTAATCGGTTGGAATTTTACTGAAGGTGACAGGTCCACAGAACTGTTTACTTGTGGCCTTACCAAAGAAGTTACTTCAACTTTTAATCAAAAATTCATTGTTGATCATCTACTTACGGAAATCGATATTAATGAATTTGATGCATTGGCAATTCCCGGCGGATTTGAAGAATACGGTTTTTACGATGAGGCATATAGTGAGTCATTTTTGGAGATTATCCGTGGCTTTAACTCAATGAACAAAACAATTGCATCAATCTGTGTTGCAGCCTTACCCCTGGGAAAGAGCGGGATTTTAAACGGCAAAAGAGCCACAACTTATAATAGTCAGGTTCGTAGAGAGGCTTTAAGGCAGTTCAACGCAGAACTAATTGACCAACCTGTAGTGTTAGACCAAAACATTATCACAAGCTGGGATCCTGCAAGTGCCATAGAAGTCGCATTACTGCTTTTAGAAAAACTAACAAATAAAGAGAATTCCAATTACATAAGAAAAATCATGGGATTTTAAGCTGCCAAAATTGGAAAAATGCCCAGCAAAAACATTCACCCAGCCACGTATCGCCCTCGGTGAATTCAAGTTTTGTGGTCTTGGCAGATTCTTATCAAAATTGACATCTCAGCAGCGGCCGGTGATATCAGCTTTCGAAATAAAAACAATACAATTTGCTTTAGTTTCAACCATCGATTAATACATTGTTAAACGCAAACAATATCGATGGAGAATAAATATGACAACAGTGACTGTATCCCCGAAATTTCAAATAGTTATTCCTAGGGAAATCAGAGAAAGATTTCAATTGAGCCCAGGTCAAAAAGTTCAGGTCATCCCTTACTCAAACAGAATTGAAGTAATTCCGGAGAGAAAGATATCTGATGCGTGGTTTTTTACGTGGTATTGATACTTCATTTGAAAGGGAGACGGATAGATCATGAATATTGTTGACTCATCCGGATGGCTCGAATTTTTTGCAGAAGGTCCAAACGCCGATGAATTTAGTAAACCACTGTCAGATACTGAAAAACTGATTGTTCCATCAATCAGCATATTCGAGGTTTTCAAAGTCGTATTAAGGGAAAGGGATGAGGACGCAGCATTAATGGCCGTATCACTTCTGAGACAGGGCAAAGTTATTGATCTCAGCTTTGAACTTTCAATACAAGCCGCAAAAACCAGTTACGATTTCAAAATCCCAATAGCAGACAGTATAATTCTAACAACGGCAACTCTACACGAAGCAATAGTATGGATTCAAGATGCTGATTTAAAAAATTTCAATAACGTAAAATACTTCCAAAAGATAAAATCAT
>JAKSDL010000253.1 GCA_022360105.1 Pseudomonadota bacterium
AGCTAAAGATAAAATCGGTCATCGCCTGTCCGACACCTTTGCCATGGAATTTTGCAGCCACCGCCTGATACCTGATTAGACCTATTTTCTCTGATCCGAACCACTCCGGAAGCTCTTCTATCAAAGACAATGAGAAGCCAACCAGGTTATCCGTTTCATTTTCTGCCAGTGTCACTAAAACATCCTGTTTTTCCAGGTTGTATTTGAGATACTTTAGAAACGCCTGTCTGCCATCTTTGACATCCCAGTAGTTGTTGTTAATTTGAGGTAACATCTCCATAAATGCTGACCAAAGGTTCACAATGTCCGGCAGATCGCTTTCTTGAGCTTCACGAATGGTAATATTCATTCCGTATTCTGATTTTGATTTGGCAAAAGCGCTTGTCATTTTAATTTGCAACTGGATTGACGGATGATCAGGTTTCCCTTCAGTATGATTTCCCTGGTAGGACGCTTCGGATCATTAATGCGTTGCACCAAAAGTTCTGTGGCTGTTTGGCCCATTTCATAAGCCGGCTGGTCAATAACGGTGACAGCAGGAGTGACCAATCTTGTCCAGAAGCTGTCATCAAATGTGGACAACCCTACCTGGCCTGGTACAGTCAAATTGAGGTCGTGAATCGCCTGTAAAGCTCCTGCCGCTAGAAGACTGTTGCTGGTGAAAATTGCATCCGGTTTGTTTGCCAATTGCAACAACTTCATGGTCGTCTGGTATCCGGATTCCTCCCTGGGAGGTTTAAATTTTATCAGTTCACCGGCTGATTTCATTCCTGCCTCTTTCAATGCCTGCACATAACCTTCATATCTTTCCTGGCCTGTTATGCTGTCCTGACCGAAGATTCCCGCGATTCGTTGATACCCGTTTTCTATCATGTGTGCCGTCATTTTGCAGGCAGCATTGACATTATCGATGAAGATGTTATCCACCTCAATGTCGGATACTCGTCGATCAATCACCACCATCGGTATCTGCAATTTCGAAATATTTGAAAAATTCTTACTTGCTTTGAATGTTGGCGAGAGAATCATACCGGCGATATTGTGGTCCTGCATAAGCTGAAGATACATTTGTTCCTTTTCGGGATCTTCATCATTGTTACACAAGATAACACTGTATCCGTTTTCGTGCGCAATATCCTCGACGGCCCTGCTGATATAGCGAAAAAACGGATTTTGGATATCGGATACGATCAAACCAATGATCTTCGACTGTTGAGCCCGCAAATTCCTGGCCACCAGGTTAGGTCGGTACCCGAGTTCCTCCACAATTGCCAGCACACGTTCCCGAATTTCTTTGCGGACATGCGGTTTATTGGCCATGACGCGGGAAACAGTGGCAGTGGAAACACCCGCTGCTTGCGCGACGTCTTTTATATTGATCATGCAATCCTTGATTAGTTAACTGACATAGATGTAATCGTTTTCAAATTATTGCTGATGAAGCAAAGGTCGTCAATGTAAAAAGCCGGCACAAGCAATCGTCCAATTCAAAATCCCGAAATATCCTTCTCTCTCCGGACTGTCTTGTTTTGTATTCACCCTTCGGGGCACAAGCGTTTACACAGCAGAGTCGATTCTTGGGATGTCATCAATGTTGAATTACCATTGCTTTAATAAGCAACGGCTAACTGATGCTTTGCTTGACTAAAGGTTTTTGCCCCGGAGGGGAACGGCACTGTGAAATCCAACCAAAACAATGGGATCACAATTTATGTAAACGTTTACTAACGACCAGCTAAAAATATCTCAAATAATTTACGTTTCAAATTTTCCAGATGTATAAAATTTATCTTTATTTACATATATTTACTACTTTTACACGTTAAATTTTTGGATAATGAAAATGTAAACAAATTGCTTGACAGGTCATATTTCTTGGAGTAGGGTTGAGCCGTATTGTAAACGATTACAATACGGCAGAAATGACGTTTCAATCCCTGCAAAGCATTGAACAACGACGAGGTTGCCGGGATTTACCAAGGAGCTGCCATCAAGACTGGAAAAGACATGGTAGCCACAAACATCCCAATCAGAAGGGATGGCAATATCTGTATGAACAATTAAGGAGACAGGAAAATGAAAGAACAAATTCAACGCTTGGGAAGCTTCCTGGCTGGTATGATCATTCCAAACATTGGTGCTTTTATTGCCTGGGGGTTAATAACAGCGCTTTTTATCCCAACCGGCTGGTTGCCCAATGAAGCGTTTGCGAAGTTGGTAGGGCCGATGATCACTTATTTGCTGCCGATTCTGATTGGATTTACTGGTGGAAAAATGATTCACGGGACTCGCGGTGGTGTTGTTGGTGCCACTGCAACCATGGGAATGGTTGTGGGAGCCGGCATTCCCATGTTCCTGGGTGGAATGGTTATGGGGCCTTTGGGTGGATGGTTGATGAAGAAAGTCGATGAGCTGCTTGAAGAAAGAATTCCCATTGGTTTTGAGATGTTAATCAACAATTTTTCAGCGGGAATACTGGCTGTGATTCTGGTTTTAGTGGCAAATGTATTTATCTCTCCTGTGGTAGAGGCTGTCAGCAATTTTGCGGGTGCTGCTGTTGACACCCTGGTTGCGAACAGGTTATTACCAATTGCCGCGCTCATCATTGAGCCTGCCAAGGTTTTGTTTCTTAACAATGCTATCAACCACGGCGTACTTTCACCGCTCGGAGTAGTTGCTGCCAAAGAAACAGGGCGTGCACTGCACTTTTTACTGGAAACCAATCCCGGACCGGGACTTGGACTGCTGATGGCATATTGGTTTGCGGGGAAAGGAATGTTGAAACAATCCGCGCCAGGCGCCATCATCATTCACTTCTTTGGTGGTATCCATGAGATCTATTTCCCTTATGTCCTGGCTCATCCAATTATGATTCTTTCTCCAATTGCAGGTGGCGTGGTAGCCGATTTCTGGTTTGCAGTTATGAACGCCGGTTTGGTAGCTACACCCTCTCCCGGGTCTATTTTTGCCTACCTGGCAGTGATCCCTGCAGGACAGCATTTTGCCGTGTTAACCGGGGTAGTACTGGCAGCCGCCGCATCTTTTGTGACAGGTGCATTTATTTTAAAGATTCGTCCCGTAAAGGAACAGGAGAGTGAGGAAGATGAAGCGACCGTTTCCGCTACTGTGCCGGGTTTGAGCTAAAATAAACATATGTAATTTAATTCTTGAGGAGGTTCAACATGACTCAGCCAATTCCAGCGGAACAGGTAGATACCATAATATTGGCATGCGAAGCAGGTATGGGTTCCAGCTTAATGAGTGTTAACGCCCTTAAAAAGAAACTCAAAAAGGCAAAGGTCACCCGGGTGCAGGTTCTGCATAAACCGGCACGAGATATCCCCGGTGATGCCCGATTGGTATTGGTTCACAAATCACTTTCCAAGCTGGTGAAAACCAAAGTGCCTGATGCTGTTGTCATTACCTTTGATCATTTTTTTAAGGATCCCGCGTTTGATAAGCTGGTACAGGATCTTGTGGATGAAAATCCAATCGGTCCATCATAATAGGAGGCAGGCATGTCAATATTAGATCTTGATCGCATTCAGGTGCAGGCAAGCGTCGCTGATAAAGCAGAAGCCATTCAAAAAGCCGGCGAATTGCTGGTTAGCAGTGGGTGTGTTCAACCGAAATATGTGGCTGGTATGCTGACCCGGGAAGAGAGCATGTCAACCTATCTGGATAACGGAGTCTCCATTCCCCATGGTATGCAGGAAAACAAGGAAGACGTGATTAAAACTGCCATATCCGTTCTGCAGATACCTGAAGGTGTTGAATGGGAACCGGGTGAAATGGTTTACCTTGTGGTGGGTATTGCCGCTTCATCAGATGATCATATTTCGGTTCTTGAGGAACTGGCAGAAGTTGTTGAGGATGAGGACAGAATCAGGTCCTTGTGGAAAACGGAAGATCCGGGATTGATTTTAAAAGAGTTGGTGACTGGCTAAAACTCCTTCCTTAATACACTGAAAGGCATCATGAAAGAACAAACCATTATAGTTCGAAACAGCACCGGAATGCACGCAAGGCCTGCCAAAATTTTTGTCACTGCAGCCAAGCAGTTCAAATCCGACATTCGGATGTTTAAGGATGAGAAAAAAGCCAACGCCAAAAGCCTGGTTTCCTTATTAACCCTTGGTGTTCGTTGTGGGCAGGAAGTAAAGCTTGTGGTGGAGGGAACAGATGAGGAAAAGGCATTACAAGACCTGATAAAATTAATTGAATCGGGCATGGGCGAAGACGTGGCCACACCGAGCGAATCCAACGAAAATGAGGAAAAGCCCGAACAGGCTTCCACAGCTAAAATCAAGCCAATTTCAAAAGAATCCTGCGAATCAACCATATCGGGAATTGCTGCCGCACCCGGTATCGCCATCGGACCTGTTTTCCAATATACACAAAGCAGTATCGAAATTGAGGAAACCTTCGCCGGTGCCTCTGAAGAACAAAACAAACTTCAGGCTGCTATTGAAGAAGCTCGGGGACAGCTGCAATTGTTAAAGAATCAAATGCTGCCCAGTGCTCCTGAGGAGGAGGCCATATTTGACGTTCACCTGGAATTGCTGGATGATCCTGAGCTGATCGAAGCCGTTTTACAGAAGCTAGAAAATCGACAATCAGCCGCACAAGCTTGGCAATCAACCATTGAAGAGCGAGTCGCTTCCCTCAAAAAAGTTGATGACCCACTGCTGGCCGCCCGAACGGCTGATCTGCATGATATCAGTTACAGGGTGCTCAGAATCATAAGCGGTAGTGGTGAGCACCACCTGTCACTGCCGGACTATCCTGTTATTCTGATAGCCGATGATCTCTCACCTTCTGATACTGCAACACTGGATAAGAAGAAAGTGTTAGGAATCTGCACTGCCAGTGGAGGCCCAACCGCTCACTCCGCCATTATTGCCAGGGCTTTGGGTATCCCTGCGGTGGTTGGTGCAGGCCGGGAAACACTCACCCTGAAAGCCGACTCGAAAGTTATTTTGGATGGCGATCACGGCAACCTCCATATCTCGCCCGACAAAAACGCAGTAGCCCAGGCAAAGCAAGCCATCAAACAGAACCTGGAACAGCTGGAAGCCGCAGAGAAAAAAGCCATGGAACCGGCAGTAACTCTTGATGGACACACCGTGGAAATTGCAGCGAACATCGGTGGGTTAAAAGATGCCAAAAATGCTTATCAACACGGGGCAGAAGGCATTGGCCTGCTGCGAACCGAATTCCTGTTTCTGGATCGATCGGAACCACCCACAGAAGAAGAACAATTTGAGGTTTATAAGGATATCATTCAGGCAATGCAGGGTCGGCCTGTCATCATTCGCACCCTTGATATTGGAGGGGACAAACCACTTCCCTATTTGGATCTTCCCCCCGAAGATAATCCGTTTCTGGGTGAACGAGGAATCAGACTGTGTTTAAACCGCCCTGAACTATTAAAACAGCAATTGCAGGCTATTTTACGCGCTTCTGCATTTGGTCCTATACGAATTATGTTTCCCATGGTTAGTGATCTGGCTGAATGGAAACAAGCCCGTGGAATGGTTACCGAAATATGCGAGAAACAGTCAATAAAGGTCGTTGAATGCGGTATCATGATCGAAGTTCCATCAGCTGCGCTAATGGCAGATGTGTTTGCCCCTGAAGTCGACTTTTTTTCCGTTGGCACCAACGATTTAACACAATACACCCTGGCTATGGATCGCATGCACCCCAGCCTTTCCAAACTTTCCGACGGACTGCATCCGGCAGTATTACGCTTAATTAAAAATACGGTGGATGCGGCTCATGCCAACGGGAAATGGGTTGGTGTCTGTGGGGAGTTGGGATCGGATCAGCTGGCTGTTCCAATCTTGACAGGCCTGGGCGTGGATGAACTTAGTGTCAGTGTCCCCATGGTGGCTCGGGTTAAAGAATCAATTAGAACAATCAACTGCAAAGACTCAAAGAACCTGGCTCAAAAAGCCATTGCCTGTAAAACGGCATCTGACGTCAGAAAACTCAAACCTACCAATTGACAACAGCTTATCTGGAGCCTGAAGTGACCTCGAAACATAAATCTTATCAAAAGGCTGACGGGCCAATACCTGATAAATCCTGGACTTGGAACATGTATGGCCCGGGTGTGGAGAATATAGGAAGGGACAATCAACCGGAACCGTTCGAGATTCCGGAACCCAACGCCGATCAGCTACTGGTTAGAATCGATGCGGTTGGGTTGTGTTTCTCTGATGTCAAATTGATAAAACAGGGTGGCAGTCATCCAAAATTGTACAATCGGGATCTTGCAAAAGAACCGACTCGCCTGGGGCATGAAGCTGCTCTGACGATAATTAAGGTTGGTGACAATCTGAAGGGTCAGTTTCACCCCGGTGAACGATATGCCATGCAACCCGATATATACCAGCAGGGCAAAAGCACAGCGTATGGCTATACAGTGCCGGGAGGTTTAACCCAATCCCACCTGATCGGACCGGAAGTGCTGGTTACAGACTCAGGCTCCTGCCTGCTTAAAACAAGCGGTGATCTGGGTCTTGCCGAGGCTGCCTTATTGGAACCATGGGGTTGTGTGTGGGCCTCATACACACAACGTCGGCGTCTGGAGCCAAAACCCGGTGGTATGATGTGGATTATCGGTCAGCCGGATGATCAACAGGAATACACCTTTTCCAAAGGCCTCGATGCTCCTGAAACCTTTGTGTTGACGAATATACCGTCACAATTAAAGCAATTGATAGCACAGACAGGTCGCAAAATCATAATAAAGGACAATTTGGCGATTGAAGACTATGAAGCGATGGTTAAAGACCTGACGAATGGCAGGGGGTTCGATGATATCGTGCTGTTGGCTCCTCACTCTGTGGTGCAAACAGGGGAAATCGCCAAACATATCGCCCGTCGAGGAACCATGAACATGGTTGGAAAAAAACCTTTAAAAGGATTGGTTCAGGCAGATGTGGGTCGCTTACATTATGACTACATCGCCTTTATCGGCAATCCCGGCCCTGATATATCAGACTCTTACGGAGATTCACACAATCGATGCGATCTGATTCCAAATGGTACTGCCGTATTTGTCGGAGCAGGCGGTCCCATGGGTCAAATGCATGTGCAGAGGGCTATTGAGTTGCCTACCGGTCCACGTCGGGTTTTTGTAAGTGATGTCAACGAGCAGCGACTGGCTGAATTGGAGAAAAGATTCGCCCCCCTGGCAAAAACCAACAACTGCGAGTTACTGATATTCAATCCAAACAAAGCAAACCTCTCGTTTCATGACTTTGTGATTTCTGCCAACGACGGAAAAGGCGCTGATGATGTGGTTGTTTGTGTTCCCATTGCC
>JAKSDL010000930.1 GCA_022360105.1 Pseudomonadota bacterium
CGCTGCTTAGGCTGCAACAGATGTTTCCAACGATCCATCCAATCATCGTATTTTCTGCTAATAGCGTTCTTGTTGGCATTTGAATACTTGGTGTTCCAGATAGATTGAGGTGTTTTCATTTCAACCCCTTAGGATGGATCTGGAAGATTCAATTCCCAGAACTCCTGATCAAAAGTTTGTCCATACTTTTGCATGTTTTTGGTTGATTCTGTCATTTGAAAGCCCGTGGTTTTGTAGAGTTCACGTGCGTCCTGCAAGCAGCTGTAGGTCTCCAGGCGCAACGTTTTGAAACCGGATGTTTTGCAATGTTCAATGATTTTGTTCATGAGAGTTTTTGCTATGCCCATTCCCCTATATTTGTTCAACACCAGCACAAAATTGGCAAACGCTGTTGCTTCCGTTAATTTTGAAACAGCCATGGATCCTGCTCGCTCACCGTCCACTTCTGCAATCCATAGTTTAAATCGAGCCCCGGAGTTATCACAAAGGGTGATTATTTTTCTTGCGATATCAATTTCAAACTGTTGATCAAAATGAAATTCCCGGGAATAGATGTCTCCGTGATTGGAGATGATCCATCCATAATCACCCGGAATTGGATCTCTTAAAACGATATTTGCTTTTTTCATTTTATTTCAGCGGTTCAACTAAGTGTTTCCTGTTTTCAGGAGCAGGGTAGTCTTCTGGCCAATATTCTGTTTGCTGAATGATGAGCCCGTTTTCTATAGTTGAAAATGTGATGGCTTTTGCCTGCACTACGCTGTCTGTTATCAAAACAACAGTAACGACTTTATTTCCGTCGCACACTATTTCTTCCAGGGTGAATTCCCATCTCCCATTGGCGGGGTACTCCGTGTTAATTGCGATAAAATTCGCTTTCCCTGTAATTCTTTCATGTGATTGCGGCCAATCAATAACTACCTGATCAGAAAACATCTCAGCAGCGTATGCAAAATCATTGCTCTGCATTCGATTCCAATATTCTTTGACGATGTCGGCAGGATTCTGTTTCATCAATTTTTTGGTTTTAATTTAAAATCTGGTGCATGGAATATACTACTTTAATGGCAGGACGAGAAAATAATCAAGCACCTGGGATCATGAGAGACTTAACATGTGATCCGTATCGATACATAGACAATTGACGATCTTGAGTTTGCTACTTCAACATGTTACATATAGGAGTATTGGCACCCAAGACAAGTCTTCACGCCCCCCTGACGACGATTCCCTTCATTCATTTTTAAAAGCGCCATGAAGGTAAAATTTTTCATTACCGTTTTTGTATTGGTATTTACCGGGATATCCGTGTGCTTACCGGCTAATACGGTACAGCAGGGGAAAGTCGCACTTGAAAATACAGTACAGCTTTATCCTTTGATTGGAAAATGGCGCTTTCAAACAGGCGATGATCTGAAATATGCCTCCGGCAACTTTGATGATTCATCGTGGGGTTGGGCCTCGATTCCGGGGGTTTGGAGCATGATGGGTATAGAATATACCGAACAGGCTTGGTACAGGTTGCGATTCACCCTATCGAACAGGTTTGCAGAAATCCCTGTCGCTGTGCAGGTTCCGGTTATTTACGATGCGCATGAGCTATACCTGAACGGGATATTCATAGGTGGAGCCGGCCTGATTGATTCTAATGGCACGGTCGTTAAGAAGGGAAGCCTGCCCGGAATCTACCAGATGCCAAAAAACCTGTTGAGAATGGATGAAGAAAATGTCTTGGCGTTGAGAGTTGCTGACGATGTGGGATGGGGTGGTGTTGCTAAAAGCGACTTCATGATCGGTCGTTACGAACTTCTGGATTTACAATTTACCAAATTTATTATCTGGAACAGTTCCCTGGTTTTTATTCTTATTTTTCTCGGAACATTCTTTTTGATGTTGTATCGGACTTACAGCAAGGAAAAGAACTTTCTGTATTTTTCCCTTCTTACATATATTCTGAGCACCTTGCTGTTTGGCTATTACTCCTTGCCATATCTATTGGTTGACAGGTTTTGGTTTGTGCACATCGTCACAAATACTGGTGCACATTTGGCCATGGTGTTTTTGTTTAAGTTTGTCTATTCCTTTTATGGTTTCCGCAAAGACCTTGTGCTCAGATTCTTTACCTATAGCGGGTTTTTGATTGCTTTTCTGTTGATCAGTCCTTTTCACGTAACTCTTCTGAAATTCTATGCCCATATCATTTATAATATCGCCATTGTGATTGATGCTTTCGGTCTTCTGATTTTAGTCGGGCTGCTAATCAAAGGGATTGCGTTAAAAAGATATCAATCAAAAATTGTGGGCATCGGCAGTCTGGTAGCGTTTGCATGTGTGGCTAATGATATCGCGGGCTATTTTCTGGCTTTAGACAATCAACAGTGGATGATGGAGGGGCTTGTCATTTTTATGATCAGTATTTCCTTTGCCATGTTTATCCGCTATTCAAGGCTGGATAGCAGAATTGTGCATCCGGCACTTGATGAGTGATTAAAAAAGTCTCCTAATTCACGAGCTTCATTCCTTAAATATTGGTGATTGAGTTGTCGGACAAACTTCGTTGGTCCGACCTACAATTGAAAAAAACCTGTTGCAAGTAATTTCAACACCTCATAGGTTGTTTCAGCCTTCAGCCTTCAGCCTTTATTTTATTTCAATCGTTGTCATCATTCCGGATTCTGCGTGTTCGACAATATGGCAATGACTCATCCAGATCCCTTTATCTTCCGGAACAAACCCAATCGTAACTGTTTCCTTGGGGCCTACCAGGACGGTATCCCTAGTGAATGGTTCCGGTGCAGATTTTCCGTTAATACTTAGTACCCGGAAAAAGACTCCGTGAATATGCATGGGGTGCAGGTTATTGCTGCTGTTTTTGAAGGTGATTTTTACAGGTTGTCCTATTTTAAACTTGGCTTTATCAGCATCGGGCCAGAGTTTTTGATTCATGGCCCAGCCAATACCGTATTTCCCCCCTCTAATCAGGTTCAGATCCCAGGTTTTGTTTACTTCCAGATTGTCAAACTTGCCGGCCGGAATAAAATCACTTAGTAAAGGAACTTCAAATGACGGGGTGGGTACCGCGGCGCCTTTCCTGACCGAAATCTTTCCCAGCTCCAACTCGTTTCGGGTAGCCCTGTCTTTGAGAAAGTAGGTTCTGCCTGCCGAGTCACTTGGAATGGTTATATCCAAATCCACCCGATTTCCGGGAGAGATGGGAAAATTCTCATAAGGAAATGGCTTGGAAACGGGTCTGCCATCTACCGCAATTACCTTTGGTGAAAGACCCGCCAAGGTGTGGGAGAATATTCTGGCATTGGCTCCGTTAATGAGTCTTAAGCGGATTCTTTCACCAGGAGAAACCTCCAATGTAGGCTTAAACTTACCATTGATTGTTATGGCATTTCCCCAGCGTCCATCATGCATCAAATCATGATGGGTATTAAAATGGGGAAATATGGTTCCATCCTTTTGCAAAAACCAGTCGTCAATCAACCAGACAATATCCCGGGACCAAGGTAGAGGATTTTTCTCATCAACGATCAATACTCCTTTCAGCCCACGCTCCAGTTGCTCGCTGGTGTTTAAATGCGGATGGTACCAGAAAGTTCCGGCTTCTTTAAGATCAAGGCGATAGGTAAATGTTTCTCCCGGTTTTATAGGTTCCTGGGTAACCCCCGGTACTCCATCCATGGCGTTATCAATTCTTAAGCCGTGCCAGTGAACGGTAGTGGCCTCTTGCAGCTTATTTTGCACTTTGACTTCCAGGGTCGTGCCTTCTTCTCCCCTGAGGACGGGACCGGGTATCTGGTTATTGTAACTCCAGACCGGTGTCTCTGTTTTAAAAAAGGGAAATTGATGCATGCTCGGTTGTGGTGTCAGTAGCAGAGGGGCTGCGAAAACGAAAGCAGGGAGCGATAAAAATAAGGTGCAAAGTGCCAGTGTGTATCTATTTAGCATTACTCACTCCTGAGATACTTCAATTAGAAAAGTTATCACTTCAATCTATTCTTCTTGAGATGCCAGCCAGATCTCTCACAATGCTCGCAGGAAAATAAACTGGTGGCTTTTTGTACTGCCTGGAAGTTCGAAAATTCTTCATCGCCATGTTTTTGCCATCGCGAGATGAAACAGTTGTGGCATTTAGTGTCAACAAACAAGCAGTATTGAAGATACAACAGTCATATCTGTATTTTAGGAAGTCTCTTTTTCGGGTGTCAAGAAGACTATTTTTTTATTTTTTTTTGACTTAAGTGAAATAAAAATGGATTTGGTGGTGTATTATAGAACCATCGTTGGGCAGAACACTAAATGAGGAGACATTTTGAAGACTGGATTTGAGAAAACGACTTTCGCACTACTTTTTGCTTTCGTGGCAATGGCAGGCATCCCAGCAGCTATATTAAACGCCGAACCTCCGTCACCGACCACCAAACATCAAGTCACTGTTTACCATGACCCATATTGAGGATGCTGCAAAGGATGGGGGGCCCATCTTAAGGAGCATGGATTTTCAGTGAAAATGGTTGAGACCAATAGTCCAAGAACCATAAAGAATATGTTTGGAATTCCATTTAGCATGAATTCCTGTCATACAGCTACCATTGGCAAATACTTCATAGAAGGCCATATTCCTGCCAGTGACATTAAACGATTAATGAAGGAACAGCCTGATATTAAAGGCCTGATAGTACCCGGCATGCCGGGAGGTTCTCCAGGCATGGAAAGCGCGCCTTATCAGCCATACAAGGTGTTAAGCATGGATAAAAAAGGTAATTATAAGGTTTTTTCGACTCACTAAATGAATGCTGTATCGCCGTCGATCGGCTAGACAGTGAAGGTGGATCAAGCGATCGCGGGTCCACCCCATGCTGATTTTAAACCATCCTAATAGTCCTTTCTCGAATTTGATTCAAACTATACAGATAAATTAGGTTCCTACCGATCATCTGCGAAAAAGTAGTTCATATTAGTTGACCAGTACCCTACCCAGGTATACCATAAAGAAAAATATATGATTTTATGAGGAGGAAACATGCATCCGGAATATAATGATCAAATTCCTGGTTTGAATCGAATCGAAGGGCAGATTAAGGGCATCAAGCGAATGATTGAAAATCGCAGGTATTGTGTGGATATCCTGACCCAGATGAAAGCTGCCAAAGCGGCTTTACACAAGGTGGAGCAGGAAGTCTTGAAGAAACACATGCAACACTGCTTAAAGCACGCTTTGGAAACTCAAAACGAATCTGAGATTCAGGAAAAAATCGACGAATTGATGTTGTTGTTAAGCAAGCGCATTTAAGAAAATGGAGAAATCGTATGAGTCTTGAGACAAAAACGCTGGAGATTGAGGGTATGACCTGCGCTTCATGCGTGAGATCCGTGGAGGAAGCTGTCAAACAACAGGACGGCATCAAAAAGGCTTCCGTAAATTTGGCTTCAGAGAAATTGCAGGTCACCTTTGATAAAGATAAAACGACTTTGGATGCGATCATCACTGCGGTTGAAAAGCGGGGTTTTGGTGCGAGCCTTCCCATAGAAGGTATTACTAAATCGTTTGCTGTGGAAGGGATGACCTGTGCTTCCTGCGTGAAAAGAGTGGAAGACAGTATTAAAGAGTTGAAAGGTGTGGAATCATCCAGTGTGAATCTGGCAACGGAAAAAGCCCGGGTTACTTATAACCCCCGACAATTAAAAGAATCACAGATCGTAGAGGCCGTTGTTAAGGCGGGATATCGTTTGTTCAAAATAGAAGAAGATGCAGGTGTCGATCAGGATGAGGCTAAAAAACTCAAAGAATTAAAATCCCAATATACCAGCCTGGTGGTTTCGATTTCCCTGGCCATACCCCTGATTTTTATTGCCATGGCAGAAATGGTAGGGGTATCTTTGCCGGTATTTATCAGCCCGGAATACAATCCTGCGGTTTTTGCTCTCACGCAACTATTTTTAGTCTTACCAATTGTGTTTGCGGGCTCCCACTTCTATACCAAGGGATATCCGACTTTTTTTCGAGGGCATCCCAATATGGATTCACTAATCGCCATTGGTACCACGGCAGCCATTGGATATAGTGCGTGGAACACGGTGTTGATTCTGATGGGAAATACCCAGATGGTGATGAATCTGTATTATGAAACTGCCGGTGTGATTATCGCCTTGATTAAGGTGGGTAAATATATGGAATCGGTCAGTAAAAGCCGTACCTCCGGGGCCATTAAAGAATTGATGGGGTTGCAGCCAAAATCTGCCATTGTGATTCGGGATGGCAAAGAGACATCGATTCCTATTGAGGAAGTTCAACATGGAGACATTTTAATAGCCAAGCCCGGTGAAAAAATAGCAGTCGATGGCGAAGTTCTGGAAGGACGAACATCCATTGATGAATCGATGCTGACCGGTGAAAGTATGCCTGTTGAGAAAACCGCAGGCAGCAAAGTGGTCGGGGCCAGTATCAATCAAAATGGAGCGATACGCTACCGAGCGGAAAAAGTTGGAAAAGAAACTGCCCTGGCCCAGATTATCAAACTGGTGGAAGAAGCCCAGGGAAGCAAGGCTCCCATCGCCCGTATGGCGGATATTATATCTGCTTATTTTGTGCCGGTTGTAATCGGCATCGCTATCCTCTCAGGTTTGGCATGGTTAATTGGAGGTGCCGGACTTACCTTTGCTCTCAAAATCTTTATTGCTGTCCTGGTGATTGCCTGTCCCTGTGCCCTTGGTTTGGCAACACCAACAGCCATTATGGTGGGAACGGGCCGGGGGGCTGCCCTTGGTGTACTGATTAAGGGAGGTGAACCACTGGAGATTGCCAGCCGGATCAAAACAGTGGTTTTTGACAAGACAGGAACCATTACCGAGGGTAAGCCAAAAGTAACTGACGTCATTACCTATGATGACTGGCAGGAGGCTGATGTGCTTAAGATTGCAGCTTCAGCCGAAAAAGGTTCCGAACATTCGTTGGGGGCTGCCATCGTGGAGAAATATGAATCGGAACACAATCAATATCTTCCTGTTGAAGATTTTGAAGCAGTACCGGGTAGGGGTATAAAGGCAAAGGTAACCGAGAAAAACATTTTATTTGGAAATTTTGGTTTCATGTCCGAAAATGGTGTAGTGAAACACGATCTATCTGAAGCTGACAAACTTTCCAAAGAGGGAAAAACAGCCATGTATCTGGCCATCAATGGTAAACTGGCCGGAATCATAGCAGTAGCTGATGTTGTTAAGCCTGATAGTGCCAAAGCGATTAAGAAGCTACAGGAGATGGGAATAAAAACAGTGATGCTGACAGGCGATAATCAGTTGACTGCCCAGGCCATTGCCGGACAGGTGACTATTGATGAAGTCGTAGCACAGGTGATGCCCGGAGATAAAGCCGAACAGATCAAACAACTACAAAATCAAGGCCGGAAAGTGGCTATGGTAGGGGATGGAATTAATGACGCCCCGGCACTGGCCCAGTCTGATCTTGGTATTGCAATTGGTTCGGGAACAGACGTAGCCATGGAATCTGCCGGAATTGTCTTGATACAGAACAGCCTGGTGGGCGTGGTTACAGCGATCGAATTAAGCAGGGCAACCCTGGGAAATATCAAGCAAAATCTTTTTTGGGCCTTTGCTTATAACACTGCCGGAATACCCCTTGCAGCGGGTTTCTTCTTTTTGTTTGGAGGTCCGACTTTGAATCCCATGTTCGCAGCGGCAGCCATGGCCATGAGTTCGGTTTCGGTTGTGACCAATGCCCTGCGCTTAAAACGTTTTAATCCGACTGAGAGAATCGAATCTGCCAGTCAATCAACAGAACCACCTGTAAAGGAGGAAACAATGAAAACTAAAATAGGAATTGACGGAATGAACTGCCAGCACTGTGTGAAAAGCGTAACTGAAAAGCTGAACAGTCTGGATGATATTTCGTCTGTAGTGGTCAATCTTGAAGAGAAGAATGCGTTGGTGGAGTCATCTGCTTCAGTGGATGAATCAGTGGTCACTAAGGCTATTACCGATGCTGGTTTTACTGTCACCGGAATTTCACCGCAATAGTTTTTTGGGGACAATGCACTGTTCCCTATTTGAAGTTACAAGGAACAGTGCAACAAAAGGCAGGTTTCCTATAGTATTTTGACTTTTTTACTGCTTTGGCAGGATTAGGTTAAAAACGCGGTGGATACTTAAAGCACTTTTCTTATCTCCTCGTATCGTTCTTTTGTAACCTGACCTTTGGAAGATCTTTCTGCCGGAATTGACAAGGCGTCATCGGTAGCCGCGGGATTTCTGCGCAAACCCAACAACCACTTTACTGCCGTAACTATCAGGAACACGATCATGATCGTCAAATGACCATCATCCAGCCTCACCCATAAATTTCGGGTAATACCCCCAGCCTTGATTCCAACCGTAACCGTGCGCAAGAACGAGAATGGATGCTAATACCAATAGAGCAGTAACTGTCACAAGTTTGGATCCTGTTTTAGGTATTGCACCCCTGTCATTTCACCTATTTCAATAGAAAGGATTATTTTTCAACGCCGTTGAAAAACTCGTATAATGATAATAGTGAATTAGAACTTTCTAAAACAGCGTGAATAAAATACTATTAAACTTTTGGATATGGTTTAAAACTGCTTGGGTGAAGGTCAATGCAAATGGTTTTTATGTGGATGATTAACAGTATAAAAAAGTTGCATATTGGACTGATTGCACTGTTTATTGTTTGTCTCAGCCCTCCATCTGTGTTTGGTGAAGCAAAAGGTTCAAAAGATAATGCTGAAGCAGTTATATTGCAGCTCAAGTGGTTTCACCAGTTTCAATTTGCCGGATACTACATGGCAGTTGAGAAGGGATATTACAAGGACAACGGTCTCTTGGTTTTTATCAAGGAAGGGGGACCGAATACATTGGTTGACAAGGAAGTGCTTGAGGGAAGAGCGGATTATGGAGTCTTAGCTTCCGAGTTAATCGAGAAAAGACTAAACGGATCAGAGCTGGTCTTACTTGCGGCAATTATGCAGCATTCTATTCGAGCCCTGATTGTTCGGAGTGATTCGGAAATCTATTCACCGGCTGATTTGGTGGGTCGCACAACTATGCTTAACCTGAATGAACAAGCAGAATTCCTCGAAATGTTCAAGTTTGAGGGTATTGATCCAAAGGTTCTGATCATTATCCAAAAAGAAAAAGACGCCATGGAACAACTGATAAATGGCAACATTGCTGCCATGAACGGCAGTATCGCTAATCAACCCTTTGTATTTAAAAAACGGGGAGTTGAGGTAAGGTTGATAAGACCTATAACTTATGGGATCGATTTTTATGGGGATAGTCTGTTTACCTCGGAAGCTGAGGTCAGGAGTCATCCGGATCGTGTTGAGCGTTTCATTTCTGCTAGTCTCCAAGGATGGGAATATGCTCTTGATAATATAGATGAAACTGTTCATGTGATCTGGTCTAAATACAACTCAGCCAAAAGCAAACAGCAGCTGACATTCGAAGCGGAGGTAATTAAAAAGCAGATACTTCCTGATCTGGTCGATCTTGGGCATATTAATCCTCACAGAATCGAAAACATTGCTCATGCTTATCAAAACTTATCGGATACTGCAGATCCTTCCAATTTGAGGGGCTTTATCTTCACCCCAAAAAGTGCATCACTGGGTAAGTGGTTTACCAGAATTCTAATTATCGGTGTTATTGTCGCTTGTCTCTTTACCATTAGTCTTGTGGTTTTATTCTTGTTTAATCAGCGTTTAAAGAGAGAGGTAGCAAAACAGACTGAGCAGCTGCTGTCAGCAAATCAGGAATTAAAAATGGAGATTTCAGAACGTAAGATTGCTGAACTTGCTGTAAGAGAAAGTGAAGAACGATTCAGGCAATTGGCAGAAAATATCAAAGAGGCATTTTGGATTGTATCCCCGGACTGGACCGAGGTCTATTACATCAGTCCTGCCTATGAAGAACTTTGGGGTCTATCCTGCGAATCCTTATATAAATCACCTTTTGGTTGGTTCGATTCTATTGTTGCCGAGGACAAAGTGGTGATTACTACATTCCTTAAGGAAAAGCGAGATAGTGACTTGAAGCGAATTGAATTTCCTGATTATTGGATTAATCGACCAGACGGATCAAAAAGATGCATCAGGGCCCGTGGATTCGGTGTTACTGATCACAATGGCGAGATTTATAGAATCGCAGGAATAGCTGAAGATATTACCCACAGGAAAAAAATAGAAATTGAGCTCAAGAAATTGAACCAGGGATTGGAAAACCGGGTAAAAGAAAGAACAATACAACTAACGGAATCCAATAAACAATTAAAGAGTGAAATCCAATTCAGGAAACTGGTGGAAGAAAAACTGGTATATGCAAAAGAGTTGTCTGAAGCTGCAAACGCAGCAAAAAGTGAATTTTTGGCAAACATCTCTCACGAACTCAGAAATCCTATGCACCAGATAATTAACTTTTCAAAGTATGGGGTTTCAAAATTTGATCAAGCAGAGGATAGTAAAAAATTGCACTACTTTAGGCAGATAAATAAATCAGCTTCAAAATTAATGGTCCTGCTGAACGACCTTTTGGATCTCTCAAAGCTGGAAGCCGGCAAAATGGAATTTAAAAAAGGGAAATTTGACCTTAAGAAAACTGTCCAGGAAGTGATGGATGAATTTGGACCGATAATAGAAGACAAACATTTGCAATTGAGCATGGACTTGCCCCGGGAACCGATAGTTTTAACTTATGATGAATTCCGAATTTCCCAGGTGATTCGCAATCTAATCTCCAATGCTGTTAAATTTACAGAGAAAAACAAAACAATCAGGGTAGGATTGCAAATGGAAAAGACTGCGAAGTCTGTGAACAGAACGGTCGAACAGGTTAATTTCTTTATCGCAGACCAGGGAATTGGTATCCCGAAAGATGAGTTGAACTCTGTATTTGATAAGTTTACTCAAAGCTCAAAAACAAAAACCGGTGCTGGTGGAACAGGCCTGGGCCTTGCTATCTGCAAAGAAATTATTAAGGAGCACCAGGGTAACATTTGGGCGGAAAGTCTTGAAGAAAAAGGGGCCGTCTTTAAGGTGTCGCTTCCGGTTATTTAGGTTGCAATTTGGGCAGGAAACCGGCTTCCGGCAATCCGGATCGTAAACAGACTGTTCTAAATGTTTCATAGATGCCGGTTCCTGTGGACATCTTCACCTGAATCGTATTCAGTCCAACTTCTGCCTTGGTCAATTACAACTACATTCTAAAGGCACTTTCAGATTCGTTAGGATTGAGCGGGGTCTGCTTGGTAACGCTTTTTATCCATTTAAACCTTTTTTCCCAGTGGGTACCTCTAATTCAAGGATTGCTTCTGTTGACCGGTTTGTATCTCGGTATCGACAGGGGTATCAAAGCCCTGGGCTCTGTTGTAACCAGTGTCCACGAGAGGATATTGGTTTTAATACCAACTGCTGTTTTACCTGGTGCACTGTGATAACGTTGCTGAAGCTTTATATGGGTTAAGGTGCGTTGTGGGCTGTTGTAGTACGGGTAATCCATCAGTAAAAGTCCTTAATTGATGGGTAAGCTGATAAATTCAGTTACACAAGACATTTAACTTAAATGGCTTATAGGGAAATAGGATTTCATACGAGATCCTTACCCATCCTACAATTCTATAGTAGGTTGGGCCAACGAAGTTTGCCCAACATGGGTTGTAATATGGGAAAGCTGGGCAGGCTTTGTCGTCCCATCCTACAGGTATATCGAAAGGATTTGAACCAAAAATAAATATCTACAGATTATGTTCATCCAGGGTCTGTTGCAGGATTTCGCGGGTGATATATTTTTTCTCAATCAGAATTTCCCCAAGTTTTTTGGATTTTTCCTGCCTTTTTGGAATCAGCACGCTAAACACAGCGCCACCCCCGGGATTGTGCTTTGCCCAGATGTTTCCTCCATGATCGGAGATGATCTGCCTACAGATCGGGAGTCCTAATCCGGTACCTCCAGCACCGGTGTTGCTTCTGCTGCTTTGCATAAACTTGTCAAACACTAATGTGAGTTCGTCATCGGGAATGCCCATGCCGTTGTCACTGACCGATAACACCAATTTATCTTCCTTGTTTTCAATGTGGATGATGATCTCCCCACCTGCTTTTGAAAATTTTATTGCGTTGGAAAGCAGGTTTTGGATCACCTGCATAATTCGATTGCTATCCGCAACAAAAGTATCATCGAATTCCGGATTACCGAAACTTACTTTCAGTCCTTTTTCTTCAATCAGAACAGCGCATTCCTCAATGATGGTATTTACCAGGTTGGAAAGCGATATCTTTTCGAAAATATATTTGAGTTTTCCCGATTCCAGTTTGGCAAGATCCAATAAATCGTTAATTAGGGCCAAAAGCCTGTTACCGCAAGACTGGATTTCCAAAAAGTATCCTAAAATCGACTCTTGTTGAGTGGAACTGGCCTTTTGCAACTTGTCGAGACCAAAACTGGAAAAACCAAGAATTCCGTGTATGGGAGTTCTCAGTTCGTGACTCATGTTGGCCAGAAACTCCGATTTGGCGCTGTTGGCTTCTTCCGCCTGGCTTTTTGCAGTGACTAGTTTCTGTTCCGCCTGTTTTCTATTCTCAATTTCTGCTTTGAGTTCCTGGTTGGTTTCAGAAAGCTCTTTGGTTCTTTCTTGAACCCTAAGATCCAATTCCTGATTGGCATTTTTTAAATCACATTCGACTTTCTTTCTGGCTGCGGCCGCCGAACCAGCTTTGATAATCACAACTATCGTCACCACAAAAAGCAGCAGGGAAATCAAAAAAGAGCTATAGGAAAAATTCTTGAGCAGAGAGTCCAGGCTCTCTTTTCGCTCGGTGATGTCGTAATGTATCTCGAATGTGCCCAGAAACCGATCGTTTTTCATGATCGGTGCATATATCTCTACGATATCGAAGTGGGAGGGCTCTCCCTCCGTGGTTTGCATGCCTTTGGTTACGATTTTTGAATGCAGGTTCCCCTTAACGACAGTCTCAAAAAAATAATGGCTTTTGTTTTTATCACCAATTTCTTTTTGCACCGTTGAGAAGACAATCTCACCGGAGGAAGAGAGAATCTTAAGCTTGGTGAGCTGAAAACTGTCTTTTATCTGCATGGCTTTATACACCGGTGCTGGATCGATGGTCATCTGATCCGAGTCGGTTAAATCATCCATCAATTCGGCAGAAAGATACTCAGCTGTGTGGACAGCTGTTTTCTCCACACTGGTAGCCAGGAATTCTGTAAAGGAAGGATAAACGAAAAACAGGTTGTAGATGGGATAAACAACTATGGCGATCAGGCATAGAAGAAACATCTCAAGTAACATCGATTCGCCAGCTATATTCCGAAAAATCGATTTTATTTTGGCATTCATAATTGGATCGGCAATGGTATTAGCTTATTTGAGTCTAAAAGCAAGCGGGTCTGAAAATGGAGTTATATCCCGCAGTGTAACAAACTTCGCTTCTGTTGCCAATCATTATTAAAAAAGCCAGTCCTAAATGGTATGCATATAATCTCCTTTTTTAATATCGTATTTTTTCATTCGTTTCCAAACTGTTACACGGCTTACACCCAGAATTTCAGCGGCTTTGGACTGATTTCCCTGCACCTGCCGCAGGGTTTTGACCAGAATCGACCTGGGGGTTTGTTCGCTGGTTTCTAACTGAGAATCTTCAGGACGATAGGAATCTCCATCCTTAATCTTTGCAGGCAAATGTTCCACGTCGATTCGTTCTCCCTGGCAAAGCACAAAAGCATATTCAATGGCATTACGGATCTCTCGAACATTGCCAGGCCAGGAGTATTCGCACATCAATTTCAAGGCATCACTGGTAAGCCCTTTTATGGAGCGCTGCCCGCTTTTGATATGCTGATCAATATAGTTTTGAAGAATTATGGGGATGTCCTCTTTTCTTTCAGATACCGCAGGACAATGAATTGGAAAAACATTAATTCTGAAATAAAAGTCTTCCCTGAAAACACCCTGGTCAACCAATGCTTCAAGATTTTTATTGGTGGCGGTAATGATCCTTACATCGACAGGAATGGAGCGATTATCCCCGACTCTTTCGATCTCTTTTTCTTCTAAGACTCGCAAAAGTTTCACCTGGGTTGACAGGGAGATGTCCCCGATTTCGTCCAGAAAAAGGGTTCCCTCATTGGCCGCTTCGAACCTTCCTATGCGGGTCTGATCAGCTCCTGTAAATGCACCCTTGACATGACCAAACAGCTCACTTTCCAGCAGGTTGTCGTTGAGAGCTGCACAATTGACCTTCACAAAAGGTTTACCGGCCCTGGCGCCGGCTTCATGAATCGCCCTGGCCACTAATTCCTTGCCCGTGCCACTCTTGCCATTGATCATGACCGGGGCAGTTGTCTGTGCTACGTTTTCGATGAGCTCAAAAAGCTTTTGCATTTCTTTGGACTTACCTATCAACCCATGGTAACTGCTATCAAGAGAAAACTGCCGACGCAGGCCTTTAATCTCATCCTGTTGTTTGATCTGTTTGGAAATATCAGTCATAATTTCCAAAGCACCGATAACATTGCCTTCCCTGTCTTTGAGCACCGAGGCATTTTTTAAAACACTGATGGTTTTCTTCTGCTTGGTTTCGACCAGGCATTCCTTGGCCTGAATTCGACCTTCCTTGTAAAGACTGCACCAATCACCATCATGCTCCTCGTTAAATATTTTGCAGCCACTGCAATTCAAAACCTGGCAGGATTCTCCATTCAGTTCACCTTGCTCATAGCCTAACATTTGCAAGGCTGCCGGATTCAAATCCAGGATGTTTCCTTTGGGATCAACAATGATTAGTCCGTCCGGCATGATGTCCAATATAGCGCTGCCATATTCTGATTTGTCCATTTTGTTTTTCATAACTGGGTCGCTGTTTGATGTTTTGAAAATGCTTTGGCGGGCCTATGAGATCACTGGCAGATTATTGATCTGATTGATAGCTAATGGGTTGCCCATTCGTTACCTCCCCCAAGTTCGCTTACTTTCTTTGCCGGTCGGATCGAGAGAAACTGATTCGCAAATGCACTCCGGACTCCGCTTTTTTATTTGAGATTACCCTGTTTAATTGCGACAACAGGTGTTTATATTGTTAAGTTTTTATTAACAGTGTTAACCCTAGGTTAACACATTCTGATAATGCTATCAATTAACACTTTATTCTAGCTTTAAGTGTCTATATTTAAAGGTTTATTTAGTGATTTTGTTGTGTTTCCGGAAAATCCATCCGTTTGAAAATTAACAGTGTAATGAATTCGTTCACTTTCGATAATTGTCGTTAACAATGTGTTAATCTTGTTAACAGGGTTCCTGGTTTTTTTTTAAAGCTTCGAGTTAAAAAAATCATATAAAACAGCCTAATAGCTAAATAGAAAACCACTGGCATGTTAGCTGCAAAATAGGCACCAACTTACTTTAATTCAACAGTTTGTAGAAAATAAAGTTAAAATAAACAGAAGGTTAGATCAAACTGTTGCCTGGAATAAAGATGTTAACACGAGGAATTATGAAACGAATACTTCGATTATCAATTGCCACCCTGGTGATCTCCACGATGCTGGCCCAAACTCTTTACGCTAAGAAACCTAATGCAAGAAAAGGCAAGTATCTATTCCGAAAGCATTGCCGAACCTGCCACAGCGAGCAAGGCGAAGCAAAAGAACTAAGTCCAATCAGCAAAACCCAGGCGGAGTGGACAGCAATTTTTAAAGATGGAGAATTCAAGCAACTAACATGCAACGGCGCCTGGGCAAAGCTAAAAGAAAAAGATCTGATTGATACCTATGCCTATATGCATAATCACGCATACGATTCACCTTCCCCTCTTAAATGTAAGTAACCAATTCCTTATTCCGGTCTGGAGAACATATGGTTTCAGAATTAAAAACCCCAATTTCGCGGCGTAGCTTCATTAAATGGACCAGCGTTGCATCCACTACTATCGCGGCGACGGGAACTGCCCCTGTTTTACGAGCCCTGGCTGATGATAAAAAACCTTACAACCCCACTAGTCGTTCTGCTTATTCGGCATGCGATATGTGCATGAATAAATGTGGATTAATCGCCCGGGTGGAAAATGATGTGATCACCAAACTTGATCCCAACCCAAAATTTCTGAAATCAAGAGGGATGCTGTGTGCCAGGGGGAATGCGGGCATTAACCGTGTTTACGATCCCGACCGCCTGAAATATCCACTGCTTCGCAAAGGTAAAAGAGGTGAGGGGAAATGGGAACGAATCTCCTGGGATAAGGCCTATTCGATATTAGCTGAGAATCTGCAGACTATTGCCGATAAATATACCCGTTGCGGTGTTTTATTCACTCCCGGGTCGGATATGCAATCAACCTTTGTTCACTGGTTTGCGGAGGTGTTCGGAAGCTATAACATCACCACCCATGAATCCAACTGTCTGATCAGTCGCAACAGGGCATTTTTAGATACCTATGGCGAAGTTCCATTTGCCGATGTTCTCAACACCAATTATGTAATCATGGCCGGCTCCAACCGGTTTGAAGCATTTGTGACGCCAGACAGTATCGATTTGATGACCGCCAAACAAAGGGGGTGTAAACTGGTGGTACTCGATCCTCGCTATACAAAATCTGCAGCCCTGGCTGATGAGTGGTTTGCCATCAAACCGGGAACCGATATGGCCTTTTTCCTGGCTGTGGCCCATGTGATTATCACGGAAAAGCTGTTCGACGCTAATTATGCCGCAGAAAAGTTGTACGGTCTGGATGAGCTCAAACAGCACGTCAAGCAATACACACCTGAATGGGCAGAGAAAGAATGCGATATTCCGGCACAAGACATCAGGAGAATTGCCAGGGAGCTTGCCAAGGCAGCGCCGGAAGCCATTGTTTACCCGGGCCGCAGGAGTTCGGATTACCTGGATTCCACCCAGATCCGACGGTCCATGGCGATTGTGAATGCCATTCTGGGTAACTGGGATAGGCCGGGAGGACTGACTGCTACCAGGCAGGTCGGTTTGGCAGGTCCCGAATTGGAAGAACCTCCTTTTTATGAGGACAACCCGGATGACCGAATAGATGCGGAAATGGCGCCGATCATGTTTGATGAGGAAGGGTCGTTCAAACATGTCCGGGATGCTGTCATCAAACAGGAACCTTATCCGGTTAAAGGATGGTTTTTGTATAAGTTCAATCCCATGCAGACCGGAGCCAACAGGCAGAAGACCATCGAAATGATCAACAAGCTGGATTTTGTCGCCTGTGTGGATATTGCCATGAGCGATACAGCCTGGTTTGCCGATCTTGTCTTACCTTCTTCGAGCTACCTGGAAAGGCAAGATCCGGCAAGCGGTCTCCAGGGATCATCGGCCTGTGCTTGTGTGGTAACCAGAGATCCCGTTATTCAACCCTTATTTGAATCCAAACCCGTATTCGACATCCTCAAAGAAACGGCAAAAAGAATGGAGTTGGGCGAGTATTTTAACTTCACTGTTGAAGAATATCGCAAACAACAATTGCGTAAGCTTCCTCATGCTGAACAGGCATTGAAAGAAGACGGTGTATACTACAATCCCAGCAAGCTTTACGGCATTTACGAGGGAAAGATTTACAAGACCCGGTCTAAAAAGATTGAACTTTACAACAGCCGTTATGCTGATATGGATATCGATCCATTGCCCGTATATCGATCTCCCAGGCGGGGATCTGATAATCAGTTCAGGGTGGTGATCGGCAGAAATGCTTATTTTACCCACGGCAGCACGTCCAACTATGAGTTGTTGAATGAATTCATGCCCGAAAATGTGCTCTGGATACATCCCAAACCTGCCGGAAAACTCGGGATCAAGGAAGGAGATTTGGTAGAAGTCAGCAGTTCAGTCGGTAAAGCCAGGTTAAAAGCCACATTTAAACACGGTATTCGAGCCGATACGGTTTACATGGAAAGCGGCTACGGCGTGATCTCGAAAGGACTTTCCCAATTACAGGATAAAGGGGCTTGCGTGGTTGAATTGTTGGAGGACCATGCAGATGAACTGACCGGAAACATGGCCATGCACGAAACCTTTGTTGATGTGAAAAAGATAGGAGTGGTATGAAAAAACAATTATCAATGGTGATCGATTCCTCAAAATGCATTGACTGCAAAGCTTGTGTGGTTGCCTGTAAAGTGCAGAATAATGTACCGCGGGGTTATTCCAGAATTTGGGTCAAGCAGTCGGAACCTGATTTTTCAGACCCGGAGTGGATGAGTAAAAACAAAACCGCTCACTATCAGCCGGGAGCCTGTATGCATTGCGATTCTCCTACTTGTGTGGATGCCTGCCCCTCGGGAGGGACCTATAAAGATTCTGTTGATGGCGCTGTTAAAGTGATCGAAAAACTCTGCATTGGTTGTTCCAGTTGCATAGAAGCTTGTCCTTACGATGCCAGGTATCGCCATCCTGTGAAAAACGTAGTGGATAAATGTGATTACTGCAGCACCAAGCAACCCGCAGACAGCCTGCCCGCCTGTGTTGAGACCTGCCCCACCAAGGCAAGGGTGTTCGGGGATATCAATGATCCAAGCAGCGAAGCCGGAAAACTGTTTAATAAGAATAAAACAGTACAGGTGATTAACCAGAAGTCCAATACCAATCCCCAGATGCATTACATCAATCAAACAGAACCGATGGACTGGCCGGTTGAAATCAGGTCCCCGGCACCCATCAGGCTGTGGGAAAACGTGGCCAAGCCTGTTGTCTGGGCTGCTACCGGAATTAATGTCTTTGCCGTCGCCACCATGTTGGGACGGCAGTTTTTAGATCGAAAAGCAAAAGTTGCCAAGGAGACTGGCGAAACGCCGGAGGAACATCATGAATAATAAAATGATTCAACGTCATACCAAACCAGCGATTTTCATCCACTGGTTTAACGCTGTTTGCTGGCTGCTTCTGCTGGCCACGGGACTGGGATTGATCAATAATCCGGCATTGTCTCCTGTCGGGATGTGGTGGCCAACCACCTTGCAAAATCTTGTCGGGGGAGGAGAACTGCTTTTTATACATGTGGCGATTGGTATTATCTGGATGGTTGGTTACCTGGTTTTTATTTTGATGAATCCGAAGCAGCATTTGTTCAAATACACCAGGGAGATTTTGACTGTTTCACCAGTGCGGGATCTAAACTGGTTGTTTAAGAAAATGGTGATTCTGACGCTGGGTGAAAAGATGCTTAAACGCTTTGGTATGGATAGTAAATTGCCGGAACAGGGATTTTACAATTTCGGACAAAAGTTTTTTGCCATTCCTGCCACTTTTGGTGGCGTTGTGATTGCTGTCACCGGAATTATTATGACATTGTCCAAGTTCATGTATGTATACACGGCACTGGTGCAGTGGTCCATCCTGATTCATTTCGTTGTCGTAGGGCTGGTTTTTGCCGGGTTGCTGATCCATATTTATATGGCTGCCCTGTTAAAGGAGGAACGACCGGCTTTTTTCTCCATGTTTTCAGGGGAGATCCCCGAATCATTCGCCAAGCATCACAACAAGCTCTGGTATGAGGAGCAAATGGAGCTTAAGAATTGAAAACTCTTATGAAAACAATAAGGAAAACAATTGGGTATCAGACAAGGCTCAATATCATTTAGATAAGACTATTAATTGATCAGAATCTAGATTGCAGCAGATTACAGACGGTAGGGCGGCCCTACGTGGCCGCCGGAGGATTGGATTGGGAGAATGAACAAAAAACGTTAAATGAGTTTGTCCGCATAAATTTAAGTTTATGCAGGGTTTCTCAGGTTTTTGTATTACTTGAGCTTATCGGCGGGGTCGTAGCCCCGCCCTACCATTTGTTACCAGTGTTTATACGAATATCGCCTAATCAAGTCGACTTTGCGATCAAGTCAAGGGTGACTGAGTGTCAATCAATCTTTGAAGATTTTTAGCTTTCACAATTGCAATTTTAATAAGTCTTGCCTGATTTGCCGTGTTTTTGGACAGGGAAAATAAATGAAAACAGCAGTTTCGCTTTTAATCACAGGATTGATGCTGTCTTTATTGCCTCTGTTTGCTGTGGAGGAATCTGGCTCTTGGTGGCAGAAGGCTGAGAAGGAAGCGAAGGATAACGGATACACCGTCTTGAAACTGTCGCAGGTTAAATCGCTGCTCAATGGCACCCGGGAGGTGCTATTGCTTGATGTCAGGCCGCATTATGAGTTTGCGATGGGGCATTTGCCCAATGCCGTGAATATGGAGTTTCACCTGGGCGATCGAATGAAGCTCGATTCGCATAGAAAAGCTGCATACCGAAAATTATTAGGTGCGAACAAACACAGGAAAGTACTTATTTATTGTAGAAGCTATACCTGAATTCGAAGTGCTATCGCAGCACGCTGGGCCGTGAGCCTGGGATACAGCAACATATCTAGAATACCGCTTGGTTATCAAGGCTGGCATAGAACAAATCTGTCAATACAATTTGATGACGAACCTGAACCATTATCCGCAGGGGACATCTTTCCAAAATGTAATCTTAGCCTGCTGAAACCGTTGAAAGATGCAACTTACCTGGGGATAGAAATTTCGTCAAAAACTGTTCGTATGATAGATATACCTGCCGACTACATTTACGTGGAAATCTACAATGAACGTTGTTCTGGCTGTGTCGAAGAGATTAAAAACTATAAGGTTCTATATGAAAATTTCAATAAAAACAGTGAATTATCCACTAGAATCAAAATTATAGGTATTGGGGCCGGCAGCAAAAGTCGTAACGTTGCCAGGTTCAGGAAAATATACGAGATACCTTTTCCGTTATTTGCGGACTCTAACTGGAAGCTGTTTGAATGCCTGGGCAGTCCGGCATTACCGACCTCCTATCTGATCAAGCGAATTGGCGACGATCAAAGGCAGATTGTATTTGTCCAGAGTGATCACATCGAAGATGTTAACAGTCTTATGCGTAGAATTAGCGGAATGCTATTGAAGAACTGAGTCAATCATTTTTCAAAAACGAATCACTATGAATGGTTGGGCCGATGATTCATATGAGCTTCGTTTTTACCAAAGACCGGGCTATCTGGTCTGTTAATCAACATAGGAAGGGCTGAACCCTTTTCTTACATTTTAGGAGATAAGATGAGATCCTCGAAAATGTTTCAATGGATACCCCTTTTAATTGCACTGGTGGCATTTATCGGGGTTGGATGTACACCCACCACTCAAACCAAAGCCAAGAAATTTAAGCAGTATCCGCAAATCGTTGACGTCGAATTTGTGAAGCCATATGCGAAAATTCCGGCTCCCAAAGGCGCGATGCTGATTGATTCCCGCCCAAAAAGAGTTAAATTTGACAAGGGACATATTCCAAACTCAATCAGCATTCCCAACAGCAAGTTTGACAAGATGGTGGACAAACTTCCCAAGGACAAGAATACTCTGTTGGTCTTTTATTGTGGCGGATTCCATTGCAGCCTGAGCCATAAGTCCGCTTTTAAGGCGGAAAAGCTTGGTTACAAAAATGTTAAGGTTTATGCGGCCGGATATCCGGATTGGATGAAGCAGAAGGGAGCCTACCCAACAGTTTCAGTTGATTATATGAAATCACAAATTGTGAAAAATGCCGACATGGTGATCATTGATTCCAGGCCGAAAAGAACCAAGTTTGACAAAGGCCACATGCCAAATGCTCTAAGTATTCCTGATTCCAGCTTTGCAAAAATGACCGGCAAACTGCCCAAGGATAAAAACAAACAACTGGTCTTCTACTGCGGAGGATTCCATTGCAAGCTGAGTCACAAGTCAGCAGCCAAAGCAATTGCAATGGGCTACAACAATGTCAAGGTGTTTGCTGCCGGTTATCCCGCCTGGAAAAAGGCGGTTGGTTCCACCAAAGTGCAAGCGGGTGGAGAGGAAGGCACTATTCAGATCTCTCAATTCATAGAAATTATTGAGAAAAACCCGGATAGTATCATGCTGATTGACGTGCGTGATCCGGATGAATTTGCTGCCGGTCATCTTCCTACTGCTATCAATATACCGACCGATCAGCTCGAAGCAAAGATACCAACATTGCAGTCAGCCATTCCGATTGTTTTTGTGTGCGCCACAGGTGCCAGAAGTGGTGAAGCGTTCTATATGGTGCAGGACCTGCGACCCGGTTTGAAGAAGGTTTATTATCTGGAAGCAGAAGTGACCTATAACGACGATAATACTTATAAAATCGCAGCTACTCCTTAAACGGAAGGGAAACAGGGAGGTTGGGCCACGATTTAATAAAGCGGAAACGCTGCATGCAATCCGTTATGTTTTTACTGCTGGCCCTTTCCATGTTTTTGTCATCCTGAATGTAAAAGTTGAAGCCCCGGGTTTCAATTTGGTTCTGCCGGTGCCCCCCGAATGATCCATCTTTTCATTCAGGGTGACAATCCACCCAATTTCTGCTGTTCCGGAGTCGTCTACTCTCCAAGATGTTTCAATACTTTATCCAGAATACTTGCAAAAGGAGAATAGATCAGGGGAGTGTCCGCTTTTCTTAAGCGCATGGCAAAGTCACCAACCCAACCTTTTAATTGCTCGTTAACAAACCTTTTTGCTTCAGTAATTCTCTTCTCGTCTTCCTCTTCCCAACCTTTTTTTAGCACAAAGTACAAGTATTCCAATTCGATTGAAAGATGGTCTGCAGGTTCGTTATGACATTTTGCCAAAGACAGGCCTTGCTGTTCAAACAGCTCTTTCATTCCGACCGAGGATGTTCCCATTAATCCGGAACTGCCCGGCAAATAACCGGATTGATACAAAGGAACTTGCAGTCCTTCCTTGGCATTAACAAACAATGTCACATAGTTAATGTTCAATTCGCTGTGCAAATCGTCAGCGGAATCAAAAGCTTCTTTGATGCGATTCATTTCATCGATTTCAGAGTCAATAGTTCCATCTACAAATTCATTCAACTCTTTAAGAAAATCAGACAAACCATCATCCCACAAAGTCTGGGTAAACTGTGCATCGACGCCCCAAAACACCCGGGACATGAGATCAATGGTTTCAAGAATCAATGCTTTTTGGTCTTCAGTCATTATTTTTATGGCTTTTGGCAGCTGGCGACCGGCTTTAATCCTATGAACAGCATATAAAAGCTATCAGCCGTCAGCTAGAATTGTGTAACAAAACTTAAAAAAGGAAAGCGAAGCTTTCACAATGTTTGCGACTTAACATAAAGCTAAAACATTTCAATAAAATAAATTTTAATACTTACTACACCAATGTCAATTATCCTTTTATTATAAGAATAGTGCACATTATGTAATGACAAATTTATCTTACAGGCCGCTTAGTGAAATCAATGCCAGGAAGTTTGCCGCGATCGCTTCAAAACCTCCGTCTGATGTTTTTATCCTTGATGCCAGGGATGTCGATGAAACAAAAACAGGTATGCTGAAAGGTGCGGTGAATATTCCTACACAGGATATTATCTATCGCCTGAAC
>JAKSDL010000599.1 GCA_022360105.1 Pseudomonadota bacterium
AGATTCATATCAGCGGTGGCAGGCACTGATATAAACACCAAAGCACAGATTTTGGGGCACGGTTAAATCGCATATCTGCATTAATTGTGAGCAATTTCCATCAATCCTCTGTAAACGTTCAGAGCTTCGACGCGAATTACAAACGCATAGGTATTATTGCTAAGCTTTTGTAATAATTTATTATTACGCTCAAATTTGAGCATGATGCCGGATTTATTTTGATTGCTATTCTGTCATAGTCGAAAGCATGAAACAAGATTTTTTTTATTTCCGCTAATTCTCTTAATCGCCATTTACCAATCCCCATACCCGAATTTGTGATGACATTTACTCCGTAATAGACATTTGATCGCTTTGTCTTCCCCGGGTTTAGGAATAGAGTCCGCAGGAATGATGATCTGTTCGGTTATCAATCAACTTAACAACTTGCTGGATATCAATGGGTGGGACATCAACAAAGCATTGTCACTTTTTGGAAGTATACTATGATGGGCACGCAGGCTTTGCCCATCCTACGGATTCATGAATTCTTGACATAGATTCAGCAGGTAGGATGGGCAAAGCTCGCGTGCCCATCAATACATCAACAAGGCGCAAAATCGATCCATCCTTTAACAATATTCATAACCTCCCCCCGTGAATTTAAAAATACGGTGTTTTTTTTATAACCGTGATGGGCACGCAGGCTTTGCCCATCCTACGGATTCATGAATTCTTGACATAGAACCAGTCAAAGGCAAACTTGACCCCTTTCCCTTTTTGCAAAAATTCAGATATACATTGATAAATGAGATAAATTGCAGTAAATTTTCGATATATCGAAATCTTTTTGATTTTTGTTTGGAAAATTCATGTATACCAGAACTAAATACATTTCTAAGATCAAACCGTTTATAGACAAACCGGTGATCAAAGTAATTACCGGCATGCGCCGAACCGGTAAGAGCACTTTCGTTAAACAATTGATCGAAGCACTACTGGCAGAACAAACGCCGGAGTCGAATGTGCTGTATCTTAACAAAGAATCCCTGGAATTCGATTTCATCAAGACCTACCGAGATCTCTATGAGTACGTCAAACAATCGTTTAATAAGGTAAAAGGCAAGTGTTATCTTTTTGTGGATGAGGTTCAAGAGATCGAAAACTGGGAAAAAGCCATCACTTCTTTTTTTTCCGAAGGCAACATTGATATCACTATTACCGGCTCTAATGCGCATCTGTTGTCATCAGAAATCTCTACCCTGATTTCAGGTCGGTATGTTGAATTCCCCTTATATGCTTTGAGTTTTAATGAATTCCTGCAATTCCGGGATCAGCAGATGGGAACAACAGAAAAGGAGTTTCAATCTTACTTGAGGTTTGGCGGTTTGCCGGCTTTGCATCAGTTTGATTTGAAGGAGGAGGTTGTTTATCAATACATCAATTCACTCTACAGCACAATTCTCCTGAAGGACGTTATTAAACGAAATAACATCCGTAATGTCTCCTTGCTGGAAAACATCACCAAGTATGCTTTTGACAACGTGGGAAACATTTTTTCTGCCAAAAAGATTTCCGACTATTTAAAATCACAGCGCATGAGCGTGAGTATGGAGACCGTTCAAAACTATGTTTCCCATCTTCTTTCATCCTTTGCCCTGTTTAAGGTCCCACGTTATGACATTAAAGGTAAACGATTGTTGGAAATCAACGAGAAGTACTACTTGGGAGACATTGGATTTCGCAATGCTTTGCTGGGATACAAAGAGGCGGATATCTCAGGTATTTTGGAAAACATCGTTTTCCTGGAGTTGAAACGACGGGGGTATACTTTATCTATCGGTAAACTGGATGATAAAGAGATCGATTTTATTGCGGAAAAACAAGACGAAAAACTATATATCCAGGTTGCCTACCTTCTGGCAAGTCCTGAAACAATAGAAAGGGAATTTTCAGTTCTGAAAAAAGTTAAAGATAACTATCCCAAGTTTGTATTAAGCATGGACACCGTGGTGGGTGATGACGTTGACGGTATCAAACGCATGAACCTGGTTGACTTCCTGCAGAATGATTAAACAGAAAGAATAGCATGCAGGATGGGCAAAGCTCGCGTGCCCATCAATAAAACGGAATCTTGGTTGATTCAGTCACTTTCCTGAATGTCGGCAGCGAGTTCGTAAAATTGTCCCATCCTCTCCAAGACGCTATTTACCGAGTCTACAAAGTCAAATTCCTCTATCTCCTCGCGGTACAATTCTACGACTTCGATAAACTCATCCTGAAAAAGAACTTCTGCAAACCAGGCCGGTCTGTGTAAATATCCATGTTCGGCATGTTGGAGCACAAGGTTAAAAATGTGATCCGTAAAATTCAAATACAAGCCAATTTCCTCTCCTGAAGGTTCCTTGTTTTTGCATTTTTCCGTCATTATTCTCAATTGATCGAACAACATCATAAATACTTGTTCCCAATCGTATGAAGTTAACGTTATCGGGATTGAGGGATTTTCATCGGCATTTTTCATTCCAGCTCCAAATTGGGGGTCAGGCTTGCGTTATTGCATTTTTAACTATAACTATTTGAAAATATAATTATTTCTGATGGTAGTGTTGAGTGTTTCCGGTGATCGGTTTGGTAATATTGCCACTATGTTGCGCTCTCTTTAACGCCAGCCACCTTATCCAGTGGAATGACGGTGATTTTATCGGTTAACGAATATTCCTGGTCCCCCGGATAGACAATCCACAGGTGAACAAGATTCAAATTCTCGATTGCGATATGCATTGATTTTGTCGTTCTTGGTGCATCTGCAAACTTGAACTCAAACCCGATGCGTTGTCCATTATAAACCAGCATTAAATCCAGCTCAGCTCCCGCATGCGTGGCCCAGAAATAGGTATCTCTGGAATTGAACAAAAGAATAACCTGCTCCAGGGCAAAACCTTCCCAAGAAGCTCCTACTTTCGGATGCCCCTGCAGATATTCATAATCCGGGATCTGTACCAGACTGTGAAACAAACCACTGTCGCGTATATAAATTTTCGGGGATTTTACCTGCCTTTTTTTAATATTCTCAAACCAAGGAGGTAAAATTCTAACCATATAGGCCCCGGATAAGATATCTAAATAGCGTCGGGCTGTGTTTTCAGCAGTCCCGAGAGATCTCGCAAATTCAGCACCATTCCAGATATTGGCATGATAATGGGCCACCATTGTCCAGAATCGCCTGAGCGTTTCTGCCGGAATTGTAATGCCCAGCTGAGGAATATCTCTTTCCAGAAAGGTTCGGATAAAATCGCCCCTCCATTGATTGCTTTCATCTTGATTTGCAGACAGAAAGGACACCGGGAAACCACCTCTTAGCCAAAGCTGGTTGACATGCTCAATTCCTGTTTCAAAAAGATGAAAACCAGCCAGGTCAACAAAACCTATCCGACCGGCGAGAGATTCAGATACACCTTTTACCAAGTCGGGGGAGGCAGAGCCTAAGAGTAAAAACCTGCTCTTGTTTCCGGGTCGATCAACCAGGACTCGAAGTAACTCAAAAAGATCGGGTTTTCGTTGTACCTCATCAATGATTACCAGACCGGATAGATCTTTTAACGCCTGCATGGGGGCAGAAAGGCGTGCAGTATCGATCGGATTTTCAAGATCAAAATAGGATGCAGGCCCATCCTGCTCAATCATTCTCGCGAGAGTTGTCTTTCCGCACTGCCTGGGACCAAGTAACGCGGTAACAGGATGGATCTTGAAGGAGTCACTTATCTTTTGAATGGGTTCGGGTCTTTTTATTAGACTTTTCAAATTTTTCCTTGAAAATCTTCAAACGAGTATAATTTTTTCAAGGAAAATATCAAAGACCTTTTGACTTGTCAAACTGATTATCATTAACAATATTCAGAACCTCACCCGGTGAATTTAAAAATGCGGTGTGTTTTTTATAACCATGATGGGCACGCAGGCTTTGCCCATCCTACCCGGGATCCAAACCTGCGCGACCTTGTTGATCGGTATGTGGGCATGTAGGATGGGCAAAGCTCGCGTGCCCATCTTTTTAATTGTCTTCGGTTGAGATTCGATTGTGCGGGAGATATCAACTACTCTTCAAACCAGGAGCCTGTGGGTAAAGGAACCTGCAATACGTGGTAAAAAACCAGGTAAAATATCGTTACTACAAAGGCACTCAAGAGCATCGATTGGACAATGTTTTTCCGGGATAATCGTTCCTCTGCCAGATAGAGATTAAACACCGCATAAAACACATAGCTCGACGGCAAAAAACCGACAAAAGGCATAAATCCTAAATAGACAGCCAAAATGATGATTCCGGAGATCACACTGTTTCGTTCAATGTGATCCCTGAAAAACCGGATCCGTTCCGGTTTAACAATACCTTTGATAAACACCACGATACTTAGAAAGCCGATGACCACCAGGAGGTAGTTGATAAACACCCCTCCCAATTGAGTCAGATCCCGGGTGACATAATAAACAATTGCTGCCAGGAAAAGGCAAAAGATACTGACAATCAGATCGGAATTAAGCATGGTTGCCCTCCTTTGCGACGGGAGCAGATTTTTTCTTGGCACGCCAGGAGGCATAAACAGGCCAAAAAGCGGACAGCAGGCAAAAGAAAATCAGAACAAGGCTGATCGGTCGCAAGACCATATAACCAATCACACTTCCACTTGCCTTTCCGGCCAGCATCGATTGCACCAATCCTTCCTCAGCAAATGGTCCCAGGATTAATCCCAGCACAATTGGTGCCGGATGAAACTTTAATTTGCTGCTGATGTAGCCTATAATGCCAAACACAAACATGATCCAGACATCCAGCATACTGTTGCGGATGGCGTAGGAGCCCAGAACCGTCATAAACAAAATACCCGGTGCCAGGAATCGCGAAGGAATGTTAATGATCCGGGCAAAAAAGAACGATCCAAAACTTCCAATAATGGTTACCAGAAATGCCGCCACCAGCAAGCCCATGATAAAGGAAAAGGTCACATCGGCGTGGGTGGAGAAAAGTTCCGCACCGGGTCTCATCCCGTGCAACATTAACGCTCCCAGGATCACGGCAGCCGGTGGCGAACCGGGTATTCCCAGGGTCAAAAGCGGAATCAAAGAACCGGGAGCCATAGCCGAATTAGCGGCTTCCGAGGCGGCGACGCCTTTAACAGTTCCCTTTCCATACTCTTCCGATTCTTTATCCCAGCGAACAGCCTCGTTGTAAGAAACCATGCTGGCGATGTTACCCCCCGCACCCGGGGCAAATCCGACAATGGTTCCGATAGCTGCAGACCTCACCATCAGGATGGGTTTTTTGATCAGGGTGGAGATAACTTCTTTCAACACTTTGAGGCTGGGTTTGACCTTCCTCGTGGAATAGGTGCGCTTTCGCTGGCCTATGACACTGTTAAGAATCTCGGGAAGGCAGAAAAAACCAATCAGGGCTACGATCAAAGCAATTCCGCCCTGGAGATCGGTAAAACCAAAAGTCAAACGTACATCTCCACCAATGGGGGCCATACCAATGGTACTTAACATCAAACCAAGAGCCCCGGCCAGAAGATCTTTGAAAATGCTGCCGCTGGAAAGGGTACTGATGATGGTAAGCCCGAATATTGCCAGCCAGAAGTATTCGGGAGGGCCGAACATCAGGGAGGCAATGGCCAATGGTGGAGCTGCTAAAGCCAAAACGATGTTGGCAGTTAATGAACCGTAGGAAGACGAGAATGCTGCTGCCACCAGCCCGTGTTGCGCCATCCCTTTCTGGGACAGTGGAAAACCATCAAAGGTTGTGGCAATGGCCGCCGGGGTGCCCGGTGTGTTAATTAAAATTGCCGGAATGGAATCCCCATACATGGCTCCAACGTATATTCCGGCAAGCATAATCAAACCTGAGGCAGGAGCCATCGTAAAAGTAAAGGGAACCAGCAGTGCCAGACCCATGGTGGCTGTCAGGCCCGGTAACGCACCAAACAGGATTCCCATAAACACGCCAATGAACAGGAAAACCATGTTTTGCAATTGAAACACTTGTTCCAGACCAATAAAAACTGAGTCAAACATAAGATTCCAGTGTTTAAGTTTTAAAAAAAACCGTCCCTGCAAGGGCCGGTTTTTCAGAATTGCCGACTATTTTTTAAACTCCTTCACCACCGGCGCCCATTCTTCAACTTTCTTGCGGATATAGGCAGCTGATTCCTTAGCGTTTAGTGACAATGGCACAAAACCGGCTTCCAACATCTGTTTTCTAACTGCGGAGTCTTGCGAAATTGACAGGAATGCACTTTCCAGCGTTTTGACAACCTCGTTTGGAGTACCGGGAGGCACACCAACGCCGCGGTCGATGGACGCCAAAATCTCGTATCCCTTGCTTTTAAATGTGGGAACGCTCGGTATCGGCTCAAACGGCTTTTCGGTGCCAAAGGCCAAAATGCGAATCTTGTCCCTGTGCTGATAAAGGTCGTTGGAATTAGCCCAGAGTGCCGTTACATGTTTTCCAAGAAAGGCCGCAACACTGGGTGATGCACCTTTATAGGGCACATAAGTCAGCTTGACTCCGGCGGCTTTTTGGAATTGCAGATAGGCAATATGATGACCGGACCAGGTGCCTGATCCTGCGGTGGTAATGGCTCCCGGGTTTTTCTTGGCATAGGCGACAAAATCCTCCAGGCTCTTAAACGGGGAATCCTTCATGACTGCAAGTCCGATTGGAGTGGCCTGAAAAAAAGCGACCGGTACCAACTGTTCCGTTTTATAACCTGCGTTCCCGCGTGCCAGCGGCTGCAAGATGATGTGCGGGATGTTTATCCCGGACATGAAATAACCATTAGAACGTTGTTTGACGAGGTTGGACCAGCCTATGGAGCCACCGCCCCCCGGTTTGTATTGAATGATCACTTTCTGACCCAGGATTTTCTCCAGCCTGGGTTGTTGCCTCCTGGCTTCGACATCGGATTGCCCTCCAGGATTAAAAGGGATCTGGTAGGTTATGGATCGAGTTGGATAATCGGCAATCAAACTGGGAACGGCAAACGTCAACGCACCAATGAACATAACGAGCAAACGAATTGTGTTTTTCATGGATTTCTCCTATTGTCTTGTTTGTTTGGCAAGATACCGGCTAACAAGCCTTTTCTTGACGAAAAAGCAACTCTCAAGTAGCTGTCACGCCGGTTCGAAAATTATCAGTATGACAGCATTCTATCTACAAGCCCTTCTTAAGCGCTACGATACAGCTTTGTTAATACGAACTCTTCGTGACCCAACGCTTCCTGGGCTGTTAAGCGTCCGTTGCAAGTTCTGATCAACATATCAATCAGGTTATCCCCGGATTCACCCAGGGTCATTTCACCACGAAGTATAGCGGAACAATCGTAATCGATATGCTCTGCCATAGTTTCCACTGTCAGCGGATTCGCAGAAAGCTTAATCACCGGTTCGATGGGATTCCCAATGATATTTCCCTGGCCGGTTGGAAAAAAATGAGCCACATAACCAGCTGCCGCCCAAAGTGTTACAGCCTCTGCCGCAGCGGAAGATGTATCCATGAAGGCAAGCCCTGGTTTGGTAGGAGTTTCCGCCGGTTTGAGCACTTCAACGAATTTGATCTTTTTTCCAATCTTCTGCAGATTGCCAAAAGCTTTTTCTTCAATGGTAGTTAATCCACCGCGGATGTTGCCTTTTGTCGGTTGTGATCCGGATAGATCATCGGTCTTATTGAGGTTGATGAAATCGTTGTAGTCACTCCACGTTTCCATGAATTTTTCCCCAAGTTCCGGAGTGGCCGCCCGTTCTTTGCAAACCATCTCCGCACCGGTAATCTCGGATGTTTCTCCAAAAGAGCAGTAGCAACCCATGTTCACAAGCTTTTCCAGTGCGTCACCTACTGTAGGATTGGAGGCCAGGCCCGATGTGGTATCGGATTCCCCGCATTTCACCGAAACCCATATTTCAGTGAGATCGCATTCTTCCCGATGTAACTCGGAAGCCCATTGCAAATACTCCTTTGCCTTCCAGGAAGCATTAGCAATAGTTCCAAAATCGCCGGTTCTTTCGATGGAAAAACCCGTCACCGGTTTGCCGGTTTTGGCAATTCCGTCCACCACGATTTGGGTCCATTCAGGTTCAATCCCGATGACAACCACAGCCGCAACATTGGGATTGGCCCCGGTACCAATCAGGGTACGGAAAAAAAGTTTGAGATCTTCACCGAATTGCAAACGACCATAAGCATGAGGAATAGCCTTGGTTCCTTTGACGTTGTTGGCTACTGCCTGGCAAGCCGCGTTGGATAAATCATCCAGGGGTAAAATCACTACATGATTGCGAATTCCAACCCGACCGTTTTCGCGACGATACGCATATATTTTTTTCTCACTCATGTCACCACCTCCTGGTCTTCAGATTATGAATATGCACATGCTCCCCCACCTTAATATCGGAAACAACTTTACCTATGTCATAACCATACTTAAAAACAGACTCTTCGGGAGTGTGATCCTTAAGAGCAATTTTGTGCCCCAGGGGGATATCCTGCAACACTGTCACTGTCACTTTCTCCTGACTGTCCATATACAAACCCCGGGCAGTTTCTCCCTTCTTTATATCAACAGTTGCTACGCCTATCGTATCGGCTTTTTCATGAACTAAAAACTGAATCATTGTTATATCCTTTGAAACAGGGCCACCACCTTCGGTAATGCCCGTTTATATCCATGACTGAAAATACCAACATCGCATCCCGGCTGACTCGAACGCCAGCATCCGGTGACTGATCGACTGGCCTTTCTGAATTCACCATTTTGAAAGTAATAATACCAGTCATTTGAATATCGCCAATATACGATAATATTGGTCCGGTACTTCACAATACAATGATGAAAAATAATCGACTGTTTACATGCGACCCGTACCTATGAGCAAGCATGATACCATCCGGTGTTTTTTGATTTATTGCACTGTAATTATAAAAGGTATGGTTGCTTAGCAGATAAACAGGTAAAAAAAAACAACCTATTATTCGGCACGCTGGCCCATAATTGGGCTTTACTTTTAGGCTTGTTTTTCGGCATAAAAGCGATACAGTGAAGTCAATCATCGACTCGAAGGGTTAGGTTTTTTTAAAAAGGATAAAGATGCGCTGGAGTCCGGAAACGAGGTACCAGATTTTATTGAAGATCAACAATGCCATTATAACGCAGACCACTAAAGACGATTTATTTCAGGCGTTAACGCTGGAATTGCGCAAGCATTTTTTTTGTGATCGTATCAGCATCAATCTTTATGATGCCGAGTCAGAGTCCATCAGCTATTTTGCAGCAGCAGATGGTATCGATCCGGCCGGAATTTCGGGCCGGAAAAGTCGGTCACTGGTCAAGGGAGCGATCTCGAAAATGGTGATTCGCTCCCGTAAGCCTGTTATTATTAAAGACCTGAAACGATATGCGGATTTCGAATCGGTCAGATCCATGGTAGAATACGGATTGAACGTAACCATGGCTTTTCCCCTGGTGATTCGCAACAAGATCCTTGGTACTATCCACTTTTCCTATCAAAACCAACCGGGCCACATCGATGAATTGCAGGAAGTATTGACAGATGTTTCGCAACAAACGGCTATTGCGGTAGATAACATGCTCTCTTATACGCGTTTAAAAGAGAGCAATTCCAACCTGATTCAACAAAAACAGTTTTTAATCGCCAACACGGACGACGGATATCGGCAGGACAGCTTTTTCTATACCTCGCCTGCGATGAAAGAGATTATCAGCCTGGTGGAAAAAGTGGCTAATTCCGATGTGTCCATTCTTATTACCGGGGAAACGGGAACGGGAAAGGATTATTTGGCCCGGACCATCCATAACATGAGTCCGAGAAAAGATAGTCTTTTTGTTAAAACAAACTGTCCTGCGTTAGCCCCGACCCTTTTTGAAAGCGAACTTTTCGGACATACCAAGGGGGCTTTTACGGGGGCTGACGAGAAAAGAGTCGGGCGTCTTGAGTTAGCCAACGGTGGAACGGTTTTTCTGGATGAGGTGGGGGAATTGCCGTCGGATCTTCAGGCCAAACTGTTACATGTTTTACAGGATCGGCGTTTTGAGCGTGTTGGAGACAGTCGGCCTATTGACGTGAATTTCAGGGTGATTGCCGCGACCAATAAAGACCTGAGAAGACTGGCCTCTAAGGGTCAGTTCCGTAACGATCTTTACTATCGGTTGAACACGGTTAATATACACGTGCCACCACTCCGGGAAAGGGTCGAGGATATTCCGCTGTTGATTGATGAGCTCTCTGTTTACCAGGCCCGTAAAACCAATGGAAAACCCCCGGTTTACAGCAAAAAGGCCCTGAAAACATTATGCGACTATCATTGGCCAGGGAACGTCAGGGAATTGAAGAACCTGGTAAAAAGGATGGTTATTCTGAGACCGGGAGAACAGATTACTCATTTTGATATCGACAAGATTATCGATTTTGAACCACCGGAGGAGGCTGTTCAGGATGTCAAAACCCTGGCAGATGCCGAGCGACAGCACATTATCCGGGCATTAAGAAAATGCCGGGGAATGGTGGGGGGTAAACGCGGTATTGCTCAACTCCTGGGAGTGCCGCGAACCACCTTACAATACCGGATGAAAAAGCTGGGAATTAATCCGGCGGATTTTGCTTAGACAGGAAAACCGCGCTCAAGTCTTTCATTGTGTTGCCTATCTTACCTAGAATACAACCTGTGCGACCTTGTTGGTTGTAGGATGGGCAAAGCTTGCGTGCCCATCTTTAACCGGGCTCAAAGGGCTTTTAAAGCTGCACACAAGGCATCGGCCAAATTATGCACATCAGCCTTGTTTATTCTTTTTTGCAAAACAATCTCACGCCAATAAAGAGGAGAGGCCAGAATATCCTTCATTAACTCTAAATTCGGGTTTGTGCGCAATTCCCCCCGTTCTATGGCTCTACTCAACACACAGTCCATCCTTTTGCGACGTTCCAATTGAAAGGATTCAAGCATCTCCCTGACTTCAGGATTACGAGTCTGCTCAGCATGAATATCAGCAACGATTCTCTTGAGCAAAGGGTGACGGAACAGTCGCCTGACCACAAACAGGAACGCTAAAACATCTCCATGCAAAGACCCCTGGTCATCTACCTCGGTGATAGTTAAACCGACGGTATATAATCGATCTTTTACCATATCCAGTTTACATGACCAACGGCGATACAGGGCGGCCTTTCCAACTCCTGCTCGGCGTGCAACAGCTTCCAGGCTCAAAGCGGAAAGCCCTCTTGCCGCCCACTCATCAAACAGGGCACGTGTCAGTGCTTCAGTTACATCAGCGCGCATGGATGAATTTCTAGTCTTTTTTGATCCCCGGGACCCAATCATACTGCATAACCTCGTTTTTTCTTTTTTCCTGTTTACAAAACTTAAATGGAACGATACAGTATCGTTTCGTTTAAGTCAAAAAAATACTGTTGCAACATGTGCAATGTAGAAAATAAATTATTCCAATTCTCAACATTAATACGGAGATATAACAAATGTCGGAAAACAAATCATTCTCTTCTTTGAGAAACTTCCTGTTGAGAGAACTGGAACATCTTCTCACCCCGGAAGAAGAATTTATTAACCTCTTCGATAAAAAAGCAATTATGGAGTTCCCTTATGCGCCGGAAGATGGAGTTTCTCATATCAGGGGAGAAAAAGAAATGCGTGAATATTTCGCAAAAATCGGAAAATTACTGGATATCGATGAATTAATTCTCGATCAAAAATATTTTTGTACCGATCAGCAAACAGCTATTCTCGAGTTTCACTGTCGTGGACGCTTGATTCCAACGGGGAATCCTTATCATCAAAAGTACATCTCCGTGATTACCATCTCTCAAGGAAAAATTATGCATTACAAGGATTACTGGAATCCGGACGTGATTCGCAAAGCCCAGGGGCATGATTGGGTTGGTGAATTAAGCGACCAATAAAACCCATTTGATCCGGAAGGTTCACGCAAATTGTTTACATTGAATCTAAATACTAATTTCTAACAAACTTTTTGGAGCAAACGTATGACGATTAAAAAAGTGATTGTTACAGGAGCTACCGGAAAAACTGGCAGAAGAGTTTCGGCTTTGTTGAAAGCTGCCGGTCATCAGGTCTACCAACTGAGTCGTTCCGGCAAAAATGAAGGAACACAGCGGCATTTTGACTGGAACGAACAACATTCATACAACCTTGAATTTAACGAAGCAGACTGGCAGAGCGTTGACTCAGCGTATCTTTTGGCTCCTGCTGGAGTGGTTGATCTTTTGCCGGCGATGAAACCATTTATTGACCGATTGCTTGAACGAGATATCACCCCGGTTTTACTAAGCTCTTCCTCTTTGGAATCTGGTGGTCCTTTCATGGGAGCGGTTCATGAGTATTTGCAAAAGAACGCCTCTCTCTGGCATGTCCTGCGTCCGTCCTGGTTCATGGAAAACTTTTCTGAGCAACAGCATCTGCCCACCATCAGAGACAAGGGAAAAATATTTTCAGCTACGGAAGACGGAAAAGTTGGTTTTGTCAGCGCAGATGATATAGCCGCTGTAGCGGTCAGACTTCTGACAGATCATAACCTAAAAAGTGGAGATTACATTATAACGGGCCCTGAAGCCATTTCCTATGACACGGTGGCACAAATCATCAGTGAGAGCATTGGAAAACAGATAACTCACGAAAGATTGACGGTGGCTCTATTGAGTGAACAACATCAAAATGGTGGATTATCCAAAGAATATGCGGATGGACTCGCTGCGCTTGATGCAGCTATCGCGGCTGGGGATGAAAACCGAGTCACTGATTGCGTGGAACGACTTTCTGGAAAGCCACCTGTTTCTTTCGAATCATTTGCCAGGGAAAAACAAGCAGTCTGGATTTCATAATCAAGGGACAGGATTCTGAGAATGTAGGATGGGCAAAGCCTGCGTGCCCATCAATTTCATAAGCATGATGGGCACGCAGGCTTTGCCCATCCTACAGAAGAATATTCGTTTTCAATTCCTGTTACTTGAGTAAGAGAATCAAGCTTTATAAATCCAATCTAGTCTAAAAGAAAATCAGTCCAATGATGCCGAGGGGTATTAAATAACAACTGAATAAATAAAGTTTACCGCCTTTTAGAAGTTTCAAAAGCCACACTAAAGAGGCAATACCAACAAAAAAACTGACCAGAAAGCTACTTGTGAGCACAAAAGGTGTTACCTGGGAAAAAAGACTTTCGGAGTCTTTTAAGTCTAAAACAACCGCGCCTAAAATAGCCGGAATAGCTATTAAAAAACTGAGTTCACCAGCATCCTCCCTGGTCATACCTGAAAATCTGGCCGCCGAAATCGTTATGGCGGATCTGGAAATCCCGGGAAGAATCCCAAATCCCTGTGCAATTCCTGTGATCAGCCCACTAACAATCAAACCCTTATGGATACCTTTTCCTTTGTAGAAACGGATAAAGAGTAGAATAAAGCCGGTTATGATGAAAAATAAAAACGTCAATTTCGGCATCCTTTCAACTTCCAATGGCTCGATCACTAATCCGATACCGGCAGTAAAGATGGTAGCAATTATCACTGCTGGTACCATCAGTAAGTTTTGACTATCCTTTTTATCTGACTTTCCAACAGTAAATCGACCAATTGATACCAGAATAGCCCCAATTTTTTTCCGAAATACAAGTAAGATTGCGAAAAGGGTTGCTAAATGTAACAAAACATCAAAAAGAACAGGAATATTACCCAGTTCAAGTAAATTTCTTAAAACAAGCAAATGTCCGGAGCTGGATATGGGAAGAAATTCCGCAACTCCTTGAAGAAATCCAAGGACTACTCCTTGCCACAATTCCATTTTCATTACGTAAAAGATTATTAAAAAGTTCTACTTTTTACCTGCCAACGTCGCTTTCAAGCGCCAAGTAAATCAAGCACTTTTGTCACGGTGAAAGTCCGTGAAAGGGAAGATGTAACCAACCATCTTTACAGAGTGTAACGACTGCAGCGGACTATCGGATGTGAATTTTACATGGGGGTCCTCCCTGGTGCCAGAAGACATTTGGAGATTAGCAATGCTAATCAAATCTGCCAAGGAAAGACTACTGACAGCAACAAGTAAGCATGATGGGCACGCAAGCTTTGCCCATCCTACGAACTCGGAATCGGGGGACAGAATACCTATTTTCAAAATCAACTCTCATCCCTCTGAAATTAAAATCCAATATTGTGTGAGTTGCGGACTCCCTTGGCTTTCAGCCTTGATTGTTATATCGTAAACCTTCGAAACTGTTGATTGACAAATGACCTCATACCGCTTTCATGATGACACAAAAGAAATGGCATGTTTTATATTGTGACGCCTCCATGCGCATGTGCCCTATTACCAACTTCATAGAATCCTGCCCGGAAAAACATCAAGCCAAGATCATCCGGTTTCTTGCCCTACTGGAAGAAATGGGTCCAACATTACCGCGGCCCTATACTGATCTTCTTCACGACAAGATCCATGAACTGCGCATCAAACTTTCCGGTAGTCAGGCGAGAATCCTCTATTTCTTTTGTTTCAGGCAATACATCGTTTTATACCAGGCATTCTGGAAGAATACGGATCGAGTTCCTGAAAAATTAATATCCCAAACCGTTAAATACCGGGAAAGACTGCTGGCAAACATTTCCCAAAATCAACTAAGTGCACTGGCCAATGGAACGTTTTAAGGATTACCTGGATTTAAAACTGGGCAATGAGTCTTTTTTCCGCCAATACTACGGGCAATGCTCCATTTGCCCAATTACTGTGGAAATTATAAAGCGAATTGATGAGTCCCCGGAAACTGCTGCTGAAATCGGGCTCCATTGCGGTGTCGATGAAGCAACCATAGCCAACCTGCGAGAAGCGGATGATTGCTGCGTAGATTCAGTGAGAAAAATTGCAAGATATTTCGATATAGAAACTCCGAAAGACTGTTTGAAAGATAAGGTAAAGAGATAACGATCCATCTCCCGAGGAAAGCAAATGCGCGAGAGATGGAAGAGGAGATTTTGAGGTCTTATCAGGTGAGCCCAAGGATTTTCCTGGCTTCATCAGGTGTGGCCGGTTCTTTGTCTGCCTCCCTGACCAGGCGGACCGCTTTTTCCACAAACTGACGATTTGAATCTGCCAATACGCCTTTTGAATAGTAAACATTATCCTCCATTCCCACGCGAAGATGACCGTTCAGGGCTATGGTCGTCAACATGATGGGCGTTGCACTTTTGCCGATTCCAAAAGCAGACCAGGTCGAATTTTCGGGAAGCAGTCCTTTCAAAAAAACCAGGTTTTCGATTGTAGCACCGATTCCGCCCGGGGCTCCCAAAACAAACTGGTAGTGGGCGGGTTCCTTGATAATCCCCTTTTTTATGTAATAGAAAGAGTTATACATCATTCCCGGGTCAAATATCTCAATCTCAGGCTTGACGCCGCTGTCAATCATGGTTTGACCTAATTTCTCAAGAAAATCGGGTGGGTTCAGGAAGACAGCAGTATGAGCCCAGTTCATGGAACCGGCATCATAAGAACCCAGTTCGGGTTTTAAGGCTTGCAAATGGGCCATGCGTTTTTCATCCGAAGCGTTGAGTTCTCCGGAAGTGGTCAGGTTCAAGACGATGTCGCATCTTTCCCGAATCAATTCCACGGTTTCCCTGAACTTTTCTTCATCCATGGTCCCGATCCCCTGGTCGTCCCTCATGTGAAGGTGTGCAACTGCTGCACCGCCCTGCCAGCAATCATAGACATCATCTGCAATCTCTTGAGGCGTCAAGGGAATTGCCGGATTGTCTTTTTTAGAAGGCCAGGCCCCGGTTGGAGCAACCGTGATAATGGTTTTGCCGGATAAATCAGTCATCGTTGTACTCCTGTTTTTGTTGATTCGAAATATAATTGTGTTCTTGAATGTGAAAAGTTACGGGAAACAATGTCTAGCTCTCTGATGGCGCACATTTTTGGAGCAATATATAGTAGCCAATAGTTTCAACCACTGGTCAAGTCCCTCCCTGGTTCTTTTAGCCTTGTTGAGGCCAATGTTGTTTAGGTGACAGATTTCTGCTTATTGTCCGCCGAAATCAGGGGACACGTAACTGGTATTAGCCTGCTATCAAGCCTTTTTCCAGGTAAGTACATGTCCCCTAATTTCGGCTCCGATTGCTTAACTGAATAACGTTGCTGCAGGGACGACACAATGATTCGTGCCGTCCCTGCAGGACTCATTAAACATCAGGGATAGAATACCAGCGGTTAAAACCGCCGGCTACTTCTGTACCACCCCTACGGGGTTTAACCAATGGACCATGGGAAGTCCGGCAACGGGCGACCGAAAGTAAGGGATGCGATCTCCTCTTAAGCTGCCAATATAGACTGTTTTGAGATCTTGACCACCAAAAGTGACACTGGCGAACCAGGGAGCGATATCGCCTCCGCAGGCCAGCATCAGATCCGGCGTTGCCTTATCTTCTTGAAAAGCTTTCATCAAAGCGGCTTCAGCTTCCGGATCACTATCATCCAGCAGGATACGTAAATCGCCTTCAGGCGTGATGGCAAAAATTCGATCTGTCATGACATGGGTTCCCCAGAGGTTTCCAAACTGATCAAAGGCAATCCCATCGATAAAGGCCCCGGTATCTGCAGGGCCATAGATTTCCCGCTGGGAGAGGGATCCATCCGGCCTGGCTTTGAGTCGACTAATTCTTTTCCCGCAGGTTTCCACCACGTAGAGCCACTCCTCTTTCTCATCAAACCGGATTTCGTTGGTAAAATGAAATCCGTCGGCAACAATGCGGATTCCTTTCTCATCTACCAGTGCAACGTATCCGTCTATGATGTTCGGACTAATGGCGTTCATCCAGTTTTTGATTTTTGTGGAAACAGTAAGCCAGATTCGATCTTTTGAATCCCGTAACACAAAATTGACCTTACCGATCGGTTCACCGTCGATGGAGTCAACCAAAATGCGGGTTTCGCCTTTCCGGGTCATAATTTCCAGACAATCGGTGCCGAAATTCGAGATCAAGATATCTCCGTTGGCTGCAAACGCCAATCCGTTGGGTAAGGTCCCTTCGGTAAAACGCGCGGCAGCATCGGTGGTGGTTTGAAATGTGTTTTGATAGGACTGGGTGATAATCTCCTGTGTGCCGTCCGCAGCAATGCGAACAACGCCACCCCTGGCATCCGCCGACCAGAGAGTTCCATCCGGTTCGGCAAGGATGCACTCCGGACGTTGCAGGTTTTTGCCGATAAATCTTATTTCTTCCTTATCGACCTTAAAACCGTCCAAAGGATTCGCAGTCATGCTGTCTCCAATTCCTGATTTTGATACTAAACAGGCCTATCCCCGATTTTGCGCATAAGAAAAAGCCGGACTAAATTAACACAAGACTGATTTGGGGAAACATAACAATTAAAACTAACACCACCACCATAATACAAACAAAGGGAAAGGCTCCCCGGAAAACATCATTCAATCCTATGCGTTGGTCGTCCAGGGTTGATTTAACAACATAAGCTGCGATTCCCAGGGGTGGTGTGATCAATCCTACCTCAACCGCAATCACGGTGACGATGCCAAACCAGACCAGGTCGAAATTCATGGCGATCATAACCGGGTAAACCAGCGGCACGATAATCATCAGGATCGAGCTGGAGTCCAGAATGGTTCCCATCAGCAGAACCACAATGATGTAAATGGCAATGAGCGGGTACATCCCCAATCCCGAATCTCCTATCCAGGACCCTAAAAACTGGGTGACACCGGAGAGGGCCAACATGCGTCCATACATGTTGGCCGCAATAATCAAAAACAATACGGATACGGTAACATGGCCGGTTTCGGTTAGAACCTGCCAGAGTTTTGATCGACTCAGGCGTCGTTTGCCGAGGGCAATCAGCAAAGCCCCCAAAGCCCCGACTGCTCCTGATTCGGTCGGTGTAAACCAACCCGCGTAGATTCCTCCCAGTACCAGAAAAATCAATGCGGTGATAGGAGTCAATTTCCACAGTGCCTTGATGACCCCCATTTTCTCTTCGGGATTTTCCTCAAAGCGGGTATCATCTTCCAGCACGGTCTTTGGGAATCGATAGGCGACAAACACAATGTAAACGATGAAACAGCCTGATAACAGCAAACCGGGCAGAATGCCTGCCGTAAACAGATCTCCAATGGAGGTTTCGGTTAATACTCCAAACAGAATCAGCAGCAAACTGGGAGGGATCAGCATCCCCAACACGGATGAGCCGGTGACGACCCCAACCGAAAAACGCGGTTTGTATCCCAGCCGGATCATCTCAGGTACGGCAACCTTGGTAAAAACCGCGGCCGATGCGATGGAAATTCCGGTTACTGCTGCAAACACGGCGTTAGCGGCCACCGTGGCTACACCCAGTCCACCACGAATGCGCTTAAATGCCCGGTTGGCCACATCGAACATATCTTTTCCGATGTCGGAGACGGAAACCAAAAGCCCCATCAAAACGAAAAGAGGAACCACCCCGAATATATACTTGGAGATACTATCTGCCGCAGCCAGTGACAAGAGTTTGGTGGCAATGGTCCAGTTTCCTCGTATCAACCAGACACCGACAAATGACGTCAATGTCAAGGCAATAGCGACGTGCATTCCGCTATAGATTAAAATCAGGATGGAAAAAATGGAAAAAATTCCGATTTGAAAATCCGTAAACAACACATCCATTAGCTGTTTCCTCCTTCATTTGTGATACCAGCAGCGGCGGGAGTTCCTAGTTGCTTGAAGTCACGAAGGGCTAACAGCAGAAACTGAATGATGGCAGCGGCACTTCCTATCAGAATGATCAGCTTGACCGGCCAGACAGGGGCCATGAAATCACCCTCAGCCCCGACGTATTCATCTATGGTCCAGGCTTTGACAAACATGGGATAACTACCTTGCAGAATAATTGCGAACAGGCCGGCTCCGACAAGATGAAAGATTCCCTGTAGAATGGATGCGATTCGAGGAAATTTTTGTTTCAACAGGTTTAACAGTGTTTCAGATCGCGTCAGACGACCCACCTTAAGGGTATGTGCGATCTGCATAAACACCAAAGCCACGATCGAGAGCGATACGATTTCGGGAACACCGCGAATCGGACTGTTAAATAGAAAACGACTGAATATATCCAGGTTGATAATCACCAGCAGGATAAAAACCCAGGCCGTCCCGATACTATTCATCGTTGACGTGATGACATCAAAACCAAAGAGTTTGTTTTTCGGCATCTTTTCTGTTTCGGGCAATGGTTGACGAAGATTGGTAAAAGTGTTGGCTCCGAAAAATTGAAACAGGCCTTTCGAAATTATTGATCCCAGTTTCGGGGTAGTTCAACTCCGCGTGCCCTTAGTCCATCCAGATATGCCTTTACCGTTTCGGCTCCGGGCAGTCTCTTTTTTTCCATGGCCTTGGCCCAGTCCATGGGAACATTTGGCAGCATTTCCGCCCATCTTCGCCGTTCACTTTGGGAAAGATAGGTTATTGTAGCGCCGTTTTTCTTCATCAAAGACAATGAGTTGTTCAGTCTATCGGTTTGCGCTTTGGCCAGCTTGACTTCCCATTCTTTACCGACCTCTCTGAAAATCTTTTGGGTTTCCGGGGAGAAGCTTTCGAAAATATCCTTATTGATGGTCAAGCCACCTGCAAACTGGGCTCCAAAATTCACAATCAGAATGTTCGGTGCCACCTCATGGAGTTTTAGCGCCGAGGCTGCGGTCATAAATGTCAACGTTCCATCGTAAACTCCTGTTTTGATGGAATTATAATACGTTGTCAGGTTCCCGGCGACTGCGACCGCCCCCGTGCCTTTGATCCAGTTTGCAGAAGGACCGGGTGCCGCGATCTTGTGTCCTTTCAGATCATCAACCGTTTTTGCCGGGAAGTTGGTCAAAATACCGTAAGAATCCAATCCGGCTCCTCCAAGAAAAACCTGGTTGTTTTTATCCCATTCACTGCGAATGGCGGGAATCTTAGCTTGCAGTTCGGAAACGGTATCGACCACTTTAAATATATCGTTACCGCCGAAAGGTGTCATGTAGGTCACATTGTGCAAAGGCATCTTTGGCGCTTCAAACAGCGTTCCCACAAATCCCATATCGGCCACACCCGATTCAATAGCTTCCAACACACCGCCGATCTTGGCGATCGTTCCGCCGTATGCCTGGTTCCAGATGATCCTGTCTTTTCCGCCGGCCGCTTGCAGTCGCTTGTCAACCTCCGGAATGAAAAAATCGCGAGTCAGGGTCACCCAGAGAAATATCGGGGGATGACCGGCAACGATCGTTATCTTGTGCGTCTTTGCCACAGTGATTGATGCGGACGCAGCCAGCATGATTGCGGCTATGACTGTTGTTGAAATAAACCGTTGTAGTGTTTTCATTGTTATCCCTCTTTTACTGATTCAAGATAAAAATCCGGTCAATAATCGCTTTTGATCATCTGTAACCCGGTAAATTCTAACAATCCGGATAGTTGATCCGGGTATTCGACAACACAATCATTGATATATCATACCAGGTGGATCATGCCCCGGATAATCCCAAGGTTGTCACCGGATGACTCAACTTTCCCGCCGATACCGGTATGCTTTCTCTCCTGCGGTCGGTTTCATCTTTTCAGACGATGCTTGTCTCCCCTTGTTTAAACGAAGTGGACAAGCCGCGCAGGCCATTTGCGGCGAATTGGATCAGGCGAACAATCATCTGCTCGCTGTCGCCGTCATCCAGCAAACCCTGGGAGAGACGATTGATTCTCCCTGTCCTTGCCATTGACGAAACAACAGTACTGGTTGTCATTAAATATCCCCAGTAAATTTCCGGGTCCGAAAGATCAGGCATCACTTTTTTGAAAGCATCTATATACTCCCGTGCAATCGGATCGTAATACTTGCGAACCAGATCGCGGGACCTGTCATCGTCACTGACGGCAAGCTTGGCCAGGATCTGGCTGAAATCCCGGCCCCAGCTGTAACGACCGCTTTCTATTGCAGGTTTGACAAAGCTCTGCAAAACATCCTCCAAAGTAGGGATTCCTCCTTTTGCCTCATCAAAGCAGCGTTTTAACTCCTGACGCCGGATTCTGTTGATCATGTTTGAGCGTCGCTCAATAATCATCTCATACAGGTGTTCCTTGGTTTTGCAGTGATAATGAATCAACGCCTGGGCCACCCCGGCTTCCTCGGCAATTATGCGCATGGAAGTTCCGGAATAACCACGCTGGGCGAAAAGCCGCTCAGCAGCATCAAGTATTGAATCTTTTGCTTTTATCGCTGCCATTTTCTTGTTTTTTTCCAATAAGATGAAACCGAATGAAAGCCACCTGTTTTCCGCCCCATCGGTTGTTGTTTTATTGTTTGTGATAATTTGACTGATCAACCAGTCAAATTAATTCCGATTGTTGACTAAGACAAATAATCAGGATTTCATTCCAAACAAACGCTATTTTACAAGCAATAGAGAATGATCCGAATAATTTCAAGCGTAAGCAAGAGCAGCCGGAAAACAAAGCTTCTCTCTATTTCGCTAGTAGAAATCTAAAACTTGATTGATCGATCAGTCAAGAAATATAATCAAAAAAAATTCATTATCTTTATGATCCTGCTTGACCTGTTCCAGTTGCGGGCTGCAGAAGAATCATCGGGATTCAACAATGGCGACAGGTCGTACCCACCCCGCGGAGGCAGCTTTTATTTTAATCGGAAAGCAAGCCACTTTGAAACCAAAGGGTTTTGGGATTTTATCCAGGTTACACATCTTTTCCATGTGGCAGTATCCCTTTTCAATGCCGGCAAAATGAGCTTCCCAGACGATGGAGGGATCTCCGTTGGTTTGAAATTCTTTTGCTATAAACGGTAAGGGTCGATCCCAGGACCAGGCATCGATCCCAACAACCTTGACACCTTGCTCCATCAGGTAGAGTGTTGATTCTCGCGTCATTCCGGCTCCCTTCACCAGGTATTCCGGTTTGCCCCAGAATTTATCGGCGCCTACGTGGATAAGGACGATGTCCAGGGGTTTAATCCGATAACCAATGCGCTCCAGTTCTGATTTAACATCTGCCGCCGTGATCCGTTCACCGTCGGCTTTGGCGCTAAAATCCAATACCACACCGTCTTGAAAGCACCATTCCAGGGGGATTTGGTCGATGGTTAAGGCTCGCTTACCGTTATCCATGGTAGGGTGATAATGATATGGGGCATCCAGGTGGGTGCCGGAGTGCGATGTCAGGGTAAGTGTTTCCAGTGCCCATCCCAGGCTTTTCGGCAGTTGATCTTTTTTGATCCCGGGAAAAAATTCCAGCATTTGTTCAGCCCCCAATTCGTGATCGGTGTATTCGATCGCTGGGATCATGCTCGGTGGATCACTGGGAAGACCGGATTCCAACGATATGCTGAGGTCGACAGTAATGATATCTCCCATGATTTCTCCTTATATAAAAGGTTGAAGTGATTTTCCGGGCAATAACCCGGATTTTCCTGCAAATCTCGGTTGTTTTGCCGTCCCGATTGCGCGGCTATAACCGTTGTCTTGCGGAACCGAAGTGTGGTTGAATCATTGATGATGTCTGTGCATGTAGGATGGGCAAAGCTTGCGTGCCCATCAATAAGACTAGAAAGTCAGATGTCATTATCAGGCCCGAACCCCTTCACAGGAATGAGTCAAAGCAGGTCCTTGATATTCTTTTCAATTAATTTGCTCTTTCTTACTCCGTTAATCACTTTTTTTAAAAGCTCTTCCGGGAAAGCCGGTTTTGATTTTAGTTTCCCACTTTTGTGCTTCTCTTTGATGTCAGCAACGCTCTTCTGAAAAACTCGGTTACAGTCGATTATAGAATCCTTTTTAAATCCTTCGTATTCGGATGGAGTTACCTCAATCAATGTTTCTATCGATGCATTGGCTCTGCGAAAATAAGATTTTAATACCTGGTGACTGGATACTGCGAGGATAAAAACTTGCTGACTTCCAGGTGAGTGATTGAGGACAATAAAGAAATGTGGCTCTTGCGAAGAGAGTTCCTCATCGGCAAAGTAGAAAACTGATCCTTGTTTGTAGCATGTCTCAAACAAAAGATCGTCAGGTATCTCCATATGCTATTTCCAAAGTTTCTCGATGCTTGATGACTCTTTTAATGAAGCTAAAGAATCTTCCTTTGTTGCTGCATCAATCTGGAAATAATCATCGTTGCCAGGATCCTGAAAAAAATCCTCGTAATCCATCTGTATTCGAGAATTTCGATCAGTAATCTGATTCTCGTGTTTTTGCCATTCCGGGTACTTATGTGTGATGTCGGCGAGCTGAAATTGGTCAAATTCTTTAAAAGTTTCCCAGGCGAATTCCAAAGCTTCAATATCCGATTCTGACAAAACATCCCGGTCAATTGGCTTAATGGATTTGTAATCATAATTAGAGCTACGTTTTAGATATTTTTCAACATAGCTCTTTTCATGCTTGCCAAGAAAATCAGAGTTTTCAGCTATGTCTTTTCCATTAGAAGGAACCGGACCATATTCCATTGCGTAGTAATCATCGTTTGAAATTGACCGTCCAAACTTTCTAAGATGATATCGATCGGCAAAATACAACAGCTTAATCGCTTTCATTTTGTTGATCATCCTCCCTGATCGAACAGCAAAAAAATTCAGCGCCTGAGTTGTCTTCTGGAGATTGAATGGAAGGTGGATGCGCATATCAGGTCCTTTGCTGACTGTCTAATCTGCAATCAATTTAGACTGACAAATGAATTTGAAGAATACTGAATTGTCGAGCAGACTTAATTATAGAAATTAACGATTATCAACAAATCGCACAATTAAAAAATGCAGGTTAAGTGCCCTTCCATCATCAATTTTGTTGCATTTAGCATGTAGGATGGGCAAAGCTTGCGTGCCCATCAATAAAACTTGTTTACAACCATGATGGGCACGCAGGCTTTGCCCATCCTACCCTGCCTACCAATAAAACACTAACTGTTTCGATAATCATCGGCCGAGATGCCGTAGCGTTTCATGATTTGTTGGAGTGCCTGGCGTTCCAGGCCGCAGGCTTTGGCTGAGTGGGTCACATTTCCCTGGCAGTTGGCCAGCAGGCTTCCGATGTATGAGTGATTGAAATGTTTTAGCACCTGTTCTTTGGCTTCCTTGTAAGGCAGATCCTTAAATTCCGAATCGTTAAGGGAATCGTTTGCAGGAACCAGGTTTTTGGCAATATCACCCAGGCCGATTTCGTCGCTTTTGGCTACCAGGATTCCCCGTATCACCACATTTTCCAGCTCTCTGACGTTTCCTTCCCACGGCTGGTTGACCAATGCTTCCATCAGATCCGGGGCGATGGTTTTTAAGGGTTTGTTCATCTGGTCACAATGCTTTTCCAGCAGGTGATTGGCCAGCAAAGGAATGTCTTCCCTGCGTTCGCGAAGCGGCGGCAAGACAATGGGAAACACGTTCAACCTGTAGTAAAAATCTTCCCTGAATTCCTTGTTTTTGATCTTTGTTTTGAGATCCTGGTTGGTGGAAGCGATAATGCGAACATCCACCTTTACCGGGCGGGAATCTCCCAGTGGTTTTATCTCCTTTTCCTGCATAACCCGCAGCAACTTGGTTTGGATCGAGGTGTTGATATCCCCGATTTCATCTAAAAAGATACTGCCCTGCCTGGCTTCCTGAAAAAGACCTTTGGAATTTTTGACTGCATGGGTAAACGCCCCTTTTTTATATCCGAACAATTCGCTTTCCAGGATGGTTTCCGGCACGGAAGGGCAGTTGACGGGAATAAACGGTCCCTGGTGGCGGTTACTCAACGAATGAACGGCTTTTGCGGTTAAATCTTTCCCGGTGCCCGATTCACCTGTAATCAAGACAGTCATGTCGGTTTTGGCTACCATATGAATGGTTTCGAACACGGTCTTCATTTTCTGGCTCGATCCGATCAATTGTTTAAGCGCATTACCGGTCCCGCATTCCCTGCGCAGTTTGTAGTTTTCTTCCAGGAGGCTGCTGCGTTCCAGGGCTTTTTCCAAACGCATCACCAGGGCGTCGTGATCAAACGGTTTGGTGATAAAATCGTAGGCCCCCTTTTTAATGGCCTCCACGGCAATATCGATCTGACCGTATCCGGTCATCATTACTACCGTCAGTTCCGGATACTCGGGTCGAATTTTTTCCAGGAACTCGATACCGTTCATTTTAGGCATTTTAATATCCGCCAAAACCAGGTCAAATCGCTTTTTACTCAGCATCTCCAGGGCGATTTCGCAGGATAAGGCTGTTTCGATCTCGCAACGCAGATCCGGGGTCAGGCTTCTTTTTAAGAGGAGCAGCAAGTCCTGCTCGTCATCTACGATTAAAACGGATCGTTTCATATCAAATGCTAAGCTGGGTTGTCGACAGGCAGGACAACGGTGAATTCACTGCCTTTACCGACGGTACTGTTTACGTAGATATTGCCGCCGTGATCACGGACGATTCCATAACTCACTGAAAGACCGAGGCCTGTTCCTTCGCCGGTAGGTTTGGTGGTGAAGAAGGGATCAAATATACGGGACAGATTTTTCTGATCGATCCCGTAGCCTTCGTCCTTCACAATTACCTTTACCTGTTTCTCGCTGAGATTATACTGGGTGGAGAGAAAGATGGACCCCTGGGTGTTGATCGCATGTCGTGCGTTCATAACCAGGTTCATAATCACCTGCCTGATTTTCTTTCCGTCTACGTTTAAGTGAGGCGTATCCCGGTTATAGGATTTAACGAATCGAATCTGCTCGCGTCCTCCCGCATGTTGCTGCACAAAATTCACGACTTCGTCGATGATTTTATGGATGTCCTCTTCTTTTTTCAATGTTTTGGAACTGCGGGCAAAGTTGAGCAAATCCGAGACAATTGATTTGCAATTTTGCACATGCTTTTCAATGATTTTTAGATCTTCGGCTTTCCCCGAGTCGTTTTTTTCATTGCGCAACAGCAGTTGCGTATAGCCGAGA
>JAKSDL010000857.1 GCA_022360105.1 Pseudomonadota bacterium
AAATAGCTTAAAACAGATACGGTCAAGCCGGCTTGAAAAACAATGACCGCAATAAAGGAAAGCATGGTTTTTGTTGCAAGCTTCAAAGAAAGCCTCCCGTAACCAAAAATGGTTCCTGAATGAAAAACTATGAATGGTCCACCTACAGCAAAATCAGTACCGTTGGCAGCAGTATTTCAATTTGCCAACGGAAACATGGGATTACCGGAAATGGAAAGAGGCTATCGGAGTCTTTTTTGTAAGTAAAGACCAAAATCCGGGAAAAAGTGTGGCATGCAAGCCCACTTTTTTATGTTGGATTGAAGCTATTATTCAACGGTCAGATTCATAGATGTTAATAACTCCGGTCCCGAGTCTTGTTCGTGAAAAATCTCAATTTCCCATTCGCCTGTTTCTCTCGGGGTGAAGTTTGTCCAGGTACGATATCTAATGGAGCCTTTTACGGTTAGTACACCGGAAGTTCTTTTGGTTTCTCCCTCCAGATTGAATCGTAAAAAAACTTTTTCTTCGGCACCTACCGGAACCAGGTAAGCCATCCAAATATAAATGGTTTCGTTGGTATTGGCTTTGTGAAAAATCTCAGGTGGCGAACCGTCTGCGGTTAAGGGTCCGAATTCGATGACTTCATTCTTGCAGTCATATCTTGAAGCACCACTTTTATGAATATCACGGCAGAATTTAGAATCGGATAAAACGATACCTTCTCCTTTTCCGTTGTAGTAAAAATCCAACACCCTCAGTGTTTCTTCGGCCGAGGGAACGGATTGGGAATAGGCAGACAGGGAAATTGCCAGGAAGAAAATGGTACTTATCGTAGTCTTGACATAACACTTCATATGTAGCTTGCTCCTTAATTTACTAACTATTTATTTTGAAAATGATGAACATGGTGTTAAAAAATTATCTGCATTCTTTTCACAACTTTTCAAGGAGAAAGTGCCGGGAAAAAGAGCTACACAGCTATGGATTGGGAAGGTAGATAGTGCGGATGCGGAAATTCATGAGCGATCGCCGATACCGGTCTATTTTTGTGGATTAATCGAAGCTTTTTTCCAGGGTTTGTTTTAGTTGGGCAAAGGATACGGGTTTTGTGATAACATCGTTCATGCCGGCTTCCAGACAGCGTTTTTTGTCCTGCTCCATAGCTTTTGCCGTCAAAGCGATAACAGGGACCAGGGAGGAAAAACAGTCTTTGATTTTCTTTTGCCGAATCAACCTGGTAGTTTCAAAACCATCCATTTCGGGCATCAGGCAATCCATCAATACAAGGGAGTAGGGCTGTTGAGACAGTTTGTCGAGTGCTTCTTTTCCTCCGGCAGCCAGATCAACATGGTAGCCCATTTTTTCAAGCATTTCCCGACAAATGATCCTACTCAGGTGATCATCGTCTACGACCAGAATTTTGAAGTCTTCCGCTTTGAGTGCGCGGGTGAAAATCAGCTTATCCTCTTTCCATTGATTATTGAGCTTTTCCTCGGCTTTCTTGAATGTCAATTCGAATCCGATATTGGTACCTTCACCTTCCTTACTTTCGATGGAGATTTTTCCGTCCATCATTTCGATAATATTCTTTGTGATGGTCAATCCTAATCCGGCTCCACCAAATCTTCGCGTCGTCGAACTATCCACCTGGGAAAAGGATTCAAAAATCAAAGGCAGGTTTTCATCAGCAATTCCGATCCCTGAGTCTTTGATATTAAATGCCAGGCAAACAGCATCTTTTGTTTCTTGTCTTAAAGTGGCGCTTAAAGAGATCTCACCCTGTTCAGTGAATTTTTGGGCATTGGAAAGCACATTGGATAAAACCTGGCCCAGGCGAATGGGATCACCCACCAGGTTTTCCGGTATGGTATCGTCGATGTAATAACTGTATTGCAGGCCTTTCATTACGATGGAGCCGGAGAAAAGATCCACCACGTTTTTAACCATCTTTCTCAGGTTAAAATCCACGGGATCGATTGAAAATTTGTTGGCTTCAATGCGGGACAGGTCCAGAATATCGTTCAAAATTTTTAGCAGAACATTGCTTGATTGGGAAATGGTATCCAGGTACTTTTTTTGCTGCTCGTTAAGCTCGGTATGGAGTAACAAATCTATGACACCCAGCACCCCATTCATGGGAGTACGCAGTTCGTGACTCATGTTTGCCAGAAAATTATTCTTGGCGGCATTCGCTTTTTCTGCTGCCTCTTTCGCCAGCAATAATTCCTGTTCAAAGGCTTTGCGTGACGTGATATCAATGACAATTCCACGCATTCCGACTGTTTCTTTGTTCTTGATAATTCGGCGAGTATACACAAGAACGGGATGGATCTCCCCTCCCGGTCCCTTTAAATTATACTCGTTACCTGAGGGAAGTTCATGGTTGGCAATCCGTCGAATGTTTTCTTTGATAAGAGCGGAATCTTCTTCAAAAAATAGATCGGAGGCATATAAACCATTGTCCAGATCCTTTTGATCGTGGCCGATTAGTTTAAAACCGAACTGGTTTAAATAAAGCAGTTTGCCCTGGTTATCCAGTTCAAAGATGGTTTGGGGAAGGAGGTCTGATAAGTCTCTAAATCTTTCTTCACTGGCTCGCAGTTGCTCTTCTATGGTTATTCGTTCCAGGATTTCATGCCTTAGCTCCTCGTTGGTTTTTAGCAATTCCAACGTCCTGGCTTCGATCCTGGATTCCAGATTCATTTGAGCTTTTAAAAGCGCTGATTCGGCGGTTTTACGTTCATTGATTTCCTTTTCCAGGGATTCCTGCTTTTGCAGGAAATTTTTCCAGAACTCGATTCGCACTGATTCGTAAGAGTAGGAGAAAAAGGTAACCAGAACAAATACTCCCGAAAACCGAATTTTAAAGGCAAGCGAGTAATGATACGGAAGATAAGGGTTTGGTGCAAAAAAAATCAACAAACAGATGCCGTATGCCAGTAATGTCCAGATCAGTCCTTCATTTTTCTCCAAAAAGGAAAAAGCCAACAAAGGGAAACACAATAACCAGAATGATGAGTATCCCTCCATGGAGCCCTGTAATACCCAGTAAAGTACCGTAGTACCGTATATCAGACAAATGAACCGGTAGAGAGCAATCCCTCTCTCCATCTTTCTTAACACAATAAAGGATAGCGCCAGAACAGCACTGATTCCGACATCCATAATTCCAAATTGAAAATTCCCGATAACCAGGTGTGAGATGCCAAAACCAAAAAATGTAGGAATTGAAAGGATGAGGAAAACAATATAGATTCGGCGCTTTCGTTTCTCTTCCAGATCAACACTGTTTCCCATGATCAGGAAGTCCAGCAACGATTGACGAGGGGTCTTTAGTAGCATCGTGTGACAGGTATGGATAAGAGTCTTAATCCCCGGTGATTGGACATCGAACTAGTGAGAGCTCTTTTAAGGGATCATAAGTCATTATGAATCACGATTAATGGATAGTCGATCCAAAGTGTTTTCACAAGCTTAAAATGATCCTCATTGAACATGGAGATAAATTCGCCTGTAAACTGGTTTGTATCAAACTCACTATCTTTCAATCAAAAAAAAATTATATCAGTTAAATAGGTTGGAAGGTGCCGGAATTTGGATACATAGCAAGGCCTAAACTGTTGTTACTTGTAAAATAGATGCTTTACAATGCCTCAAGATGTCTGCTAGGAAACGAAGGAACCACAAGTAATTGAGTCACATTCCCGGAAAAGCCACCAAATCTGATGATGCAGTTTCATGCTATTTTAACGGCGATGATGACGAAAACAATTCCCAGTTAAAAGAAGAGGTTGACAGCTAAAGATAGGAAGTTACACTAATTACGACGTTTTTGAGTACATAAAGCTGATCGTTAATTGACAACCAAGGTTTTACGAAACAGAAGCCGGTTCATTTTCCCGGGACTCGTAAAACAATAGTAATCAAAAAGCTTTGAAAACATGTTTACTAACGAAAGTGATGATCATCAACTGCTCCCACCAACAAACAATGCAGTATGTGATCCTTGGGTTTGGAAACGTAATTGACCAAACCCAGATGAGAATTGGTAAGTGATTGTTTTGAGTGAAACGGATGGAATTTAAACAGCGTTGTAAAAAAGAACATACAGTCAGGCAGCGCTTTATTTCATTATTAGTAAGTTAACTCTTAAGCGTGTGCAGTTGCTTTTAAATTGCTTTTTTGAGGTTAGTGTATGTGTGATACTTTCGTCTCTATTGTACCCGGGAAAAAAGAGCGCTCTGTTTTTTTCGGCAAAAACAGCGATCGTGAACCAAATGAAGCCCAAATCCTGGAATTCCATCCTCAGAAGTCCTATTCCACCAAAGAAAAAGTATACTGCACCTACATTTCCATTCCCCAGGTTAGAGAAACAAACGGAATCCTGATTTGCCGCCCATTCTGGATGTGGGGCGCAGAGATGGGAGCTAACGACAAAGGTGTGGCCATCGGTAACGAGGCTGTTTTTACGAAAATGCCCTATAAGGATTCCGGCGGCTTGACGGGTATGGATATGGTACGACTGGCCCTGGAAAGATCCGATAGCGCGGAACAAGCCCTGGAAGTGATGATCGGCCTGTTGGCCGATTTTGGTCAAGGTGGAATCAGTGGTTATAAAAACAAGAGAATGGTTTACCATAACAGCTTTATTATTGCAGACCCTAATGAAGCATGGGTGTTGGAAACAAGCGCAGATTTGTGGGCCGCCTTAAAGATTAAAGATCACTATGCCATCAGTAATAGCTTGACGATAGGAAAGGAGTTTGACCGCAGCCATCCTGAGCTGATCAATATGGCGAAGCACCTCAAGATGCTAAAAAAGGGGCAGGATTTCCATTTTGCAGATTGTTTTTCCGCTTGGTTGCACAGTAAGTTTTCCGCTTCCAAAACCCGTCGGGAATGTACCTTGCGTAACATTCCCAAGCTGGTGGAGACAGCTGATATTACCTCTACCTTTGATATCCTGAGACATCACAACGAAGAGCCTTATGACCCCTCTTCCCACTTGCTACAAAACTCCATCTGCTCGCATGCCGGTAATTCCCTAACGCGTAACACGGGCACAACCGGTTCCTTTGTAGCTCACCTTCGGACAAAATACGACTGTATTTACTGGGCAACAGCCACGTCCGCTCCATGTACGAGTGTGTACAAACCAATTTGGATGAATGGGGAGGTTATTCCCGATCTTGGTCCACTACCAAAGGGCCAGTTTAATTCAAAATCCTATTGGTGGTACCATGAAAGAATGCATCGGGCGCTGCTTAAAGACTATTCAATTATGTCAGAGTACCGTCCGGAAAGGGACAAGCTCCAGGCATCTCTCGTCAAACTTGCCTACCGGGTTAAC
>JAKSDL010000416.1 GCA_022360105.1 Pseudomonadota bacterium
GGCTTTTACTTCTTCAATCCCGACCTGGTTGGCAATGGTCCGGCCGGTCACTTCATTATCTCCGGTGAGCAATAAAATCCTTTTTATGCCCTGGTTTTTAAGGCTTGTGACAAAAGTTTTTGCCTGAGGGCGTATTGTGTCCGCGATGGTGATTCCACCTTGCACCATGCCGTTTATCACCAGCAGGAGAGCGGTTCTTCCTTTGTTTTCCTCGTCTCTTAAATACTCTCGGATTGGTTTATTCTGCTCTTTTTCATCAAAAAAACGGGCGTTGGCAATTTCTATGGTTGAGTTTTCATAGCCGACACTGACGCCTTTTCCAAAATGAAGTTGAAAATCGTTTGAATCGGGAATGTCTTTGATGCCCAACTCATTGGCCTTGGTAAGAATGGCCGTCGCCAGGGGATGTTCAGAGTTTTTTTCCGCTATGGCGGCATAAAAGCAAATGTCGGATTCCGACATGTCGCCAAACGAAGCGATGCTTACCACTTTTGGTTTGCCCTCGGTAATGGTACCTGTCTTATCCAGGCAGACCACAGAGGTTTTGGCCGCCTTTTCCAGCGCTTCTCCCCCTTTGATCAGGGCTCCGTTTTTAGCTGCATTCCCTACGGTAGCAACAACTGCAGTCGGTGTTGCCAGGACCAGTGCGCACGGACAGGCAATGACCAGAACCGTCATTACCCGCAGCAACCTGTCATCAAAGGGAACATCAGAGAAAACAGTCCAGACTAAAGCGCAGATCAGCAGTATAACCGGGGTAAAAAATGCAGCGAATTTATCCGCGATGCGCTGGGTTTCCCCTTTATTTTCCTGGGCTTCGCTGACAATGCGAATAATCTTTCCCAGCATGGTATCCCGACCCAGCTTTTCTGTTTTTACCTCAAGCACACCATTCTCATTTAAGGTACCGACAAACACCTTGTCTCCGACCGACTTGTCTACGGGCATCGATTCGCCTGTCAGGGAAGACTCGTTAATAGCTGCTTGCCCGTTTAGAATAGTCCCATCCACGGGAACTCTCTCCCCCGGTTTGACGATAATGACATCATCGAGTTTAACTTGTGACAGGGGGACTTCCCTGCCGGATGATCCGACTTTTATCCTGGCCAGGTCCGGCACGAGTCGGATTAATTCTCGAACGGCATTTCGGGTTTTATCCAGGGTGATTTCCTCCAGAAATTCTCCCCCGATCATCATGAACGCGACAATCGCACCTGCCAGATATTCTTCTACATAGGCTGATCCGATCAATGCCAGAACCACCATGACACCCGCGGTGATCCTTTTTTTCTTGAGTACAACAACCAGTGTTTTCCAGGTAATGAATCCACCGCCCAGGAGCATGGCCAGCATACCGATGGTATCTTGTTCTGTTAATGGGCTTATATAATTGTGAAAAGCTGATACCAAAATCAACACCAGCAGTAATGCCGGAAAGCCGACTTGTTTTGTTCTTTGCAGCAACCCATGTATTGTTTGCAAAGCTATGGAATCTGCCTGTTGGAAGGCAATCATTCCGGATTCGGTTCTTTCCATTTTATACTCCGGGCTGTAATGAGGTACTTGTTACTCAAATCATTCGATAAGCGATGAAGATTCCGATCACCACTATAACTGCAATCGCAGCTCCAATTTTGAGACCAAGATCAGAGGATTGCTTCTCTTCTTCACGGTGATGGTGGTGTCCACAGCAATCAGCTTTGTTTTGGTCACCAAACTTTTTTTCCAGTTCCTCATGGGTATGGTCCATGATTCCATGATCTCCTTCGTGCATAACAATCTCCCCAAATCAGGTTTTTATCGTTTATGAATGTCGGGCAGGTAAGCCTCAATGTCATTTAGTTAAGAGCATTGGAAGTGTTCGTCATCCTGAACGAAAAATCGCTAAACCCTTATCCGGCCTTATACCAGATACCGGAATTCAGCTTGAAGATTAACGTGCTGTCAGCCGTCAGCTTAAAACATTACAATCACAAGCAAACACCGGCTGAGAGCTGATCGCTGAAAACCCTATACTTCGAAGTGCCAAGCTGCCTTTAAAGCTTTTGTTGGCAAGGGTTAAATCGGTTTTTGTTCAGGCACTAACCAAATGACATTGAGGCCAATCTGATTCGGCCTTAAAAATAGGCATCAAAGACATCTTTGATGCTTTCCCAGATTTCGTTGTCTTTGGCGGTAATACCGTCGTGAAACAAACAGTTTTCCAGGTGATCTTCCATGATAACCTTTCCAACCTTGTTGATAGCGGAGCGAACCGCTGCGACCTGAATCAGGACTTCAGTGCAGTCCCTGTCGTTTTCAACCATTTCTTTGATACTTCGGACATGTCCTTCAATTCGCGACAATCGGTTGACGATAGCCCGGGTCCGTTTGTGCTGATGAGTGTGTGTTTCCTGTTTATTTCCTGAAGCTGTTTTTGCCGGCATGGTCCACTTGTTTTTTGAAATTTGATGTAAAAGTCAGAATGCGATTATTGGAAACATCGATTTTTTCCAATTTCATCCATTTTTTTCGCAACTACGAAAAAATATGATTGTCCGCATCTTGAAAATATATATAGCAAAATATCCCCTATAAGGGTTATGATAAATATTTTTGATTTGATTTTGGAATGTTTCAATAAAAATCGAATTCTATAGAGATAAACGCAAAGTTGATTTGAGTAATTTAAAATAACCCCCCTATAGGTTATAAGCTAAATTGAGGAACTTCTTTTGTCAAGCTGTCCTGAACGCCGGCAAACCATAAAAATTGTCAGGATTGGGTGGAAATCTTGTTGATCACGATCAGTTGCTGACCGATAATTGTGAGCAGTTTCGAATTGAAAAAGATAAAAATGAGATATGATCAGTAAATGCGAAAATTAAAATCACCTATATACTAATTTTCATAAAAGCAGAAACAGAGGCGAAAAATGAAAAACGAATCATTGGTAACAAGACTTTTATTGGTAAATCCTTTTAAAAAAGGAATGGTTGAATGGTTAATTCTGATTGCTACCGGTGTCTGCGGCTTGATCTTTTCCTGGCCCAGTCTTTCTTTTTTTCCGACATCCACCATCTTGGGAGGCGTTTTGATCTTATTGGCTCTCGTGTTTCACATGGTTGCGGAAAAGGATCACAGGCAGGCGCATGAACGGGTGGAGAATATTGAAATCATTGTGAAATCGGGTGTTTATTCCAAAATCCGGCATCCTTTATATCTGAGTCTGATTGTTTTAAACGCAGGTATTGCACTGGCTTTTGGAGGACTGGTAACCCTGGCGATTGCCTTATTGACCGTCTTTCATTGGGGAGCAGTGTCCTGGAAGGAGGAACAAATACTGACCGAACGATTTCAGGGGGAGTACAGCCAATACAAGAAAAACGTTCGGTGGCGAATGATCCCTGGGATTTTTTGAAGGGGAAAAAGTGGTCTTACACCTGTTTCAAAAATTGTTCACCTTTGGGAGTCATCTCCCAAAAGTAAAAATTGCTGGTTGTTGGTTTTGTGCAGCTTTTGGAACACCCCCCGGAGCAGTTCGCAGAGAAGCCGGTCGGCTCAATTTTCCTGCAGTATTCCAAACCGCACAGGTGATCGATGGCAGCTCGAATGGCTTCTTCAGTTTCATCAAGTCTGAAAGCGAGATCGCTAATGCTGCGGACCTCACCTTTTCCCATTATGATAAGAATATTTGTTAATAACATAGGTCGATTCTGTTAAAACAACCACAATCCAACCCGATAGGCGACTGCACCGATGAGCAGGGCGAGTCCCATATAATAACCTGCCACCAGGAGGGAAAACTTAGTGGAATTGGTTTCGGAACGAATAGTGGCAATGGTTGCCATGCAGGGCAGGTTGAAATAAAAAGCATAAATAAAAGCCAGGGCAGACGCTTTGGAAATGGTTGCGCCCATTATGGTTGCGAGTTCTGTCGAATTGTACAACACAGGGGAAACAAGAGCTCCGCCAAAAGAGGTTCCCAGGTCGCTCAATCCAAAAAAGATGGCAATAGCGCCCAAAGCAGCTTCCTTGGCAAAGGCGGATATCAGGAAGGAGAGCAGCAAGCGCCAGTCCAATCCTGCCAGCATGCTGACCGGCTCAAAGAACTTTCCAAATGAATACAAGGCACTTTGGGTGATATCTCCCTGTTCGGTGAAGGTCAATGCCCAAATCAGCAGAATGGCCACAAAAATAGCCGTACCCGCTCTTACAGAGACGCTTTTGACCTTACTCCAAACATATTGGAACACCGTGTGCCAGTTAGGCTTATGATAGGGTGGCAGTTCCATGATCAACCCCGGCATATCTTTTTTTTCGGTGCCTTTATCCCTGAATAACCAGGCGGTAAATGCAATATGCACTGCTGTTGCTGCAAGCAGGGATAGCACTACCCAAAATGCCTGGCTGCCAAAAAAGATGGCGGAAACCAGGGCAACAACTCCCCACAACCCTGGGCACGGAATTGCCAGACTGGTGACTATCGTTGTTCGACGTTGCTCATCTGAATCGATAACACGTGATCCTGCAACAGAGGCAATATTGCAGCCAAATCCACTTATAAAGGGCAGAACCGATTTACCGTTCAATCCCAATCTTTCCATCAGGTTGTTGTAAACAAAGGCGATACGTGCTACCAGCCCGATATCCTCCATCAATCCAAAAACGAAAATCACAGCCACGATAAAAACCACCATCAGGAGGGTGATGTAAACTCCGGGCGCAATGGCATCTGTAATAAAAGATGCTAACCAGACCGGCATTTCCGAGGTGTCAAAGGTTTTATTCAGGCTTGCTTTTAATGGATGAAAGATCGCATCAAAAGCAAACATAACAGGCATGATCAAGATAAAACTGAAAGCAAAACCGAGCACTACCAGGAAAAATGCCAGGATTTTTCCAAAGAACCAATGGGTGGCAATTCGATCAAATCGTCCCTGGAACTTCATTGTTTTTTCCAAACCACCACTGACGGCACCTTCAAGTACACATTTTATCCATTGGTACCTGGCATCGGCAATTTGTAAAGCTCCGTTATCCAATTGTTGAAGCAAGCCCTCCAGCTCATTCCTTTGGGTTGAGTCCAGGACAGGCTTCACGGATGCAGTAACTTGCTCATCCCTTTCAATCAATCGCGTAGCGAGCCATACTTTATTGTACCGGCCAATTCCCTGTTCCGGCATCATTGCAAGAAGCTTTTCGAAACCTGGTCCCAGTGCATTTCTGTAACACTCCTCCAAAGCGTTTGTAGACAGAATAGCCTGTTTGTCGGCCAATGGAGCAATTCTTTTTTTGAGGTTGTCTATCCCCCGGTTTTTTGTGGCGTTGATTGGTACCACCGGAACCCCCAAAACCTTTTCAATCATTCCGGTATCCAGGCTTTTCCCCTGGCTTTCGGCTACATCGACCATTGTGCAGGCTACAATTACCGGGATATCGATCCCCACTATTTCCGAAAGCAGGTACATACTTCTTTGCAGCTGTGAGGCATCGATCAACACTATGAGAGCATCTGTATCAGCCGAAACAATATGATTTCTGGTGATCAATTCTTCAGTGGAATTTGAGCTGAGACTATAAGTTCCGGGTAGATCGATCAGTTTAAACGATTTACCGTTATGGAAAAATGAACCTTGTTTTTGTTCAATGGTTTTACCCGGCCAGTTTCCCACATGCTGTCTGGCCCCTGTCAGTCTGTTGAACAAGGTGGATTTTCCGGTATTAGGTTGACCGGCAAGGCCAATGTTCATTGCAATTGATTGTGCTGCTTGCCTACTCATAAGACTCCTCTATTTTTTGGGCCATGATTCTGCCGGCCTCTTTTTTGCTGATGGCAATAAGTGTATCGTGCGAGAAAAGTAACAACGGCATACCAAATCCATTTTGGACAATTTGAATCTCGGAATCAGTGGTTAGACCCATGGATGATATTCTGCCGATGAACCGACTATCCCCTTGAATACTTTTGATGTGGCAGGTTTCGCCTTTTTTAAAACCAGTCAGTTTTTTCATTAACCTTCCTTTTTTTGTGTTGAACGAACTATTACCCAACAGTCTGAACACTTATTTTTCTTGCCGTTGGCAAGATTTTTTCCCGCTTGAATGGTCTGGTCCATTTAATCAAGACAGGTGTGATCAGATAATCGGCCAGTAGTGCCGATAACAGTCCAAGAATCACCAGGATTCCCAGCACCACATAAAACTTGGCGATGGATGTCATATAGGTGGAAAAGGTGATGATTAGAATAAACGACGTCATAAACAAAGCCTTGCCCACGGTTTTAAAGGTGTGCTGAATCCCCTCGTCGTAATTACCGCTGTTTCCGATTTCAAATTTGACATGATTTATGAAATGGATACTGTCGTCCACTGCGATACCCATGAGCATGGGAACGATTGTCATGGTCATCATATCCAGGGGGATGTTCAGGTATCCCATAATTCCTCCTATCACAAAAACCGGGGTCAGATTGGGAATGAGTGCAATCAGCCCGGCTTTCAAACTGCGGAATACAATCACCATCAAAACGGCGATCACCATCAGGGCTATCAGAAATGAGCTGAGTTGCCCCTTGGCAATGTAATTTTGAATGACCGCTCCCTCAACGAAGGTTCCCACCATGCCAAAGGAAGCATCAGGAAACAGTTCTGCCGCGATAGCTTCGATCTCGGCCATTTCTTTTTCCACCTCGGTTGCAACGAATCTTTTGATTGAAACATTCAGCCTGAGCATACGGTAGCCATCTTCCACATCCAGCCATTGTTTGGATTCGCTACCTCCGGACATTTCATAGAGAAACAATAATTGAGTCACCAGGTCGCGATCTTCGGGAATTCTGTAATATGAATTGTCACCGTTATGCAGGGTGCGATTCATGTCCTTGATGATTTCCAGGATGGAGGTGGTATTTTTGGTTAACGCCAGATGTTTAATCCTGGCGTCCAGTTCCTCAAACTTTCGGAGCACGGCAGGATCTTTTGCCATGTCATCTTCCGGTAATTCGATCAGGACATTGTAGGAATAAAGTGAGCCGATTTTGCTTTGAGTGATATCCCAAAGTCGTTTGACATAGGGGATTTTCAACCCAAATCCGTTAAAAACGTCGAAATCGACATATACCTTGGTCGTGCCGACTCCCAGGAAAATAAAGAGTATCATCGATAGGGCAATGATTTTTTTGCCGTTCCTCAAAGTCCAATTGCCAAGACCGCCAAACACGACATCTGTAAAAACTGGTTTGCTTATGGATGACCGTTGCCTACCTGGTGCATCTTTCCCCAGGGACAATAAGATTGGAGTCAGGATCATGGCAAACAGGTATACCACAACAATGATGGCGGACGAAGTGTTCCCGACCCCGCGAATGGTCGTGATATCCACTAAATTAAAGGAGAGCATGCAACCAATGGTTGTCAAAGCAGTGAAAAACAAAGGCCACCCGGTGTGTTCCACTGCGTACAGCACCGACTCTTTTCTTTTGCCGGTTTCCCGGAAGCGCCTGTTAAAAAAGTTGATGATATGGATGGAGTATCCAACAGATATGGCAAGTCCCAGGTAGAGCGGAATGGTAATGGCCGAGGTATCGATTTTGATGTCCAGGAAACCAAGAATGCCATAAGAAAGCATAATGGAGCTGGCCATGGTAATTATCGGAACAACCACGCCCCTGACCGATCGCAGGGTGAAGATCAGCAGGATAACAACGGCTCCCAGGGCCATCATGGTAATGCGTGCAGCTTCTTTGGTGAAAAAGTTGGTTTTGTCATAGGCAATCACCGCCATTCCCGTTTCTTTTAAGTCGAATTCCCGGTACTTTTTCCGGGATAAGACCTTGTGAATCCCTTCTCCTACGACATACAAAGGCTCAATCCCTTCTTTTTTCCCAAAATCTTTTGGAATCGTTTTTAAGCGAATGCTGATCCAGGTTTGTTTGCTGTCATCTGAAAAAAGCTTGTTAACCAGGTTTTTTTTAGCAAACGCCAGTTTGCGAATGGTTTCGACTTCCTCAGGATCGGTGGGAATGACGTCGGGTACAAGGTTACCCACCAGCATTCCTGACTCTGTGCCCCTGGAAAACTCAAATTCGGCAAGAGAAGTGACTTTATCCACAAAAGGAACCTCCTTTTCCAGATCATTCCCCAGTTCCCGAATCATTTTCAACACATGGGGAGCAAACACATCAGGCGCTTCAACCAGGATGGCTGCATCATCGCTATTGCCGAAATACTCTTCAAAACGATCTGTAGCCCTTTTGATTGGATCATCATCCAAAAACCAGGAATCCCAGGATGACTGCAGCTGAACTCTCTGCAGCCCCAAAACCGCAATCAAATCCAACATAATCAGCAGAACCAGAAAACCCCATTTCCATTTCAAGGTAAATTCTCCCAATTTCCTGAACCGGGCGTTGATGAGATTGAGATTGAATGTCATTACGACCTCCATTAAATACATGATTTGAGAATTGGTTACGACTCGCTTTGTTGCCAGGTGCGGCTTTTATTATGTTATCGGTTATCGGCTTTCAGTTATCGGTTCGTGCAACAAAATCTCACAACCGGACTCTTACAGGAGAAACCAACTCTTTGATCAAGCAGTATTCTTCTTCTTTTAAGCTAGTGATCATCTGGTCGCCTTATCCTTGTTAATCAAAACAGAAAGCGAAGCTTTCACCAGAGGCCGATAACGGATAACCGATAACCGAATACTTTATCTTGCGATTACAGCCCTGTTTGGCGCGAACTGAGAAGATGGTACATTTTGAATCAGCTAAAAAGGGTCTTAAAAACTATATTTTGCTTTAAACCAGATCTCGTCGTTGTCTTCATACTGCCCGAAATCACCCTCCTTATCTCCGCTGAAAACATCTACTCCCGCAAAAACGTGAAGATTATCGGTCAGCGCATAATCGAAAGCAGTCTGGTTAAAGAGATCCTGTTTATTCATCCCGTAAAAGATCGAGGTGTACAGTTTTAACTGCTCTCGCAGCAGCGTTTTTGAAATATACAGTTTGGCTAAACCGTCGTTTTCATCTTCTTGAATGGACTCTTCATAATCCAAAATCGAGCTGTTAAAGACCTGTAGCGACACAGACCAGCCACCGCCCGGATTCCAGTCCAACCCCAGCAAAGTGTCCACACTGTCCTTGATCAAAAACTGATCATCTGAAGCATCCGTTTCATAATACCGGCCTTTAAAGCGGGCGATTTCGCCCCACAAGATAACTTCTCCCAGCGACATCGAGAATTCGAACGCACCAAAATTCAGCCGATGATATTCCGGCGAAAAGATGATAGTGTCCCCTGACACGTCATAATGCATAGTCGGAAGATCGTTCCAGGTATTGAACACGGAGAACGCCAGATCGACACCGGAAAGATACAATGAATATTTGAGAGCGACCTCGCTGTTTTTGATTCTGTTTTCGGGTTTAACGGCGTCATTGTATTCAACGGTTGAATAATCCAACTGTTTTTCCACATACCAGGGGCTTTCGGTTGTTGGTGTGACAGCCTCCCTAAAGGAGGGGATCCA
>JAKSDL010000105.1 GCA_022360105.1 Pseudomonadota bacterium
ACCGAGTTGTGGTTCATCCGGGCTTCATCAGTTTTCTAAATCCTATTCTCTGGTGACCTTTTGGGAAATCGTCAAATCGAGCGAATTCAACGTAACCGAGCTGCTCATAAAACTCAGCTGCCTGCCAGCTTTGGGTCCAAAGCCAGAGCCCTGTCATCTTTTGAGAAATCGCATATTCTTCAGCTGTGTTCATCAAATTTGTTGCGATTCCCAAGTTACGATAATTCTTATCCACCCAAAGCTCGTCAATATATACCCAATCCCACAATAGATCAGCCGTTAAAACACCAATCAAAAGATTATTATCTCCATTTACAAGCCAGTTTACTCGATCCTTTTGATATTGGGGTGCCGAAACTTCATTGGTATGGCTTGTAAATCCGTCTTTTATTCTCTGCTGAAGGCTTTCATTTAAAAAACCATTTAAAAATTTCACTTCCATCATTGTTTATTTGCTGGGGATTTTTTCATTTTTGTTGATGGAATCATAGTGATTTCTTCTTTGCTCAAGACTTTTTGTCGGCCACATTTTTTCAAGTTCGTATTATAACTTCAACTCTACCCGCTTCAATGATTGCGTTAATTACAAAAGCAGATCCTGTTTACGCTGGTACCAACGGCAATGGCAGCAGTGAACAAACATCGGATTACTCTTTACCTTAAATCGAATTTGTTTGCAGGTGCAGCAACCTTCGTAACTCTGTGTCATATGGTTGATTACTTAGGTTTTAATTCTATTAATTGCGCTTTTAAAAGTGTAATGGGATGCAATGAACCTAGCAGTGAAAAAAGTAAAAATTAGGCATTTTTATGCGAAATGCGTTTGGCAAACCAACCGCGTATTAGTCCAGTCTGGAAGAATTGTACAGGATCCTCAAAACCTGCTTGCTTAATGATAGAGGCGACTGAGTCTGGTGGCAATATGGCAACGTTTTTGGCGTAAACAGCCTTCATTTGATCCAGCCCTTCAGGTGAAATTTCACTTGGTTTCATCACACCCTGCCAAACACGCAGAAGTGAATCATATTTTTTTGAACTAACATCTGTCGACAAATCAACATTCGTTAAAATTCCATCAGGTTTAAGCCTGCTACTGATTTTTCGAAAGAATTCGGAACGAGCATCTTTCTCCATGATAAACTGAGATACCAGAAGACAGGTAGCTGCATCATGTAAGTTATTTTTCGGTAAAGAATCAAGATATCCTTCATGAAAATAGCATCGAGAAGTGATTCCCTCCTCTTTAACCTTGTGACGACAAACATCAAGCATAGCTCCGGATGGTTCTATAGCTGTAAAATACCAGCCTGGATGTTTCCTTGCTAAATGAATCAGTTCTTTCCCTGTTCCAACTCCAATGCAGAGAATTTGAGCCTTTGATGGTAACTCAACAAAAACCGACTCCAGAAGAAAATACAAACTATTATAAATTGGAGCCAATTTTTGCCATTGCTGATCATAGCTGGAAGCTTGTTTGTCGAACATTGCCTTAAGCTCATCATTTTTCACTGCTTTTCCTCTTTTTTATCGAATGTACCTGGATCGGCAACTGCGCAAACCATCAATCAGACATTTTTAGAAAATATTTGATTGATGAACTTTTGCCATCAGCTACAGATAATCGTTAAGAGCGATCTTTACTAGCTGTCACTTCCACCAATATTGACTTTACAAAAGGCGATTTTAATTTACCGTATTTTTCCTGATCTAAAATACCTTCACTAATAATTTTCAGTTTTGATTCTTCATAATCTTTTCTAGCCTTCGGACTACTAAGCATAAACGCTTTGAACCGAAGCTGCTTTTGATGTTCTTCACAGCCGTACTCGATAACATGAATATGCACCATATATTCTTGCCCTTTGTAAACAATACCCCCATCCATCCTGGGGCGGTTCTCCGGAAAGGGATTGTCACCGATTTGTTTTTGGAATCCGAGGGAGAGTAAATGGGATACTGCTTGTTCGAGTTCTCCTTCTTGATAAAGAATTGATAGGTCGATGATGCCTTTACCGTCTATTTTCGCTGAAGTTGAACCAATATGGATGACCTGAAATGAACTGGTTTCGATGAAATTGATCAATGCCGCTGCAACTTCGTAATATTCTTCTTTCCAAGGTTTGTAACCGGCCGGTAGCTTTTTATATTTCAGAATTTTCATAATTCTTACTTTAGCTAAAAATCTAATTCTTTAAACATGTGAACATCTCCATCAAGATACCTATCTATTTCAAAACCAAATGCTAAATAAAATGAAATCACTTCATCCCAAGTTTCAGTGGTCGCGTGTAAGGTTTTGGAGTCAAATAAGGATTTGCCATGAATTTGGATATGTGATTCCATTGAAGGCAGTATGGCTATCCACTGCAAACCCTTGTCCGATTTTTTCGTTTTTTGATTAATCGTAGTGTGTCCACATCCTAATTATTTTAACGGTTTGCTGTTGTTCAAGAACTTGATAAACGACTCTGTGTTGTATATTGATACGCCGGGAGTATGCACCTGCTAGATCACCTACGAGTTTTTCGTATGATGGAGGAGATTGATATGGGTTTGTTTTGAGAATTTTAATTAGGTTCTGAGCTTCAACTTTGAGGTTGGAAGACGCAAGTTTCTTTGCATCTTTTTGTGCTTGTTTTGTGTAAACAACTTTCCACTTCACCAATTCAACTCCTCCGAACAATCTTCAATTGGAGTCTCTAAGCCTTCTTTGATTGACTCCCTCATTTTGGGAATTGATAGAAGGTACATAGTTTCTTGAATTGAATTCCAGTCTTCTTCGGAAATTAAGATTCCATTTGATCTTTTGCCTTTTATGAAAGCTGGTTTGTGCGATTCTGCGACTTCATCAATTAGTCTATAAAGATTTGCCCTGGCTTCACTAACTGTAATTATTGTCATATTTGCCTCCGTTGTTTTCTAAATGGTACGAAAAAGCGTACGCAGTTGCAATGGTAAATTTGCATTGAGCATTTGAAGCCATCCGTGCCTATTTCTAGAAATCGAACGCCGGGTTTCAGTGGCCGCCCTGCAAGATTTTGGTGTTTACGAAGGATTTGCCAGGAATTGTGATATTTGACCCCATCGAAGGCCAGCTGGAGGTTCACTGCAAACCCTTGTTAAAAGCAACTTGACCAAAGAGGTTTATGCGCATAAAATATGCGTGTAATCCTTGAATAGGAGTCTAAAATGAATACCTTGTATGATGAAAGTGCACCGAAAAAAGCAGTCAATTTAAGTATTAACAGTGATCTATTGAAAAAAGCTAAAGATTTGAAAATCAATCTTTCTGCTACCTTTGAAAATGCTTTAACTGATCTGATCAGACAAAGACAACATGAAAGCTGGAAAAAAAACAACAAACAAGCAATTAAAGCTTACAACAAGCACGTTGAAAAACATGGTGTCTTTAGTAAAGAATTGAGGAGTTTTTAATGGCTCAATTTACTGTCTATGAAAATGCAAATGAAGCAACTAAAGACTCAATACCTTATCTGGTTGATGTTCAAAACGATATTTTGAATGATCTCAATACTCGTGTTGTAATTCCTATGTGCACTGCCTCCACATTTGGCAAAAAGCCATTAAGCAATTTGTCACCTACCTTTGAAATCAAGGGATCAACATACCTTTTACTTAACCCCCAGTTAGCTGGAATTCATGTTTCTGAGCTTGGATCCCCAGTTTGTGATTTGTCCGAATTCAGGCATCAATTCGTTAACGCACTCGATTTTTTATTCACCGGGTTTTAAGCTTTTGACGAGGCTGTGGAATAAGTCCTAAGACTTGGTTAGCCTCTAATAATTGCCGAAAAATGGTGCTTCTCTGTGACTCTTTTATCATTGGAATCCGCAAAAACAAAACTAAGTGAATACGGTCACCATTTTTTTACCTCAAAGTTTTAACTTGTGTTTATTCTACAGGCTCAACGCTTGCACTGACGGTGAATTAAAGATGATTTTTGCCATGAGCATTGTACTGCCTCTAACCGCAGTCTATTGCCGTCAACTAAATGCATTTGTTGGGAGTTGAATGATTCATATATTCAGACTGTTACCAAGGTAGATTTGATCTTGACATCCATCAGTATAAAGAGTACCCTTTATGTGTACATCAAATGGAGGCAACTATGCTTGAAATCAATGTTAAAGAAGCCAGAAGCAACCTCAGCAACATCTTGGATAGGGTTGAGAAGGGAGAAGAAATAATAATTACACGCAGAGGTAAACGTGTTGCTCGGATCTCCAATATAGTAA
>JAKSDL010000010.1 GCA_022360105.1 Pseudomonadota bacterium
CCTGTAGCATCCGACCAACTGCCCCTGGCTAATCAATAGGGCTCCGCAATTTCAGCAGTATTCATTTTTCCGGCATTTATTATTATTTTTCCCTTACTTCAAGGCCATAAGTGCGGTATAATAGAGACCGGTGCGATCAAAATAAATACGCACATTTTTGATTTGTATAATATTAGCAGCTATGGATAGAAACCAAATCAGATGGATATCAGCTGTCTGTCAGGTCTGAAAGCTTCATTTAGGGTTGGTTTAAAACATCGTATTTAATCACCACGAAGACACGAAGGACACCAAGTTTTTTATTTAAAGGCTTTTAGCACAGGAATCGAGGAGCGTTGTGAAAACAGTCTTGAATCTCCAAAGTTGGTGTTTTGCGCGGGATAAACCAAACCCGAAATGTGTGCAATTACTATCCAGTCATTTCAAGCATGAGGTAAAAAATGGTTTTGGGTCTTAAAGGAATCAAAGGTAAATTACTCGTTCCAATTATAGCATTAGTCTTTGTTTGCATGTGTATGGCTATCTTCATATCGTTTCTGGCTACCAGGGGGAGTTTGGAAAAAGTGATATTGAGTGAGCTGGAACAAGTGAAAACGTCCACTGCTGCCAATCTTGCCAGCTGGGTGAGCCGCACCCAAACTGACATTGAGGTTTGGAGCAAAGAAGCTTTGATAACCAGTTTGTTTGATGACATAGAAAACAAAGAAGAGCATCGTGATAAGGTTAATTCGACTTTTAAAGAGATTTCAGATAAATACGGGTTTTATGAACTGCTTGTGATGGTAGACGACGAGGGAACTGTAATAGCTTCTGCCCAGCCTGACCTTATTGGAAAAATTAACGTAAAAGATCGGCAATACTTTAAAGAGTCAATAAACGGCAACCCTTTTGTATCTGACATCATTAAGAGCCGTGCAACCGGAAATCCTGTATTCGTGGTCTCACACCCGGTTACGCTAGGAGCAGATATTAAGGGCATTTTGATGGGGGTCGTGGATGTTGGTTTTTTTTCCAGACGAGTGGTCGACAAGATTGAAGTAGGAACAGGTTATGTCTACGTTTATAATAAGGCAGGAACGATGGTGGCTCATCCGGATAAATCCAAAATTATGTCCATGGATATGAATGCCGAGGATTTCGGAAAAGAGATGATTGAAAAACAGCAAGGACAAGTAATATATACTTTCGAAGGCATTGAAAAGATAGTTATCTTTGGGCCGGTTGCATCAACCGGATGGACCGTGGCTGTAACCGCCAATACAGAAGAAACCTACGCACCGGTAAAATCGATGCTGACTGCCAATCTGCTTATTTTGGGTGCCAGCATCATCATCATTTTTATCGCTATTGTCTTGATCATCAATTTTATCCTGCGGCCGGTTTCCAGAATAGAAAACGCTGTCGGTGTGATTATCAAAGGGGATCTGAAGCATCGAATCGATGTTACCTCAAAAGACGAAATAGGAAATATAGCCGTGGTTATTAACTCTCTTTTGGACTCCTTTCAGAATGCTATCGATAATATTATCAAAGTGATGAGTGATGTTGCAAAAGGTGATTTGTCAAAAACGATTGAAGGTAACTACGAAGGAGAGTTAAAACAGCTCCAAACAGGCATAGACGACTCGCTTTCCATGTTGGGAGGCATCATTGACAAGGTTTCTGATGTAATTGCAGAGATAAACAACGGTTCCAATGAATTGATGAAATCTGCAAACTCACTGGCTGATGGAACGTCCCGTCAGGCTGCGAATCTTGAGGAGATTTCATCTTCCATGAACGAAGTGGGTTCCAGGGCAAAAAGCAATAATGACAATGCTGAATCAGCACAACAACTGGCAGAACAATCTTTGAACGCCGTGCAAAAGGGAAGTGTGCAGATGGAAAGCATGAACAAAGCCATGACGGAAATTAAAAACACCAGCAGTGAAGTAACGAAGGTGGTGAAAGTGATCGAAGAAATCGCTTTTCAAACTAATCTACTGGCGCTGAATGCTGCTGTCGAGGCAGCCAGGGCTGGAAAATACGGGAAAGGATTTGCAGTAGTAGCCGAAGAGGTAAGAAGTCTTGCCAGTCGAAGTTCCGAAGCTGCAAAAGATACCACCCAATTGATTGAAAACTCAGCCCTGGAAGTGGACAAAGGTGTTTCCAATGCCGAGCAGACTTCAAAGGCATTAGCTGAAATTGTTGACCTTGTTGAGAAGGTCCATGATATCATCGGTGAAATTGCATCGGCATCCAAAGAACAAAACACAACCACCGAACAAATCAATAAGAGTCTTGTGGAAGTGAACAATGTTGTCCAACAAAATTCTGCCATCTCCGAAGAGTCTTCATCAGCAGTTTCAGAGCTTTCTAATCAGTCGACAACGTTACAAAAATTGATCAACAATCTGGTCACTAAAAAGACCTCTAAGGTTAAGGTGATAACGAAACAGGAAAAACAGATTCACTCCGCGCCAATTGAAAAAAAACCAAAAGCACTAACGGAAAAAACCGTTGTCCGGCAAAAACCAGCCACTCCTCCACCTGTCACCGAACCAGTGCAGAAACCCAAAGCCATCCAACTGGATGATGAATTTGGATCGCAGAAACCTAAAAACACACAACCTGTCACTGAACCGGTGCAGAAACCCAAGGCCATCCAACCGGATGATGTATTTGGATCGCAGAAACCCAAAAACACACAACCTGCCGCTGAACCGGTGCAGAAACCCAAAATCATCCAATTGGACGATGAGGAATTTGGCCGGCAGAAACCTAAAAACAAACAATCTGTCACTGAACCGATACAAAAACCCAAAATCATCCAATTGGACGATGAGGAATTTGGAAAGTATTAAAAAGACCGGCAATTCAAGGGACAAGGGAATGGTGCCTCCCATTTCCTTGTCCGCTGTTTTTAGCTCAATCCGGTCCCATACTTCACTATTTACCTTTTTGGTCCGCTAGATAATAGGTTGTTGTGTTGCCGACATTGGTTTGACATTTAACAATGCCTTTTTCAATCAAGTATTCCATGGCAGCCAGGGTAGAACGTTCGGCGGCAGGATGAAGCATCGGGGAAATATCCCGGTAGATATCGACTACCATTTCCGGAATGGTGTGCACACCCATGCGGATTTGGTTCAGAATTTGATCGAAGCGCTCCTTGCGATGTTGTACAAACGATTTCACATAGGGCATTGGCTCGCGGATTCCAGGACCATGCGCCGGCCAATAATAGCCGTCTTCCCTTTTTAACAACAAATTCAAACTGTCCATGTACTCCCTCATATTGCCGGAGGGAGGAGAAATCACACTGGTCGACCATCCCATGATATGATCACCGCTGAATAGTGTGTCTTCTTCTCTCAGTTGATAACACATGTGGTCTGAGGCGTGTCCCGGTGTAAAAACACATTCGATTGTCCAATTCCCTCCTTCAATGGTGCTCCCGTGTTCAACGCCAACGTCGGGTTCAAATCCGGTAATTTCAAAACGTTCCTGGGTAGAGAGAGATCTCTCAGATGCCGATTGGCTCGCACTATCCTTCCGGTTACTTTTACTGGGGTGGAATCCGTATGTCTTCGCCCCATATTTACTTTGCAGGGTGTGATAAGCCGGCCAGTGATCATAATGAGTGTGGGTTATGAATATATGAGTAATTGTTTCTCCATCCAGGCCGTCGACAATGGCTGCCAGATGCTCTTCGGAATCCGGTCCCGGATCTATCAATGCCACTTCGCCATTACCAACAATATAGGTATTGGTTCCATAGAAGGTAAAGTAGTTGGGATTTTGGGCGACAATCCTGCGAACCAAAGGACTCAATCGTTCCACCTTCTCATACTCGAATTCAAAATGCTTGTTAAATGCAATGGTTGAACTCATTTCTGTTTGTCCCGCTTTTATGGAGTTTTCATTTTTTTTATCAGAAGGACTAAAGTAACATTGCACGGGTATGGCTGCATGAATCCAAGTCAACACCGTTTAGAAATGATTATTCATCTCTTTTAACTATATCCGGAGAAAAAGCAGGCAGGCAAACGGCGATATATTCCGCCCCCTGGTCTCCCGGAGTGCTATATTGAACCCATTCTCCAGCCGGAGTGATAATGGCCTGCCCGGCTTTAACGATGTACACCTTGTCTTTGGTTTTAACCTGAACTTCTCCCTTCAAAACCACTGTGTACTCGTCAAATTCCGGCTTCTGGCCCGGTTCCACCCAACCCCCGGGGCTTTCCATTTTAGCGATGCTGACAGCATCGGTCTTTGAATTAACCCTGCCAATAAATTCCTTGATAATTTTGGGTTTGTTTCCTGCAGCTTCAATAACAGATGGATTCTCAATCATTGTTACCATGCGGATCTCCTGCGATCAATTTGCGTAAATTGTAAATTTATAGATATAGCAATTCATCCCCATGGTAATAAAAACATCTATTCTAAAGCAAAGGTTAAGAATGACTAATGACCGGCAAACAGTCCACAATGGCTGATCCGCTCCGCTTGATCCAACCTGAAACCTGATAAGAACCGGGTCGGTTCCTGATTTTGGCTTTAGAATAACTCCTCGATCAGCTCTATCTCTTTACTTGACAACTCAAACTCAAATATTGCCAGATCTTCTTTCATGTGCTGATGAGTGGTGGTACCAATGAGGGGAGCAATTCCCTTTTGGGTAAGAAAACGAAAAAACACCTGGGCGGGAGTACGATTGTAATTCGCCGCAATTGATGTAATCGGAGCGCTTGCCAGCAAGTGAGGATTGGCCGTCAATGTCCAGAAGCTCTGGTAAGTTATTCCCTTATCAACGCACCAGGCCCTTAAATCGACATCATAGCCGCTTGCCTGGTAAAATCTGTTCTGCAGAACGGCTGGTTTAACATCCGCACTGGAGTAAATCGACTCCAACGTGGAAAGACTATAACAATTGCTGATACCAAGCTGTTTTGCCTCACCGCTTTTATGAAAGGTCTCCATGGTATTCCAGACTTCCATGGTTTGTTGGAGAGTTGATAAAGGCGAATGGAGTACCAGGGAATCCACATAGTGAGTTTTCAGATTTCTTAGTGATGATGCAAACGATTGAGTCACTTGATCAGCCAGAGAAGCCGTGGAGTCATAAGGCATGTTTGAGGGGTCCTGCCCACTGGCTGGAGTAAATTTGGTTTGAACAAAAAGGTCCTCCCTTTTGATACCGAATTCGTTAAGCTCAGCCAATGCTTCTCCCACGCGAGGTTCATCATAATGTTTTGGTTGTCCTGCAGTGTCAATGCCTCGGAAACCTGATTGAATTGCTTGAACCACCAGCTCTGTGGTTTGTTTCTTTTTCCAGGCTGTACCATAAAGAAACGGTGGCATTTTGATGCCTGCTGACGTTGTCAGCCACTTTTGTTCGGCCATGTTATTGCTCCTGATCATTTAATTGGCACCCAAACCTCTTCCTCCGCATTTTCATCATCAGGTCTGTAGTCTGCTCCCATAAATTCAAAATGTTCCCTTTTGTCCAGTTCATATGCAGATTTCGGCAACCAAACACCATAAATATACTGGTAGGTTTTAGGAAATGTATGTGCTGCACCTTTATGTATAAACACAGCATACTTTCCGCCGTGTAGGGTATGAGATTCCATTCCTTCCGGCACGGCGTTCAGATCCGACACCTCAATGGCAGCCCATTTTTCAAAAAGTACATGCTCATTAAACTCCTTAAAATCCAAGGATTCCGGGAAGATCTGCACGGAGTAAAATCCGGGGCTTAGTTTGTTGGGTATTTCATTGCGCCTCGGCATGAAAGTCTTCCACAACTCGGCTGTTTCGTCCTTAGCCAGACTTGTCTCTATTCGCATACCAACCAGATACTTTTTAGGTATCTCTTCAATTCTTGGTTCCATATCACTCCGTTATCTTCATTTTCTGACTGCCGGGAAAAGACTCTATTAAATCCTTTCCCATTAACAGGGAGGGTGTGTAATATCCACCCTCCCCGGAATACTTATCCAGAAACTCAACCGAGGCCAGCACTCCATAAACGGTAACATCGTACCCATTTGCAACTGTTATCCTGGCTGTTCTGGTTTCATTTTTCCGGTTTTTAACTTCACCCCACACGTAGGTGATATACTTTTCGCGCTGCTCTTTTGTCGGACCTGGTACCGTTTTTTCTATTTTCTGCTTCATGCGCGACTGGACAAAAGGCAGGGCGATGACAGGTCTTAAAAAACTCAAAAGCTTTAATCTCTTCATACTGGAAAAAGCGGGCATAAACACTTCGATATTGGGAATTTCCGTGCTGTAAAAGGCGGTCGCCACGTCTCCCCACGGTATGACAGCCGCTTTTTTCAGTCCTTTGCCAAAATCGATTTCCCTGACTTTGTATGCCATGGAAACTTTTTTTATCATCCCATCCCTGCGGATACGGTTACCACCTTTGAATCCCTCAATAGACGTTTTTGCGGTTCCGGGACTAAATCCGCTACGACTGTCAAATCCCAGGGAAAGATGGGTGGCATCGGGCAATTCCTCTTTAAGCCTCGCTGAAACACAGTCCGTGGGAATGACATCAAAACCAACCCCGGGGCAAATCACCACTCCCGCCGTTCTAGCCTGTTCCTGGTAAGAGTGCGCCCTGACAAACACATCCATTTCACCCGTGATATCCACATAATGTGTTTTTGTTACCAGGCACGCTTTAATCACTGGATCACTGGTTGCAGAAAATGGGCCTGCACAAAGAGAGATGATATCAATATCCGACAATGCTTCTTCCAGCTTGATATGATCCGTGAGTGGAAATACTCGATATTCAAATCCCAGCTCCTCAGCCATTGGTTTGATTGCCTCCTCTGTTCGACCTGCGAGTATAGGAGAAAGTCCTCTTTTCCCCGCTTCTTCAGCAACCAGTTTCCCGGTATAGCCGTTGGCACCGTACAACATCCATTTCTTATTCATCCGCAATCCTTGTGAATTATAAGGTTAAACAAAAGGCACTTTGAAAAATTAAATCTCAGTAGTATCAAAGGGTTGCTGTTTCGAAACCCCGGAAGCCAGGGGTGGATTTATGCGTTTTTTGAAACAGCAACCCTTTGATATTGGCATTGGCTCTATTTTTAGTTTTTAAAGTACCCTAAAGAATAAATACTATTGTTCCATGTATCCAAAATTCAAAGTTCTTTTTCTACATATCATTTATGAAAACATGTTTTTGAACCCCAGGTGCTTGTCCTAAACTGATGATCGCCAGTGAATGCTGACTGCATTTAATAGTCTGACACCAGTCCACAAAATGATTTGACTTGAACAAGTAAAAAACCGCTGATCAGAATCCTTAATTTATATTATCTTCAATAGGTGGGCAACACAAGTGGCAGTCTGAAGGTAGGAGATTCAAGGAGGCAAAGGAAAAGATGGACTTTTTTTGAAGGGTGTTGTGACTTGGTCGTGGCGCCTAGATTTGGGTATCAATTGAGATGTATAGCCTGGTTTGAGTTGTCATGACAGGAGTTTACGAAGGTATTAAAGGAAGGTAGGCACAAGCTGATTTCCTATCAACTTGTGCGATACTTGCAACCAATTTTCTCCAGGCTACAGACTATCAGTGCTGTCAATAATGACTTTCACTGCATCTCTGATCGATTCTGAATCTGATCAAGAACCTGCAATAATCTGAGTAAGTTTTGAGACAAAGGCGTTGTACGAGCCACTGCCGCCAAACGGTTCAAACTTCTTTTCCGTGTGATAAGCCTTCGCTCGATAATACACCTCATCAAAATCGGTTCCCCTGAACACTTCATCTATGGCAAAACAATCGATTTTCCCTGGCCTAATTTCTACACAGCTGTCTCGAGTGAATGGATAAGTCTGGTCAATCCAGTTGGCATGATCTTTTTTCATAGTTGTGAGCATAGATTTCATTTCACCTGCTACACTTGCCATCATCGCTTCCGGCCTTAAGTTGCGATAGATCATTTCTGTTTTCACAGTCAGCCGCAGTGAAATTGCCAACATCAATTCAGATCCGGCTTTCCAGTATTTGGGATTAATACTTGGATCTTTTACGAAACTCAAATCGCTGATAACAATATCGCTGTATTCGTTAGCACTTTCCAGGGTCCATTCATCCCAGTTGTCGTCCCAGACACTCCATTTGTAGTCATCCAGTCTTAATCCCAGAATACGAATGGATTCTTTCAATTCAGCGTATTGATAGTCCGATAGCAGATTTCCAACCTCACCTTTGACAATGCTGCGAATCTGTGCCAAATCTTGCGCTGACAGACCAGTAGGGGGTGATTCAGACCCACCGAATATCCAGCTGGATACAATCGACGATCCTTTTAATAAAAATATGCCGCCCACGGATTGTAATATATTAACCGAAAAGTTTCCCAGTTTTATGTCAATCAACTTATCTTCCTCAGATGACTGAGCCCAGGAAGTATTTGCAACACTAAAGGCCAGTGCCAGACTGACCATTACACTTACAATTGCCCTTTTCATTTTTTCTCCAAACAAATGTGTGACTAAATGGAAGTTCACTTCAAAATAAGTATCAGCATTTATAGCAGGTAGCTAATCGTCACATTGCGATTTACTCAACGCAATTCATCGATTAATGCATTGATATTACTTACTAATACTTGATAGAGATAGACGACCAACCAAAAGTTCTTTGCAAAAGGAAAAGAATGGGGAGACCTAAAATGCAGGTAGAGCTTAAAAATTGGGGTGAGTGAACAAATTGTGTGTCGGCAAAATTGAAGTTTATTCATTTGGCGGGGAATCCGGTGATCGAAACCACCGGGTATTGGTGGACAGGTGCGACACGGATCAGTTGCTTTTTGTTAATCGCACCAGGTAATATTCGGAGCCTGTCAGGGGGATTTCATCCATTCCCTGATAGTAGATATTTAACAAATTATCCTTTGTAACCAGAACATGGGCGTTGACTTCTTCATTCCCAAAAATATTATCTTCAATCACCACAATACTCCAGTTTTTTGCTGTCATATGAAACGGGGCCAACCAGGTCATTACCTGCCGTTGCCCTTCTTCGTTACAGGTCGCCTGCTCATAATTAAAGGTTGCAGAACCGATGGAAAGTTCTAGTTCCCTATCGCCATCGCATTCAAAATCCAAAGGATCATTGTCATCCGTTTTGGCAATAAAACCGATGGAGATCTTGAAACCTTTCTTTAATATAGACTCCATACGATTGATATAATTCAAAGCCTGCTTGACCTTTTTGTTTTGCCCGTCTGTCAGGTCATATCCATAACCGAGCACCTGAACAACAAATTTTCCCCTCAGGTAAATCGAGATGTGCTCTTTCTCCTTGTTAATCTTGGCAATGGTACCTAATCGTTCGCGGGCTAAATCGTCTTCCGTGACCAATCCCTCGATATCTGCATAAATGGAGTTGGTAATGCTGTTTTTCAAACTCTGGCGATGGTCTTCAGTTAAGTGCTCATTCCAGGCTGCATTAATGGCGGCGGGAATTTGTCCAACTTCAATGCTGGATATTTGCTGGTATAAGGCCTCGAATTGCTTGTTCACCATCATGGGAAAAGACTTCTGCATTGGTTTAGGCACATCCTTGAAAGCCACCGCCACTTCGACGGTGTTATGCAGATACCCGGTCTTGGGATCAAAAATCTCGATCTGAATGATGACTGTCTCTTCACTGTTCTGAAAGAAGAATCCCTTGAACATCATGGAACTGTTCAGTTCGGCTCCAAGCTTTTTATAATCCAGCTCTGCTCCTTTGAGAAGTCTGTTCTGGGCGTTGCGCACCTTTTGAGTGTTGATGAAAACAATGCCGGAATCCTTGTCTTTTGTGAGATCAACAGTCAAATTGATTAGCTTGGAGGAGAGATAAGAACTGAAATCCAGGTTTTTATTGGTTGTTTTTTCCAAAACATCAAGCACCGCTATATCAAGCACTGCCTGAATACTACCGGATTTGATACCACTACGGACCACTTGTTTGATTTCACCAGCCAGAAGTTCCAGGCCTTTATCCAAAGAGTGAACAGTGAGAGGTTTTTCATCCGTTTTGGGTTTACTTCCACCACAACCGGTAACCAGAAACATAACCAAACTAATCCCTATCCAAAAAAACCTGAAAGCACGCATCGATCAACTCTCCAATTAAATGTCAAATGTTAATGAAATGAGGGGGATAAACATTGTATATTTTCCCCTACTATCTTGAAATTTTAGTCATTTGTCAAAGGAATTCTATAGATAACCGATAACGGAAAACCGATTTCATTTGAATCTTTCATCTGACCTTTTGGTTTCAACGTCTCCTTTTGTATTTTCGAACCAGCCTGCTCTGACATCGCCGTAATGGTCAAACTCAGGGACATAGGGTTTGATATCCAACAGGGGTGTTTTATCCAGCATATCAACATGTTCAATATGTACTATGCTGTTGTCTACTCGCATGATTTTAATTATCGACAATCCGATGGCGTTGGGTCGCTTTGGAGATCTGGTAGCGAAGACTCCCCGTTGTTCCGTATCCAGGAACGGTACAGGCAACAGCTCAAATCCTTCGACTTTGTGAAAATGATAAAGCAGAATGGCATGGGAAAAACCGTCCAGGTCTTTCAGCCCTTCCACAAATTCTGGATAAAGCTCGATTTGACCTTTAATTCCAACCGCCCCCCTGGGTTGAATAGGCATGTTCTCAATGGTTTTAAAAGGTGTATGGATCGTTCCGATAGGCGTTATGGTTAAGGGCATTTTAGATGTATAGTTTTAGATTCAGGTTTGCAGATGGTGTCGGCTTTGCCGACGTTTCAATGTTGAAAAAATGACTAAATTTAGAAATTACAATTCCCAAATGTTACTTTTGTCTGATCAATGAGATGGAAAAGAACAGTGCCCCCAGGAGGACAGAACTTGCAGGCAAAATCAATACCCAGAAAACGTCGGCATATTGTTTGACCATATCAGCTTGTTTAATCGACGAAAACAGGGGATAGAGAAACCATCCTGCCAACATTAGAGCAGCACCAATCAAAATTCCGGTCAATCCGGCCAAAAACGCTTGGGAATAGTTGGCGTTTTTGCGGTAGATAAAAATTATCACCAGGGCTATTGGTCCTAACACAAAGCCGATACCGGCCCACGTCAGTTTGTGATAACCTTTTTTGGAGGCGATGAGGTAAAGCAGAACAGCGAAAAAGAAACGGATAAAAAAACCGGCAAACATCAATCTTCCCCGGATCAAAGACTCAATTAATCATCGTTTTCTTGCCACCACGGCAAATTCATTGGTATTCGGGCCAAACAATGCTCCTGCTACATTGGCATATGTTCCTTGCACTTCAAATCCGGAGGCATTCAATTCCTTGAGTAAGGATTCCTGACTGAAGTACTGCAGCCAGTTGTAGATGGTTCGAGTCCGGCCTTCTTCAAACAAGGTGTATTTATCCAGAACTATTTTTTCTTTCTTATACACAAAAGTATTTAAAAATCCGTAATAGGGTTTTGCCGACCAGAATCCATCCAAAAGATTGGCTTCATAGATGGCCTTTTCTTCTCTTTGGTTAAAAGCCTCCAAAGAATGAACATCCAAAAGGACCGATCCACCCGGGTAAAGCAATTCATTAAACATTTTCAGAAGCTTCTTCCGTTGTTTTGGACTTAGGGCACAATAATCACACATGATCAGCAGGATCAGGTCGAATTTGTTCTTGGTCTCCAGTTCAAGATAGTTTTGATGGATATAGCGAACATCCAGCCCTTTCTCTTTTGCTGTTTTTTCGGCGTACTGTATGGAACGGATCGAAAAGTCGATCCCTGTGACGTCCGCATTCCAGCCTGCCAGACGTGTTGTATATAATCCCGGACCGCAGCCGAAATCAGCAATTTTGGTTCCTTCTCCCACACCAAATTGATTCACAATCCAATCCACCGACCGATTGATAAATTCAGTGTTTCTGGAAGAAAGATCAACCTCATCGTTCAGATGGAACTCCAACATCTGCTGCGATGTATATTCGTCGGTCCATAGTTCATTTGCAGTGTAAAATTCAAACGGTTTCGGGCGAGCGTTGATCGCTTCCAGTTCAGTGAACATTTGAATCTCCTGGTGCCGTGACTGGTTGTATTATTGGTCTCCGGAGTCCGAATCAACGAACAATTGAGACTGCTTGGGAATTACCCGGAAATAGACGTTTTAATTGAACATCAAATATTTACTTATTCCATAACGGTTGGGTTCGTCTTGTCAACTTTGTAACCAAGAATAATCAACTGAATGTATGGCTATTTGTTTAATCCTTCAAATTCAGAAAAATTGTGAATTCCAATTCCTTTTTTTAGTTTTCAACTGAAATTTGTCTGGCGAATGGATATTTTGAGTTGTCTAGAACAGGTGTCATTCTGATCATGAGAAGCGAAACGTATTGTCCTGTATCTACAAACCCGACATAGGCAAGAAAACAATGCCGGATCGGAGCACTATCTACCTTCTATTATCAGAAATAAAAAAAAGTTACTAAATGCTGGTAAGTGTTGTATAATGTTGCACAAGTGGGAGGACAACAAGGTGATTGTCACGATCATGGGCAATTACCCCATGGTTTAACAGATCAGTTGGCTTTTGGGAAAGTGCCAAGCATTCCATTACAACATGCTGCGATTTGTGTTGATTCGTAAGCCCAACTCATTGCAGTTCCTATCCGGTTTATGCCGCGGATACATGTTATAGCCGGACTCCATAACTAATTATAGTGGTCGTTTCGGTTAGGAATAGCTCGACATAACTTCTATTTCGTTTCAAAGCAGTTCAGATTTAAGACAGAACATAGGTAGTTTTTCGAATTTTTCACAAAGGGGACAAATGGTTAAGCTCAAAGACATCAAGATGAAGCCAAAACTCATTGGTTTGTTTTTATTGGTCGGCATAATTCCTCTGTTGATTGTAGGGTGGTGGAGTAGCCGTCTGGCCAGCAATGCACTTATGGAGAAATCGTTCAGTCAACTGGAATCGGTGCGTGAAATCAAAAAAGAGCAAATTGCCAAATATTTTGCAGAACGAGAAGGTGACATGGGTGTATTGGTTGAAACCGTGGGCACCCTCAGAACAGAGTCTTTCAAAAAACTAAAAGCCATCCAGTCTATCAAAAAATCCCAGCTGGAAGATTACATACATCTGCTCAAATCACAGTTGTATGTGCTAAAAGACGATCCTTATACACGTCAAGTGCTGTTGGAATTTAACAAAGCATTTGTGCAGGAAGGCTCCAAAACAGGAGGACCTCTTTGGAACAAGGCAGCTAAATCTCACAATTCCAGAATGCGTGACATTATGGAAGATAACGGCTGGTACGATCTCTTTTTGATCAATGTTAAAGGTGACATCATTTATACTGTCGGCAGGGAATCAGACCTGGGTATGAACATCCCGGAGAGCAGATTAAGAAAAAGCGGGATTGGAGTAGCCTTTCGTGAAGCCCGTCAAATGCTGAATGAAGATACGGCTGTTGGAGACTTTGCTCCTTACGCCCCTTCAGGTGGTGTTCCGGCAGCTTTTTTAATGTCGCGAATGACCAATTCAGCCGGCAAACTGATTGGTTTTGCGGCCCTGCAGATTCCTTTGGATAAAATTAACGCCATTATGCTGAAACGGGATGGAATGGGCAAAACAGGTGAGTCATACCTGGTTGGACAGGACGGATTGATGCGATCTGATTCGTTTTTGGACCCGCAAGGCCATTCAGTTGTGGCTTCGTTTAAAAACAAAACCACTGTGGACACAGAAGCTACCCGTTCCGCGCTGGCAGGAAAACCGGGAATCAACGTGATAACAGACTACAATGGCAACCCGGTTCTTTCTGTTTGGGACCCCGTAGAGATAGGTGATGATGTTAAATGGGCAATGATGACGGAAATTGATGTGGGGGAGGCATTTAGTCCTGTGGATGATCAAGGGAATGAGTTTTTCAAAAAGTACCAGGAAATGTATGGCTATTATGATCTCTTTTTGATCAATCCGGATGGTTTTATATTTTATACGGCCGTCAGGGAGTCCGATTATAAAACAAATATACTAAATGGAAGGTACGCCGGGTCTAATTTGGGTAAATTAATACAGCGGGTGATAAACAATCGAAACTTCGGTTTTGCTGATTTTGCTCCCTACGCACCCAGCAACAATGAACCTTGTGCTTTCATTGCACAGCCTATAGTTTACGATAATAATGTTGAATTAATCATTGCCCTGCAATTGCCGTTGGATGCAATCAACAGCATTATGCAAAAACGTGACGGCATGGGAAAAACGGGGGAAACGTACTTGATTGGATCTGATAAACTGATGCGCTCCGATTCGTTTCTGGATCCGACGGGCCATTCCGTGAAAGCTTCTTTTGCAGGTACGGTTCAACAAAACGGTGTCGATACGGTGGCGGCTCTGGAGGCACTCTCCGGAAAAACCAACTCCAAGGTGGTTATCGATTATAATGGCAACCCTGTTCTCTCGGCTTATTCGCCCTTAAAAATCTGGAACGAAACCTGGGCCATACTCGCAGAAATAGACGAAGCAGAGGTAATGGAGCCGATCAACACTCTTTTACAATCGATTGTCATAGCCGGTTTGATCGTTATTTTAATGATAGCAGCCATGGCTTTGCTTATTGCCTTGAGCATAGCCAATCCGCTGACAAAAGGCACCAATCTCGCAGAAATGGTGGCAAAAGGTGATTTAACAGTGGACATCGATGTGAAACAGAAAGATGAGATCGGTATGCTTTCCTCGGCATTGCGGGAAATGATGAGGAGGCTGGTTGATATTGTCAGTTCCATTCGTTCGGCAGCAACAAATGTTGCCACGGGATCCGGTCAGATTAGTGCGACTGCCCAGGAGCTTTCCCAGGGTGCCAGTGAACAGGCTGCCTCTGTGGAAGAAACAACTTCATCCATGGAAGAAATGGCTGCGAACATACAGCAAAATGCAGACAATGCAAGGCAAACCGAAACAATAGCAAACAAAGCAGCAAAAGACGCCAAAGTAAGTGGAAAGGCTGTAATGGAAACCGTGGAAGCCATGAATGAGATCGCAGCTAAAATATCCATTATCCAGGAAATAGCCAGGCAAACCAACATGCTGGCTTTAAATGCTGCAATAGAAGCGGCCAGGGCGGGTGAGCATGGAAAAGGATTCGCCGTCGTAGCATCTGAGGTCCGTAAACTGGCAGAAAGAAGTCAAAGTGCCGCAGGAGAGATTTCTGAGTTATCCGGCAGTAGTGTGGAAACTGCGCAAAATGCCGGTGATTTGCTCTTAAAATTAGTTCCCGACATTCAAAAAACAGCTGAATTGGTTCAGGAGATTAGTGCGGCCAGCAGTGAACAAAATGCGGGAGTAACGCAAATCAACACCGCCATTCAACAGCTTGACCAGGTTATTCAGCAAAATGCCGCCTCAACCGAAGAGATGGCCAGTACTGCTGAAGAGCTGGCTTCCCAGGCCGAACAACTGCAGGATACCATTGATTTTTTTAAAATTGAAAGCATCAAACCCATAGAATCCGTAAAAGTGAGAAAAGCAGAAGGAAAGGTGTTGGAAAGCGATACCGAACCTAAGTTAACGCCAGTCAGGGAAACAGATTCAAAAGAAATTGACACTGTCTATCCCAATACGGGAGTTGAACTGGATCTGGATAGCGATACGGTACTGTCTGAAGATGATTTTGAGCGATTTTAGACTGTCCGACCGTTTTTTGATAGGTGCTGAACGGAGTAAATTCAAATGTAGGATGGGGCACTCGTTGCCCATCAATTGGACCAATAGTTGATCAATCAAATTCACTGGTTCTTCTATCTTTTGATCCAACCTACCCAAGGACTAAATTGATGGACGATAAATTGCCTATCCTGCATATTAAGTATGCCAGGCGTTTAGTGCGACTGAACCGTCGATTAAAATAAACAAGTTAATTCACATTAATCTCATGGAATCCACAAGAATTCTGATTGTTGAAGATGAAACCATCGTCGCCCTTGAAATAAAGGGCAGACTGGATAGTCTCGGGTACACTGTCATAGCCGTTGTCAGCAACGGTAAAAAGGCTATTAAAAAAGCGGAAACCGAAAGACCTGACCTGGTTCTAATGGATATGCGCCTTAAAGGCGATATGGATGGAATTGAAGCTGCCAGCATCATCTGTTCGCGATTTGATATCCCAACCATTTTCCTTACGGCTTATCTTGATGATGAACACCTGGAAAGAGCTAAATTAGCTAACCCTTATGGTTACCTCTTAAAACCTGTTCAGGAAAGAGAGTTGAAGGTAACCATTGAAATGGCTTTGCATACAGCCAAGGTGGACCGGGAACAGCAAAAGACCAAAAAAGAATTGCATCAGCGTGTTAAGGAGCTCGAATGCTTTTACGGTATCTCCCGCCTGGCGGAATCGCCTGAGATCCCATTGGAAGAGATTCTTAAGCAGGTTATTCAACTAATCTCAAAAGCATGGCAATATCCTGAAGTTACTCATTCCAGAATTAAATTTAAAAATGGCAATACGGTTTTGTGTCCGCATGGTGAGTTAACCATCAATGAAAAGTGGTCACAACGGGTCGACATCAAGGTGAGCAATGAAATAGTGGGTGAGCTGATAGTATTTTATTCAGAAGAAAGACCAAAAGCCGATGAAAAAGTATTTCTAAAAGAAGAAAGATTTTTACTCAACTCCCTGGGGGAACGTTTGGGAACGCTCATTGAACGGCATCAGGTTATGCAGGAACTCAGGGAGACTCAGAATAAGCTTCAATCGATTATCGAAAGCAGTTCGGCAATCTTTTTTGCTCATGATACCGACCATCAAATTACTTATTTAAGTCCTCAAATCAAAAACATTCTGGGTTACGAGCCCGAAGATGCAAAAGCAAATTGGACAACAATGGCCACCGACCATCCGGTTAACAAAATCGGATTTGAACTGACTCAAAAGGCTATTGATACAGGAGTTACTCAACCTCCTTATGAATTGGAATTGAGACACAAATCCGGAAGAAACATCTGGTGTGAAATCAGGGAAAACCCCATCCTTTCAGATGGCAAAACGATTTCTATTGTTGGTTCAATAACAGACATCTCGGACAAAAAAGAAGCGGAAAATGCCATTATTGCCAGCGAAAAAAGATTGAAATTGATTCTGGAAACTGCACCGGTAGGAATTCAATTCAGTGATAAACAGGGAGTGATCACCTATTCCAACAATGCCCATCAGAAAATGTTGGGGATGCCAAAAGAAGAAATAATTGGAAAAACGCTTTGGACTATAAGCTCCAATCCCGAAACGATTGAAGCCGAAAAAGAGAAGTACTTAAAAACCATTGAAACCAATAGCGATCACCCGACTGTGACTATAAATGAAGAAAACATAGGAGGACGACCCGTTGATCTTATTATTAACCGCAGTTCCATCCACAACCACAATAACGAAATTGAAGAGATTTGCACGTTTATCACGGATATCACAGATTATCGGAAAATCCAGCAGGCACTGACAGAGCATGAAAAAAAATACAAAACTCTTTTCGAGCTGGGTTCCGATTTTTTGGCACTAATAGAAATTGACACGGGAAATATTCTGGAAGTCAACCAGAGTTTCCTGAATCATTATGGTTATACCAGGGAAGAAGCTTTGAGTATGAAAAACACAGATTTTTCAGCTGAACCTGAAAAAACCAAAGCAGCAACACAGGGATTAAAACAGGGGGTTCCTGTTCGCTGGCATAAAAAAAAGGATGGAACCACTTTTCCCGTAGAGATCGTTGCCAATGTATTCGAATACAAGGGGAACAAAGTACACATCGCTGCCATCCGGGACATTAGTTCAAGAATAGAGGCTGAAGAACAAATAAAATCATCCTTGAAAGAAAAAGAGACGTTATTGCAGGAGATACATCACCGGGTTAAAAACAACTTGGCAGTCATCACCAGCCTGATCAACCTGCAAAGCAGCAAGTCGAAGAACTCGGCGGTAAAAAAGATTTTAAGGGATAGCCAGAATAGATTACACGCCATGTCCCTGGTTCATAAATTTCTCTATCAATCGGACAATCTCTCCAACATCAACGTAAAAAACTATCTGACAGATCTGATCGTAATGATCCGCGAATCTTTTGGCCCTGCTGCCAATCATGTTGAAATAGACCTTGTGATTGAAGATCACGCCATCAATCCGGATCTGGCATCACCGATCGGATTGGTGGTAAACGAATTAATTACAAATTCTCTGAAGTATGCTTTTCCAGGCACTCAAAAGGGACAACTCACCATCACTTACCGGGTATTAAACAACCAAAAAATTGAATTAAAAGTGAGTGATGACGGCGTGGGATTTAAAGATGGGTTTGACTGGCAGCAAACCGAGAGCCTGGGATTAAATCTGGTCAAAACGCTGGTGCAGGACCAGATGGATGGTAGATTAACCATCCGCAATGAAAAAGGAACAACCTGTGTCGTTGATATTCCCTTAAAATAGAACAAAAGGCTCAGGCTTGTATTTTTGCATTTAAAAGGCTGGTTGGCACCTATCCCTGGTGCGCGGCGGTAGTATCGCAGCCGGAACATCCTTGTCCCGCAACGATAATAAGAAATGCTATCGCCGTGCCTTTTTTATCGACTCCTTCTACAAATTTCTCAGGCTGACTTGCTCACCAGCGGTGAGCCGGCGTTTTTCTGTTTACCGGTGATAATACTTTTAAGCTTTGCCGAGCTTTCCAAGATAGTCTTGGTTTGCAGGGCCTGTACATCTGTTTTTGAGCGCTTTTGGCCGGCTTGGTCGTTTTTAAGTTTGTAGAATCTGGTCTCTTCTATCACCAATCGCAGGTACGTTTCCAGGGTTGACTGAATCAGGTCGAACAGCAGTTGTCTGTCTCCATCCGGGTTGTCCAATTCATTTAAAATTTGTGGTAGCTGTAAATATGGAGTTTGCCCTGTCAGCTGCACGTATTGTTTTGCTTTTGATATGTTAAAACTATCCAGTATGGCTCCCAATTCATTTTCAATGACTTCAAAAAACGGGGTGGAGGTGAGAATTGACCTTTCCAACTCCGATTGTTCGGTGATCTGCACAATCTCGCTTAAAATCATTCTCCATTTGGTATAGGTTCTGTTACCAACCTGTTCAGGTTCGAGCCTTTGATAATCAATTGTCATTTGCTTCAAAATAAAATTGTAGATTTTCTTGGCCAGAACGTTTGACGGCAATCGTTTATCCTTGGGCAAGGCCACGCTTAGTGTGTTTTGCAGGAAGTTAGTGATCTTTTGATAATCCTCAGAAGACATCTTGACAGAGGAGTTTTCAAAGGCTTTTACCTTTCTTTCCAAACGTAAAATTTGTTCGTTTTTTTGGAGGCTTTCAAAAGCTTGATCCCTGGATGGTAAATGCAGGGAAATATGGTTAAGCTGCCTGTTGATCAACCATTGCATCAAAGGAAGGTAAGCGGTTTTAAAAATTTGTGCATTCGGTCTGGTGTTAATTTCCCAGGGAAACATTTGACTAGGCAATACCAGCACCAAATGTCCCTGGTGAATCTCAGCGTCGGATACGGTTTCAGGCATTTTTAACTTCCAGACCCCCAGGCTTTTTCCCTGTTCATCACTGGCGTTCTGTAGCCAGCCTTTTCCGCCGATCAAGGAACCCGGGGCAATTTCCACAAATTCGTTGTCAGAAGCAAACAAGCGAATGCCCTGTGAAACAGGCATCCAATAATGTCTTTCCAGGTCATGGCTGGCAATCTCCGAACCCGGAGCAGCCTGGCATAAATGGAAACTGTCTTTAATAAAATCAAATGTTAACAGACGGGCAGAAATGTTTAGTCGTTTAACCTGTGCCTGAACCGCACGCAAAATTTCCTTTTTTACGTGTTTGACACCAGCGGACTTCAGGAGTTTTGAAAAGTTGGGAGTTGATTGATGTTTATAGGTTACTTTTCCATACTTGGCGATCGCGGGTTCATCCAAATGTTGATAATATCTGGTAATTGCCTTGTTCAAGGGTTCCAGAGTCTTGTCGGAATCAGTTTCATTCTCTTTGTTTCCAATTTGTACTTTGTAGGCCCCGGTCAACTTCGCCTGGCTTTTCTCCAGCATCGTCTTCATTGCTGCCACAGATTCATTAAACTCATTCTCACATTTTGCGGCAACCAGTGCTGTCCGCTGGGCAATCTGTGTTTGCATGCGCTTCGGATACTTTAGCTTAAAAGTCCTTTCGAAAGAATTGAGATACCTTTTTAAGTCAAAGGTATTATCCTGCTCTGTTCTGCCGAAAAAACTTTTGATTGATTCGGTTCCCGAATCTTTGGCTGCATTTCCGGTATCAGCAAGGTCACGGACTTTGTGAGTAAGGAATTTTTTTTCAATTGCCCTGATCAGGCCTTGAATACGAATCTGGTAGTTACGGGGATTGAAAAGTTGAATTTTGTTGCCCTCTATGTCGCTCCCTTCCACCGGAAGCCCTTTCATGATAATTGCAGCCGTTGAGGTCAGCCATTTTCGCCAGATTTGATGCTTACGCCTAATGTAATCCGCATCTTTGCCTTTATACGCTTCCCGTGGATATTTTTCATCCAGATACTGTCTCAAAAGATTTCTAAAGGTCGATATATCCAAAGGCACACCATCCGGCCATTTGAATCCTAGTGAATCCAACAGATGAACACGAACGGTTTCCCAGATTTCGTCGCCCCATCCCTCATCAATGCGATTATCCAGAATTTTGATCAGTCCCTGGGTTTTGGCCAGGGTTTGGGTTGTGATCGCTTCTTCCCAAAGGTTTTTTTGAATAAAGGCAAATTCAAACAACCGGGCTTGGATACCTTTAAACATATTGTAGAAGATACCTATTTCCTGTGAAAAACTGGCATCATCAATTGACATGTCATCAAAATTCCTGATGAACAGTCCCATGGGGATTTTAAGTAAAAAACAGGTTTTCTCGGGAGCTGCGCTAATCGTGGCAGCCCGAAGAGATTCAGGCTCAACGATTCCCTTATCCCCTAGTAAAACCGGTGCTTCCATTTCAACCACTTTTTTCCCGTCGACAAAAACATCCACCGATTCATCACACAACATAAAAAGATCCTTGCCCTGTTCTCCCTGGGTGATAAACGGTTGGTCTTCCGTAAAAAAACCGAAACCAACCCGTTCCAGCAGTTTGTTGCCAAGAATACCCAAACACGCCCTGGTAACCGGGTAAGATTGCAACAGGGTTGCGGTTAATCTGATCGCCTTAGGTCCGGCAGCCTTGATGCCATAATAGCGGTTGTATTGTATTGCCATATAATTATTTTGTTGGGAAAAATCCGGAATCACGAATAGCTTGATCTCATTTTATTACAATCCTGTACAACAATCAATTTTTTGCCGAATATGGCATTTCAGATTTACGGTAGGTGAAAGCTTCGCTTTCCATTTAACTGCATTTTGGATGGATACCTACAGACTGATATGAACAAATTGTTCATCAAGCTCAAAATGATACAGAAATGTAGGATGGGCAACTTGTTGCCCATCAACCTTAGTAATAGCAGATCAGCATGCCGTTTTGAATGTTAGGCCAAAAAGAGATTTACGCTTTTCCTGCTGCGAATGTATCTCAAATGATCATTTTCTGTGGAAATGTAATTTATGAAGTACGAGGAATACCGGAGAAGTGTGGTTTCAAACACAAAGCGGCCGGCGTAGCCGGCACAACCTGCAAATCTTAAATCTAAGATCTGAAATCCAAAATTTACTTAATGACGACAAGAGCGTCTACGGCAATGGGTTTGCCGTTTTTGATTTTGAGGGGGTTGATGTCTATTTCCTGAATTTCCTTGTAATCCAATCCAATGTTCCCAACCGCAATTAAAATATCCTTTAACACTTCACGATCAACCGGTTCCAGACCACGAACAGCATCCAGGATTTTCTTTCCTTTTATTTCATCCATGATTTCCCTGGCATCTTTTTCTTCAAGGGGCGCCACGCGGAAGGCAACATCTTTCAGGATCTCTGTGAAAATCCCACCCAAACCGAACATAACACAAGGACCAAACTGCGGATCACGATTCAAACCGACAACCAGTTCCCTTTGTCCTTTCACCATTTCCTGAACCAGAACTTCCTTTTCTGGTGTATCCATTTTCGATTGAATATCGTTAAAAGTCGCCGTTGCTTCATCAAAATTTCGAATATCGATGGCGATAAGACCTTTTTCTGTTTTATGGACTATCTCAGCAGATGATCCTTTCATAACCAATGGAAAACCAATTGTTTTGACAGCATTTTCCAAATCACCGATATCACTAACCACCACTTCCTTGGTAACCGGAATGCCATATTTTTCCAGTAATTGTTTTGATTCAAATTCAGAAAGAGTTGTTTTTCCATCAGCAATTGCTTTTTCAATGATATCCATGAAACACCTTGTAAAATTTTAGATTTGTGATTTAAGAAGTATAATTTATTTAACTATTTAATATTTTTCAAGATTTTAGATTTATAGTCAGTGCCAGGCTTGCTGGCCAATATTAAACTCACCGGTGCAGCCTGCACAACCTGAAAATCTAAAATGTAGATCCTGTTAATGGGCATGAGTTTCCCTTCCTGCAGCTTTCATAATTTAATATGTTACAAACGATCTGTTCGCATCAGCTTTGGATTATTAATCAAATATTTAAAAACGGAAAGCTAAGCTTTCACAACCTGAAAATCTAAAATATCAATTCTAAAATCTAAAATGATAATAGTCTGTCATTTGTTTTAGGACCCGAACGGCCCGTTCGGGGGTTGGGTAGGAGACGATTCCGTATCGCTCCGAGTATTTTTTGTGAGCGTAGTCTGATCCAATAGAAACCGAAATAACCGGTTTACCGGTTTCTTTAACCAGTTTTGCCACTTCAACCAGGGTTTCATCCGGTTGTTCGCTCTGCTCTTCCAATACCTTCTTCATGAAATCCAAAGTATCCACCAATTCTTTAGGACCTTCAATACCTTCGGCGGCCTGGTAGGAAAACGCTCTGAATCCTGCACCAAGAGCTATCACTGCATCTACACCATCCCACTCCGCCAGCATTCTGAGACATTTCGGCAGGGGATCAAATGCGATGGTTGCAACCAGGTCCACAGGGTTTTTCCGATTCCAATACTTGGGCAGCAATTCGTCCATTTCCTTAACCAGGTGAGGTGATAGCGGCGGTACAATCAAACCTGCTTCTTCACAGGCGTCTGCTGCCAACACTCCCCAACCACCACCACGGGTAATAATTCCAACTCGATTACCTTTTGGCAGTGGATAATAAGCAAAAGCCTTGGCACAATCAATAAGCTCCTGACTGCTACATGCTTCCAACACCCCGGTTTGACGGAACGAAGCCCTGAAAATCTCGGTTGAACCTGCCATGGCACCACTATGAGAAGATGCAGCGCTGCTGCCAACTTCGGTCCTGCCTCCCTTCATAATCAGCACCGGTTTCTTTTTCGTGACTTTTTTGGCTACCTCCACAAATCGGGAATTTTCCTCCAGTCCTTCCACATAACCAAGTATCACGTCCGTACTACTGTCATCTGCAAAGTATTCCAGATAATCCTCTGTAGATAGTACTGCTTCGTTACCACTGCTAACAAATTTTTCAAATCCAACATTTTCCTGTTGACCGTAATCCAACATTTGCACACCCACGTTTCCGCTTTGAGAGAACATGGAAACATTTCCATGAAGGGGCATAATCATTGGCATCAAGGCATGCAGGCTGGTATCTGCACTAAAAACACCCATAGTGTTCGGTCCAACCAGGTTCATTCTGTAATTATTTGCTTTATCTGTGATCTCCTTTTCCAGCTTTGCCCCTTCTTCACCGGTTTCACTAAAGTCTGCCGTGACAACAATCACGTTTTGAATACCGGCCTCACCACATTCGTCAACAATTGCCGAAACCGTGTTGGCCGGTGTTGTGATGACAGCCAGATCTGCAATCTCTGGCAGAGCCGCTACATTTGGATAACAGGAAATTCCCAAAATAGATTCCACTTTCGGGTTAATTGGAAATATCTTGCCTTTGTAACCACCTTTCAAAATATTCAGTAAAATCAAAAAGCCCCACTTGCAAACAGTGGCTGAAGCCCCAATCATAGCAATGCTTTTTGGATTAAATAAGGTGTCCAGATTTCTTTTGGTCATTTTCAACAAAAATTAATATTGTTCAATTAGTCGTCTGCTTTTAGCGATTATTCGTCAGCTCATAAAGAGCACCTGCGGCGCGTTATTTTATGAGATAACCAAACCTGAATGCTTAATCTAAGATCTAAGATGTGATCGGATCTGTCAATCAAATGATGGAGAACCCTGTTTAAGCTAATTGCCAATTAGGAGTCGGTTTGTTAAGTCTTTATCATCAGGAGGGAATATCCTAACAGAAAGCAATAATATAACAATCAATCAGTTGGGTTTATCCCAGGAGGCAAGATGAGCAAAATAGTAATGGCGTTAGACCAGGGAACCAGCAGTTCCAGAACAGTTTTATTTAATGAACAGGGGGAAGCAATCGCATCGGCTAACCAGCCATTTGGTTCCTCATTCCCACATTCCGGCTGGGTCGAGCAGGACCCCCAGGAGATCTGGTTATCTCAGAAAAACACCATCGAACGAGCTTTGTCCAAAGCAAGTCTGAAAATGTCGGATGTCACAGCCATTGGCATCACCAACCAACGGGAAACCACTATTGCCTGGAACAGGGAAACAGGTATGCCCGTAGGCAAGGCAATCGTCTGGCAATGTAGAAGAACCGCCGATTTCTGCCAGGAATTGATCCAGGAAGGATTTGATAAGACTATTCGCGAGAAGACAGGTCTGGTAACAGATTCTTATTTCTCAGGTACAAAAATGCGATGGTTATTGAACAATATCCCCGAAGCAAAAGACCTGGCGAAAGCCGGAAAGCTGGTGTTCGGAACAGTGGATAGCTGGCTGATCTGGAAACTGACAGGAGGAAAGGCTCATGCCACAGACGCAACCAATGCTTCCAGAACGCTGATTTACAATATATTTGAAAACAAATGGGATCAGGAGATAGTAAACCGTCTGGACATCCCCATGGAATGCCTGCCGGAAGTTAAGGGGAGTAGTGAGATAATCGGACACACAGACCCAAGCGACTGGGGATCGGAAGTACCCATTTGTGGAGTAGCGGGTGACCAGCAAGCCGCATTGTTTGGTCAGGCTTGTTTTGAAAAGGGCATGGCTAAAAACACCTATGGTACCGGCTGCTTCATGCTGATCAATTCAGGTACCACGCCCAAGCTGTCTGATCATGGATTGTTGACCACAATCGCCTGGAAACTGGGCGACGAAGTGACTTATGCATTGGAAGGATCGGTATTTATGGGTGGGGCCTTAATCCAATGGCAAAGAGATAATCTAAACCTTTTTTCCGATGCCGCCGAAACCGAGGCCATGGCAACGTCAATCTCCGATACGGACGGACTGTATATCGTACCAGCCTTTGTCGGGCTTGGTGCTCCGCATTGGGACTCGTACGCCAGGGGACTGATGATTGGTATTACCCGTGATACAGGCAAAAACCAAATGGTACGAGCAGCACTGGAAGCCATTGCATATCAATCCTACGATCTGCTGAAATGCATGGAAAATGACACCAGTACGGAATTAAAGGTTCTCCGCGTTGATGGTGGCGCTACTGCCAATAATTTTCTCTGTCAGTTTCAGGCTGATATCTTAAAACGGGATGTAAGCCGACCAAAAATCATTGAAACCACCGCCATGGGTGCTGCATTTTTAGCCGGGCTTGCTGCCGGGGTTTGGAAAGATCTGGACCACATTACCCAGATGTGGAAAGAAGACAGGAGATTTGCCCCGGAAAAAAGCCAACAAGAGATCGATACCCTCCTCAAGGGCTGGCAAAAAGCCCTGGATCGCTCTAAAAACTGGATCTCTTGAACATTTTTGATTTGAGATTTTAGATTGATGATTTAAGATTTTCAGCTAGTGCCGGCTACGCCGGCGCTTTAGATATTGAAAAAAGGATATTAATTGTATCGGTCATCTTTTATTTAATGACTAATCGATGTCCACCTTTACCCACTCCGCATCCCAACCAAAACTCTTTTCTCGATTCAATCCGTATCTTCTGCTTTTTGTTTCTCCCATTTCCTCATCGGTTTGTGTCTCATTAATTCATATATATCAGTTTTAAAGGCTATCATTGGCAAAACTTGACAAAGCGAGTAGATTAGCAAGTTGGATGTCATTCAGGAGAGAAGGGATTCATGACAAAAAGCAAAATAGGAAAAGGAGACCCTGCTTCCATCGCAGGTCTTTCATCCGGAGTGATTGCATACTTGATTTGGGGATTAAGTCCTGTTTACTGGAAGGAACTGCAACATATACCGGCATTTGAAATTATCAATCACAGGATTTTCTGGTCTTTCTGTTTTTTAATGATATTAATGGTCGTTTTAAAACAGTTACCGGACTTCGTTAGCATTTTAAAAAAGCCAAAAGTTCTGTTGACGCTGGTATTCACCTCTGTCTTGGTAAGTGTTAACTGGCTGGTTTACATCTGGTCGGTGAACAACGGTTATATTTTGCAGGCCAGCCTGGGCTATTATATCAACCCTTTGGTTAATGTACTGCTGGGAATGGTTTTCCTAAAAGAGCGATTGCGCAGATTGCAGATACTGGCTGTTATTCTGGCCGGTTGCGGTGTTTTATATCTGACCATCTTCTATGCCACCTTCCCCTGGGTTTCTCTGACACTGGCATTTACATTCGGGTTTTATGCACTTATCAGAAAAACAGCGGCTGCAAGTTCTTTAGCAGGACTGACAATAGAAACCATGCTCTTGTCCATTCCTGCCTCAATCTACTTAATTTATTTGCAACAATTGGGAATCGGTTCCCTGGGGAAATTCGGGCTTTATACGGACAGTTTTTTAATAGGTACAGCTCTTGTTACAGCCATCCCTTTGTTACTTTTCAACCTGGCAGGCAAACGTTTAATGCTGGCAACCCTTGGATTTTTGCAGTACCTGGCACCCACCTGCATGTTTCTAATTGGGGTGGTTCTGTGGGGAAATGATCTGGTTCCCGCTCAAATCATCAGCTTTGGTTTCATCTGGGTAGCCCTGGCATTGTACTCGGCTGACAACTTGGTACACTTTAGATTTTAGAATTGATTTTTATATTGGTCGGCTTTGCCGACACATACTGAAAATCTTAAATCATCAATCTAAGATCTAAAATCTAAAGTGCCAAACCCGTTCTTGTTGATAACATTTAAGAAATCATGTATTTTGAACAATAGAAAATGGGATCGAGGCTTGAGTTTTCCGGTCCTGTTGAAGTTTAAGATATTGAACAAACAGAATTCGAAGGTTTTGATTACCATGGCTGAAGACTATTACAAATTGCTGGGTGTTAGCAAAACAGCTACAAAAAACGAGATCAAGAAAGCGTACAAAAAACTGGCAATGAAGTACCACCCCGATAAAAACAAGGGGAACAAGCAAGCTGAGGAAAAATTCAAGAAGATCAACGAAGCATATGCTGTTCTAAGCGATGACAACAAGCGTAAGCAATACGACAACTTTGGTGCAGAGGGCTTCTCCAACCGGTTTTCTCAGGAAGATATTTTTCGTGGCTTTGATTTCGGGAATATTTTTGAAGAATTTGGAATGGGTGGTGATATCTTTTCCAACATTTTTGGTGGTGGTGGTGGGCCTCAAAGAGGAGGACAAGGTTCTCCCTTTTCCTTTAACTTTGGCGATGGAGGCGATCCTTTTGGCAGAGCCTCTCAATCCAGACCTTCCGGAACCCGGCATCAGAATTTAAACAGAGAGCTGGAATTAAAACTCTCGTTCGAAGAAGCTATTGCCGGTGGCAAAAAAACGATCTCCTTTAATGCCGGTGGCGGATTAGACCGGATTATGATTTCAATTCCTCCCGGTATTGAGGAAGGCAAAAAACTGAAGGTTAAAGGAAAAGGTAGTGTTGATCCGCTAACGGGAAGAAAAGGAGATTTATACTGCAGAGTGATGATCAGCCCCCATCCTGATTTTAAAAGGGAAGGCAACGATCTTATTATCGAAAATGAAGTCAAGCTGACAGATTTGGTATTAGGTGGTAAAACTGCTGTAACCACACTGGACGGATCCAAAATTGAGTTAAAAATTCCTGCTCTGTCCAAAAACAACTCTTTTCTTAGGGTCAAAGGAAAAGGCGTTCCTGTTTCCGAAGGTCAACCGGGAAACCTTCTGGTCAAACTCGTGGTCAAACTTCCCGAGGAACTCAACACCAAACAAAAAGACCTCTTCAAAAAACTAGCCGGAACAGGACTCTAGGTATTTTAGATTTATGATCTTAGATTTTAGATTTACAGGGTATGCAGGCGGAGCCTGCAAATTTTATATTGGTCGGCAAAGCCGACACTTCCTTAAAATCATAAATCTAAGATCTGAGTCCACTCCGAAAAGTGAAAAACAGTTTAATAAAGATTGATAATTCAGTTGATATATCAATTAGTTAGTTTATAATTAGTTAAAAATATTCACACTTTGTATTGCAGGTAC
>JAKSDL010000810.1 GCA_022360105.1 Pseudomonadota bacterium
CTTCATGACAGCGGTTAAAAGAATCCCCGAAAAATCACTCGATCTGCGATTCAAAAAGTTCGGATCTATTGAATTGGGGATTGTTGTTAATTCTTTTAATTTGCCAAACTCACACAACAAATCAATTTTCCTTCTTGGGTAAATAATCCGTAAAAGATAATCCCGTTCGGTCGGATTGCTATAATGCTTTTGACTCTCTTTGATGTTGTAGGAACTGCAATTTAAAGATGGAATGATATCTGAGTTTGCAAAGGCATAATTCGCAAATAGGAAGCCGATAACAATTAAGAAGCGTTTCACTTTTTCTCTTTTTCAGTAAGAATGATACAGAATTCAATTTTGCGCCGATTGCCGCAGGTTGTATTCAAATTTATGTGGCAAATTGAGAAAGCCTAATCTCATTTGACTTGATATATGATGCGTTTTGCGTCAGATGTTAAATAGTTTTAATTTGGTATAAAACGTTGATTTACTTATACCAAGCAATTTTGAGGCTTTTACTCCGCTGTTGTTACATGATGTCATTGCTTCTTTGAAAACCTCTTTTTCGAGGGATGTTATAAAGTTGCCAAAATCGACGTTTTTCCTGTTTCTGATATCTTTGACAATATCAGATAGAGCATTTTCCAATTCAACAAATGGCTTCACATCTTTGCCCGCTAGATTATGGGCTGAATTCCGGGTGATCGTATCCGGTAGCGAGTCAGCGTTGTAGCTTGTACCGTCAAAACCAAGAATCAGGAGCTTTTCTACTGTGTTTTTTAATTCCCTAACATTACCCGGCCAATCATAAGCCATTAATAAGCCCATTATTTTTTTGCTTAACGTGGGATACTTTCGTTTTGATGCTTGATTTATTTTGCTGACAAAATAATCCACCAATAGTGGAATATCTTCGGATCGTTCCCGTAGGGGTGGAATATGGATGTCGATGACACTGATTCTATAAAACAGGTCTTCCCTAAAAAGCCTTTCGGCAATACGTTTTTTTAAGTCCTGATTGGTAGCTGTGATTAGTTTAAAATTACAATTAATGCATTTCGATCCGCCAATCCTTCGAACTTGTTTTTCTTGAAGTACCCGAAGCAGTTTTACCTGAAAATCCAAAGGCATATCGCCAATTTCATCCAAAAAAATATATCCTCCTTCTGCCAATTCAAAGTAACCATGTTTCACCTTTTTTGCGCCTGTAAACGCTCCTTCTTCATGTCCGAAAAACTCTGATTCAAAGAGGTTTTTGGGAATTGAAGTGCAATTAATTGCAACAAAAGGAACTTCTTGATTGGCTTTCTCTGTAGCAATATCGCAGATGTATCTGGCAATAACTTCTTTGCCTACCCCGGATTCACCGCTTAGCAGAATATGGCTATTAACTCCGCGTTCGATAATCCGATTCAATTGTTTCTGAATTTCTTTGATGTGGTGTGACCTTGTAATGATTGAATGTTTCTTCTGATCTTCAGAAAGCTTTAGCCTTTGTCTAAGAAGCTTGTTTTCTTTCTCCAGATGTCCGGCTTTTCTGGCTTGATCACTTATTTTAAGGGCCTTCTCGGTAAGAATAATTACTTCTTGCGGATTAAACGGTTTTGTAATGTAGTAAAAAGCGCCTTTTTTCGTTGCATTAATGACATGATCGATATCATCGTATTTGGTTACAATAATAACCTGGGTATTAGGATTCTTCTTATGAATCAGACTGATATAATCAATTCCCGAAATAGTGTTTCCCAATTCAACGTCCAGCAATACAACGCCTATGTCCTGTTTATCCAGGATTTCATTTGCTTCTGATATTCTCCCGGTCCCGAATAATTCATGATCGGTAGAGCAAAACAGGTTTAGCATTCCTTTTCTAGTTCTGTTATCATCCTCTACAACAAGAATTTCTCCCATTTTTCCCTGACAATTGATTAAACGCTCTTCTGCAAAAAAAAATACTTCAATACATTTTCACTATTTGATCACTATTAAAAAGAGCAAGAGCTTTGGAGGGCATTTATTGTAAAGCATGGTAAAAACGATATTCCTGTTTTGGCAAGGAGAAATGCAATCGGAACTGTGCGATATTATGCGCAGTGGCATGTTTTATGTGTATCTGTTCAGCATAATAACCCCCTGTCTATTTTTACCCGGAAGACACGAAGAGCAGGAAGCTTTATTCATTGAAGTGACTTCAAACCTAAAAAAAACCGGCAAAGATTAACCAGGTCTTTTTACTCCCCGGGTTTGGCGAAGTCAGTAACAGTGGCGGTAATTCCAGGTATGTTTATTATTTTACTATTTTAGGTCTTTTCCCTATGGCTTCTTTATCCCTGTGGTGAATAGTTACTTTTATGTTAGGAAAGTTTGGATAAATCGATATGCTTTCATCCTTTTAAACCTGGCTAGAAATGCTAATTTGGTTTGCAGAGTTCTTGCTTAATGGTTTCTTCCACTCGTTTGATCATCTGGTTCACCATGTCGTGGGCGTATTCGGTGATCTGCAGGGCCTGACATTCCGTGAGCCGTAACTTGTGATCTGCCGTGTCCGTTGCAAGGGCGGCAAAACCTTTAATCATGAAATCCAACAAGGTCTGCATCTGGTAAAGATCGTTCATTAGGTCACTTAAGTCTTCGGACATGGCTAGCCTCCTTAGGTCCTGGGTTGAAACGTTGCTTCCGTTTGAATTCTGAATGCTGCATCCTGAAGTCAGGATGAATCGCTTCGCTCCTGTTTAATATCTGGAACGTTTTTTCTTAATCGATTTTTTCAGATC
>JAKSDL010000524.1 GCA_022360105.1 Pseudomonadota bacterium
ATCAGCACGAAATCATCCAAATGGTTAAATATTGAAATAAACTACAAAAATAGATGAATTTCGAAGAAAAGGAGAAAGATAAAACTTAATTTCGAATTATTTTCTATTTTATTGATTGACTTTTGTCATGATTATGATTAATTATACGTATCGAAATAAATCCTATCTTCTGTCATCAGATTCCACAACAGGACCGGGTTGTAACTCCCCTTTGCATGGTAGGTTAAAGAGGGGTATTCGGTAGCCGAAAACAGATAGAAAAGGCCAGACGGCCAAATGAGCCAAAAAGGAGCATGGCATGGAATTGAAAGACCTTAGAGTGAATGGCAAACGCCTGCAGCAAACCTTGGAAGACATGGCAAAAATTGGTGCAACTCCCGGGGGTGGTGTGCAACGTTTGACGTTAACCGATGAAGACAAGCAGGCAAGGGATCTGTTTGTGACCTGGCTAAACGAACTGGAGCTTGATGTAACCATTGATGAAATGGGCAACATATTCGGGTTGCGTAAAGGTAAAAATAATGATTTACCACCCGTGCTCAGCGGCTCTCATATCGATTCGCAACCTAAAGGCGGAAGGTTCGATGGCATTCTGGGGGTTATGGGACCTCTAGAGGTGCTCCGCACACTGCATGAAAACAAGATTGAAACAGCAAGACCGGTCGCTGTCGTTGATTGGACCAACGAGGAAGGATCACGCTTTGCTCCCGCGATGGCGGCATCCGGTGTCTGGGCAGGGGCTTTGGAAAGAGACTGGATATATAACCGCACGGATATCAACGGTCTTCGCTTTGAAGACGAGTTAATTCGTATTGGATACAAAGGGGAGGTGCCCGCTAAAAAACGACCCATCCACGCTTATTACGAATATCATATCGAGCAGGGGCCAATTCTGGAAATGGAAGGTAAAAAAATAGGTGCTCCCAAGGGAATTCTCTGTCTCCACTGGTACGATATTTATCTGGAAGGAGAAGCAAACCAGGTTGGTCCTACACCCATGGAGGGAAGGCACGATGCTCTCTGCGCGGCAGCGGAGATGATTCTAAAAGTAAACGAACTGCCGGAACGCATGGGCGGCAATATGGTGGCGACAGTTGGGGAAATCCAGAATTACCCGAACTCCAGAAACATCATTCCGGACAAGGTTCATTTCACAGTAGATATAAGATCCTGGGATGATGATCTGGCTTTACGCGCCTGGGATCTCTTGAGGAAGGATTTTGAAGATTTGGCGGCGGCACGCGGCTGTCCTGTAAAAATAGAAGAAACCTGGCGGGTGGAACATTCACCGTTTAATGACCAACTGGTGCAAAACGTATTGGACACCTCTGCGGCTTTGGGGTATAGCAATTTACGGATGGTAAGCGGGGCCGGGCATGATGCCAGTTATATGAACCAGATCGCACCAACCGCCATGATCTTCGTTCCCAGCATCGGTGGCCGCAGTCATGTGGAAATCGAAAAAACAACCTGGGAAGACTGTGAAGCCGGGGCTAATGTGCTGTTACATTGTATGCTCAAATCGGCTAATGAGAAAGGATAAATTAAGACTATACCTCGATTAATGCACCGTGAAAACGGTAGGGCGGCCCTACGTGGCCGCCGAGATTCATGGTTTGGGGCAGAAACAACAAAATGTAAAAAAGGTCTTTATCTTGATTCAAACATGCGAGTGGCTACTTTGATTTTATAATAACTGAAGCCTGTTGGCGGGGAAGCTGAATTTGCGAGGCTCGTAGCAAAGAACCCGCCCTACCGTTCGTAATCTGCATCAATCAAGGCATGATTGAATTATAAAACCTATCTATTCACAAAACAGCTATCAAGATTGTCTAAATACGGAGGGAATTGTGAGTGTAGCAAGTGAATTTCATAAAATGCCGGATGGATATGACCTGGGCCAGGCTATAGCGGAAGCGGATCGTTGCCTGCTCTGTCATGATGCCCCCTGTTCCAAGGCCTGTCCTGCGGATACCAGACCGGCTGACTTCATTCGGAAATTTCGCCTCAAAAATATTACAGGTGCTATCCGCACCATCAAAAGCAATAACGCCCTTGGCGGTGCCTGCGGTGTGCTTTGTCCCACGGAAAATCTTTGCGAAATGGAATGTTCGGCCAGACTTCGGTCAGTCGGTCATCCGGGCGACAGGGACAACCCGATTAACATCGGTAAAATTCAACGGTTTTTGATAGAGCACTCCTGGGAAATGGGATTCAGTGTCCTCAAAAAAGGTGACCCAAAGCCCGGGAAGGTCGCCATTGTTGGTTCCGGTCCTGCCGGATTGAGCTGTGCTGCCGAGCTGGCAAAAGCCGGTTATTCGGTAACTATCTTTGAATGTAAAGCGGATGCAGGCGGTATGCTGCGTTATGGAGTAATCCCCTCTCGATTTGACCTTGATTTTCTGGGTAAAGAGATAGGAGAAATTAAAGAATTGGGTGTGGAATTCACCTTCAATTCAAAAATAGAAGGACCCGGCGCCGCTGAAAATCTCCTGAAAAAAGGATTCGACGCTGTCTTCCTGGCAACCGGTTTGTGGGCAGGAACAAGGTTGCTTTCCTCGGGTGCGGACTATAAAGGGTTGTATGATTGTATGGACTATCTTTCCGCTTTAAGGGACGGCAGACTGGATGAGATTCAAAAAGCCATTGAAAACAAGGTTGTTGCCGTGATAGGCGGTGGTGCGACCGCCATGGATTGTGTTGAATCAGCTAAGAAACTTGGTGCCAGGGATGTTTACCTGGTTTATCGACGCAGCTACCTGGAAATGCCGGCTGAGAACGAAGAAAGAATTCATGCCATGGATGCTGGTGTTCTTTTTCTCTTTCTCAATCAACCGCTTGATTATGTCACTGAAAACGGCGTCATCAAGGGATTGAAGATCGCCCAAACCGTGTTGGGCGAAGCCGATGAGTCCGGACGACGCAGACCGGTTATCGTGGAGGGGTCGGAGTGGACTTTGGATACAGATGCAGTCATTGAAGCCATCGGAAACCAGGCCGAGGAGAGCTCCCCGG
>JAKSDL010000286.1 GCA_022360105.1 Pseudomonadota bacterium
AGGTTCCATAAATTTTGCTGCAACCTCCCGCCGGGAAATCTTGGCAATAATCTTATTCTTGATCCGTATCCTTCCGTCCTCTGCTTCCGAAAGACCGGCAGCCCGATAATGCACTACATATGGAGTCAACTCCATGTAGGCGGATGCCTCCACCGTGGTGACGTCATTCTTTATATACAGCTCCACGGATGCTCTTTCCAGCGCTTCGATGTATGGATTATGAATTAAATTGAAGGCATACGGTCCTTCCGGCAATTCACTCTTGATTTGCGCTATGGTCGATTCAAGAACAGCGGGTAAAACGCCTCCCGCACCAAAGGAAGCCAGAATTCCTTTTTTGCCCAAAGCAATGACCATCTCAGCCGAAGAAATGCCATGCGCCATTGATCCCGTGTAATAGGCGTAGCGCGTGTTGTGATCTGATTTAAAACCCGAATCTCCTAGGCTTTCAGGAACCAACGGAGGACAATATCCAATCATCTTGTCCCCTTGAACGTCAGTCGAAAGAGTTCCCTGGTTTGTGGCTCCTATACCGGTTTCGCTTTTAATAAAGAAACAGGGTTGTTCCCCGTGCAATAGAGACTCCCGGATACTTTCTTCATCAAAAACCAATGATTCTCTCGGACCATTCCAATAAAGTCCGGTTTGCACGGGATTAAGGGTTGAAATACGATTAGGCAGAGCTGTCATTCGTTGTCTCCTGTCAATACTATTGCGGCGTCGTTTACCTGGTAAATCCGCAATCCATTCTTCCATAAGTTTGCATCGGCCGTTAGCACGATCTGATTGTGGCTGGATACGATCGATTTGATGTGAACTTCAAGATCCATCGTATCATTATCCGGGGTGATTTGCCCCCTGTATAACCATTTAATCACCCCGGGTGCATTGATAAACCGAGGCGATCTTAAATCTGTTCCAAGGTTTTGATGCAAGGCAAATATTTTCATCGATTGCAAAATGGCTTCTACCCCCAAAGAGCCAGGCATAACCGGATCACCAAAGAAATGAAACGGATAAAACCAGTCTGCCGGATTAACCTTTTTGCAGGCATACACATATCCCTTGCCATATTTTCCCTGGTCGGGAAAAACGGTGGCCTCATCCAGGAAATCCAGTTGATCACCGGCAAGACGATAATACGGATTGCCCGATGATATCTCATAAAACTGCCGACGGACATCATGGGAAAGTAAATCTATAACTATTCCGTTGTTTTTGGAAAAACCCTTTTCACTAAACCAGGGTGGCACTTTTTCGCCCCTGTCCAACCCTTTCTGGATGCTTAGTGCTTGAGGTGTGGAATAACCAAATTGCGTTGACCCCTTGTAAAAGATATGACCTTCAACATTTAATTCAAAATCGAAATTCATCACCACTGTTTCCGCAGCTTTGGCAACACTTGTCATTTTCACTTTATTTTCAATGGTTTTCCCCCTCAAATCAGGAGTATAAGCCAATTCGGAAGAGGCGCCCAGGTTTCGAAAACACATTTCCGCCTCCGGATAGGCAAATGTGGTTTTCATATAAGCACTTAAAAATGCACAGGGCTGCAAGGCGATTTCCATGATGATGGAATACGGAATGATGGGATAGGAATTTTGCGCGATGAACCAGGCATCGTTTGGCACATCATATTCGCCAACGATGGTGGAAGGAGTCTTAAAATTTCCCGGTTCTCCTTTTAAATCCGTGATACGACTGACCAGCTTAAGATCTCCGTTCGGTATCCGGGGACCACGTTTGTTATTGTATATTTCAAAATCAGGCCCGAATACCTTTGCCAGCGAACCGGTAGCAAATTCTTCTATTACTTCCGGTCCGTAAAGTGCCGGTTTCTCAACTATTGTCGGCGTAGGAGTTAATCCGGTGTAGGCGGGATCTGTGGGAGATTTCTCCAACAGCTCTACCCCGAGATCCCTGAAATCAACCAGTATCTTGCCATTCATAATGATATAAAAATTAGCCCTGGCGAAGGGTCGTGGTTTCAGGCCAATCTCTATAATTTCCATTTTGTAGCTGTACCGGGTATCGGTTGGAACAATCTGGCCCCTGGCCCTGATACCGTATGGTCTGTCCTTAATCGGCTGGAAGCGTGCATCCCTGGTATTTACCTGCAACCCCAGGTAGAGCATATAAAAGCCAAGCAACTGAACACACCCTTCTGTCACCAGTGTTCCGGCGAGTACATTGTCATCTTTAAAATGGCAGGGGAAATACCAATGATCCGGGGCCAGATCCTTTTCCGCAATAACCTCCCCAAGTCCCCATGGACCGCCGTTAATATCGATTGATACGATTCTATCCAGCATCAGAATCTCTTCGGCAGCAAACCTCAGGGAGGGATTTAATCCCTGCTGATCGTAGTTTGCACCGAAACACCCCGCAATATTACCTTTTGTAATATTAAGCAATTGGTCCCTGCTGAAGCTTGTCTGCTCGCATCGTAGCAAAGGGGTGAACTGACTTTTCGTCACCGACATGCGTTGCTCTTCTTCAGCTTTGGAGAAGACCACACCCTTTCCCTGTGCCAACTCTTCGTCAGATATAAAGCCAGCCCGACCACCGGTCATTTTATACACCAGCTTGTCTTTCACATAGCAGTCATAACCAAAATTAAAAATCAGCATCTCACCGGAACGAATAAACGATTCGATCTTGATATCATAACGAAGCGTTTGACCGGCCTTAGGAAGCTCATCAAAAAAGGTCATGGTATAGTCGGTCAACCGGTAATATCTCAATCCTTTGCTTTCAAAATCGATACCCAGGTAGCTGATAAGCAGTAAATCGCATTGACCGGCCTCACTTGCAATCGCCCACGGAATCTGGCCATCGACACTGAACCAGGCATCTTCGGAGATGTCATACTCTGTTGTTAATGAAGACGGTTTGAATTCTCCGCAGACGGCATCCAGTTTTGTCACCCGATTCACCAGCAAATAAGGAGGCAAAGGCAGCTGTACACGATACTTATAAGTATCGATGACCTCATATTCTTTTCCAAACACATTTGAGATTCTGCCCCCTGCAAATTCCAGAAGATCCGCTTCATCCCAAACAACTGACTGATGGGTATGCGGCTTCCTCGTTTCGGGATAAAGATACGGATCACCTTTAAACGGTTGAGATGCAGCTTTGCCAACCATTGCCACAGGTTGTTCCGAACCCAAGACAATCTTCAACTTGATCATTTCCCGCAAATGTTTCAGCGCTGCATCCCTGGTGGTTAAAAAGGCTGAATGGGTTTGGTTTAACCGGGACCGGTGATGGTGTATTTCTTGTTCAAAATTAAATTGTACAACCCCGCTGATTCCTGCTTGTGCTGGTTTTGTCGGCGGTTTTTGGCGATCAGTGGTCTCCGGCTCATAAGTTTCCCGATTTTCGTCAGTCAAAAGCAATTCGGTAATACCGGCTCCTCCTAAAACGATTTTCTTCGTCTTGGAAATTACTTTTGGAAAGGCATCCTTGAGCGGATAAATAGCTGTAAAATCCATATTCACACCATGTGAATACAACCTGGCCAGCGCTTTAAAGAGATTCTGCTGTTCGTTGCCACTTTTGACATCCATGGAAACTGCAACATGATCCCTGCCTTTCAAAATATCACCGATCCATCGGGAGCAATTCGCTTGGGGTCCCATTTCCACAAACACCCGGCTACCATCCTGATAAACCTGGTTTACCAGTTGAGGAAAATCGAGAAGCTTGCAATAGATATCTGCGATATTCTCTGCCAGTCGTTGACTTGTCTGCTCGGTTTGACCGTATCCAGCCGCGCTGTAACAACGAATATTTTTGTCGGGGAACACCGGAGTCGTTTGCAAATCAAGGATTTGCCGTCTCTCCTTTTCGACCGGTTGGCAATGAATAACATTATTCAGGGTCGTTTTATTTGCCTTGAACGAGTTATCCCTAATCAATCGCTTGCAGTCCTCGGGAAATCCGCCGATCACCGCTTCTGTTGGGGTATTGATCAGAATTAAAAATACTCTTTCTTGACCGGCAACTGCTTGAGCAATGCTTGCTACGGATGCTTGGATGACGTGACATTCCCAGATAGATTCGCCATCTACGCCATTTTCCTGCAACTGCCAAGCCTCCCTGGCTGTTTTCATCGAACCGGCAAGCCTCTCAAGAAATAAGGGACTGGTATGCAACACATCACTCATCCGATCAGCATCTTTCCAGAGACCAAGGGCAAATGCCATGGTGACTTCACCCATGCTGTAGCCGAATGCTGATTTAGGATGGATACCAAAAGCACCCCGCAATAAAGCTGTCTGCAACATGCCGAATCGAATACTGCTCTCAAAATTGGCGATTACGGATGTATCCAGCTGAGATTGCAGGCTTTGAATATCGGAGTCTCCTGGCTTATCCTGTAGTCGGGGGTACAGTAAACGATCATGCAACAGCTTGTCTTGATCTTTGCTGTAATTTGGCATCAAATGAGTTAAATCCGGGAACATGCGGAATAAATCCTGCCCCATCCCCACATAGGCATTGAATGCCCAGGGATAGACGAATGAAAGCTCTCCTTCAATGGCTAAAGGATCTGCGGTAAAACAACTTCCATTAGGGGATTGCCACTCGGATTTTCTATTGATTGCATCGTTGATTCCGGATGTTGCCTGGGATATCTCTGATAACAACTCCTCTTTACCGGAACCAATAATCACTGCTCGCAAGTCGGCAGCCGGATGATTGCCCAGCTCCGCCAGGGTAGAGCAAGCCAGCGTGTATAAATCATCCGACTTTGAGATCTTTGTTTGCAGCTCAGACAATGCTGTTTTCAAAGATTCCTGATCGTTGGCGGCCAAAGGAAACAAAAAGAGGGCGGATTGCTCAAAATATCGATTTTGTGTTTTTTGGTTGGATAATCCTTCACTCAATACAGCCTGGACATATGAGTTATCAGGCCCTATTCCTCCAACGCAGGCCATTCTCTTTTTTTCCGGCTTTGTGGGCCAATAGCTGGAACGTACAGGAAAATAAAATCCCTGGCTGTTATCAGTGAGATCCGATCGAAGATTTCTCCAGGCCGGAACGGCTGGAATATACTTATGATGAAGACTCAAAGCCGTTTTAATGATTCCGGCAATTCCCGACGCTGTATAAGTATGCCCCACGTTTGCAACAACACTGCCCACAGCGCAGCTTGATTCCTGTTTGGCACCAACAGCAGCCTTTATCCCTTCAAACAGGTCTTCCTCATTTCCGGTTCCGGTTATCTCAAACAAACCAACATCTTTTCCTGTAATGGAAAGATCATCAAAATCCGCCTGGCAGGTTTCCTTCACAGCAGACATGTCGCCGCTTTTATGAAACCGGATGCTTTCGATGGTTGCATAGTTCGTATTGTTGTCTTTCCGAGCCCTGTCTGCAGGTTTTAAGACAACGGCTCCAGCTCCTTCACCCGGTTTAAAACCTTTGTTGTGTTCATCCAATGCAAAAGAAGCAAGGTCTTCCGAATAGTTTTCTCCTTGAGCCGTCCTGACCAACAGGTCCTCAACATTGCCCGCCAGATCAACCGCGCCAACTATAACAGCTTCCACTTCATCATTTCCAATCAACAATTGGGCTATTTCCATCGCCCGAAAAGCAGAATGTTCTTCTGCCGAAACTGTAAATGAGGGTCCGGAAAAATCCCAGAGGGAGGAAATCCGGCTCGCCATAATGTTTCCGATAAAACTGGTAAACTCGTTAACCTGCACTGGCTTGCGAACCGAATCCTTTAGCAGTGTCTTCAACTTCTGCTTTTTATCCTCAGATATAGCTTGATTAAACTGTCCAAAAGCCCTGTCAACTTGCCAATCCAGGTCGATTCGGCCCCTGTACTGATGCAGAGACTTCTCAGCCTCCATGGCAATAATCACCGCGACATTTGATCCCTCTCTTAATCGTGCATCCCTTGCAGCTTGATCAGCTACTTTCAGCATTAATAACTGCTGGGGCATCATCGCTTCAATTTCATTAGGCGGAATCTTATAGCGCAAAATATCAAAATCAAAATCAGATAGATAAGCTCCTTCAGGGACCAGTCCTTTTTTAAAATTAAACCGTTTCAATAGCTCAGTATCAGCTTCCAAACCCTTCCAGCGTTTTTCGGGCAACTGGGAAAAGCCTTGTTTACCCGTATAGATCGCATGATCAAATGCTTGCAGATTTTTATACGGACCAAAACAGGCTTCCATCCCTACAATTGCCATCGGTTTTTTTTCGCTTTTCTTTTTGGAAGGTTGGGAAACATGTTTGTTTTCCTCTAACACCAGATGCGCATTGGTACCGCCAAAGCCAAAAGCATTAATAGCGCCGGTTTTTTTCTTTGAACCCGATGGCCAGGGGCGGGATGATCCGACAACATTTTCAGGAGGGATAACCCCGTTGGGAGAAGATATGGGTTGTTCCAGATGGATGGTTGCCGGTATTTCCGCCTGGTTCATACTCATGATCACCTTGATGATGCTTGCCAAACCGGCGCAGGTCAGAAGGTGACCAAAATTGGCTTTAACGACACCTACAAGCGGCGCTGCCTTGTGCTTTCCAAAAAAGGTATCCAGGGATTCCATCTCAACAGGATCACCTACAGGCGTTCCTGTGGCATGGCATTCGAGATAATCGATGTTTCCAGGCTCAACATCAGAGTCCTTATAAGCCCTTTCGTAAGAAAGCAACTGCCCTTTGGCACCGGGGCTGAGAACAGAACGTCCCCTGCCATCGTTTGACAAACCTATTGCTGAGACAACTGCGTGAATAGTATCCCCATCCCGGACTGCGTCATCATATCGTTTCAGTAACAACATCCCGGCTCCTTCCCCGGAAATCAGACCTTCGGAACGTCGGTCAAGAGGACAACTCACGTCATTTTCAGAATAGGCGGTGAAGGTGGAAAATCCCTGGTTGATAAAGAAGGGATCTCCCGCACTTACAGCTCCAGCCAGCATCATGTCTGCTTTTCCGCCATTCAGGTAATCACAGGCCAATTTGACAGCATATAAGGATGAAGCACAGGCTGCATCCAGCGATAAGAAAGCACCTGACAGCCCTAAAGCATGGGAAATCAGGGCAGATGGGAATCCTGAGATACGGCTGTTATCGAAATGAGTATCCGGTTTTCCGCTTTGAGCGATGGTAAACGAATCGGTCTGCAACAACTCTTTCACCTGCTTTTCCATGGTTTGCTGATAAATCGGCAGGTAAAGCTGATTGGAAAGCTTGGTGGGAAAAGACAGGTTGCCAAGGATAACCCCACAGGATTCAAGCTGTTCCGTTTTGTTTAGGTAGCTTCCAGCTTTCAACGCTTCTTTTGCCACATACAGTGACCATTTATAGACATCGTCCAGTTGATTAAGGATAGTCTGATCAATCCTAAAACCGGAGGCATCAAACTCAAAATCGGTGATATAGCCTCCCCTTTTGCTGTAATATTTGTCCGGCTGACCTTTTTGGGGGTTATAAAACAAGTCCGGATCAACCCCCATCTGTTTGATTGTGTGTTTAGATGTGGAATCGATGCCCTTGTTAAGATTGTCTATAAATTCTTGTGGAGTGTGGGCTCCCGGAAAAAGACAGGAATATCCGATAACAGCAATTTTCTGCATAAGCTGTATCCTTGGGGTTAGTGTGGTTCAGGTGAATAATTGCGTAATAGTAGGCTATTTTGCGTTAAACAGAAGGGGATTGTAAAGCCCTCAATAATCGAGAGTTTACCCGGCTTTTTGAAAGGGATCGGGATCAAAAAGATTGAAATCCACAGACACAACCTTGGAAATACCAGGCTCCTCCATGGTAATACCAAACAAGGCATCGCCGATTTCCATTGTCTTTTTGTTATGGGTGATAATGATGAACTGGGAGTTTTCAGTCAGGGCCTGGACGTGTTTGTTGAACCTCACGTTATTGGCATCATCCAAGGGAGCATCTACCTCATCCAGCAAGCAGAAGGGGCTGGGCTTGATCATGAACACGGCAAAAATCAAAGCAATGGCAGTTAATGCTTTTTCACCACCGCTCAGCAATGTCATGTTCTGCAGCTTTTTACCCGGTGGCTGGGCGATAATCTCAACGCCTGACTCCAGCAGATCCGTTTCATCAGTCAATCTCAAGTATGCTTCGCCCCCTCCGAAAAGCTGCGGGAACAATTCGCTGAATTTCTCGTTGACTTGCTGAAAAGTCGTTTTAAAGCGTTTGCGGGACTCCTGGTTAATTTTATTGATAGACGATTCCAGCGCTTCCATGCTCTGGGTCAGGTCAGAAGACTGGGTCTGCAGGAAATCCAAACGCTCTTTTAAAATATCGTACTCCCCCTTCGCCGCAAGATTAATGTTTGCCATCCCGCCGATTTTCTTCTTTAATTCTGCAATGGTTTCCGCTTCTTTCTCAACATCAAAAGATTTCACCTCAAAGGTTTGAATCAGGTCTTCCGGTTTCAATGCATCTTCCGCAAACAGGTTGTCTTCAATATTCTTGGCTTCCTGGGCCAATTGCGCCAGCTTGATCTCCAACTTATAATTTTTATCCTTCAGATTTGTTATGGCCTGGGTTTCTTTTTTAATCTTGTCTTTCAATTCCTGGTATTCCGCTCGCTTTTTCTCAAGAGCGTCACTCATCTGGTTCTGCTGTTTTTCCTTTTTCCCGACATCTTCTACCAGATCCGGCAGCTTGGTCGTTGCCTCTTTGAGCGACAGTGCAATGGATTCCCGTTTATCAACAGTTTCAGTGGTGCGTTGCGATATTTCCCTTTGCTGTTTTTTTCGCTCCACCAGATCGTCGGTCATACGGGCAATGCCTTCTTCCTGATTCTGCTGTTTTTCCTGTAAACCGGCCAAAACGATTTTAATCTGCTGCAACTCATCCGCAGCTTCTTTTCTGTTGGTCTCGGTCTTTTCAATTTGCTCTTTTAAATCAGCACAAACCTTCCGTATGGTTTCCTGGGTTTGCTGATTTTCTTCAATAGACTTTTCCAGTCCTTTAATTTTATCCTCAAACTCCTTTTTCAGCTCCAATAACTGATTTTGTTCACCTTCGAGGTCCTTCTTCACATTTTCAAAGCGTTGTTTTTCCTGGGTTTTACCATCATGTTCCTTTTGGAGACCGACAATATCCAGATCCAACGCAACCAGGTCCTGCTGTGAAGCATTCAAAGATCGCTTCAATTCTTCCAGAATCCCGGATTTTTCTTCAAACTGATCTGTTGAAGATTCCAGGTTTTTCCGTAATTCTTCCAGATCTTTTTCAATGCGATTGATTTCCTGTCGTCGCTTGATAAAGGTTTCGGCCAGATTGGATTTGCCGGGTAAGCCAATTAGAAAAATCCCTTCCCCGGTCACCATTGATGCATCAGGATCTATCAACCCCCCTCCGTTCATCAACTGATCAACCTTAAGCTTATGCAGGGATGTTTTCACCACGTCAAAGGAATCCACCAGGGCCAGGGATTCTGTCTGATCGGGTTTTACCGGAATCAAAGAAGACAACGGATTGGTTCCGTTTTTGTTGTTCCCGGAAAAAGAATCAAGAAAAGCCAGTTGAAATTGTTCCAGTTCTTCATTTTTTGCAAATTCCACAATCTCTTTCAGCTTCTTGATCGATTTAAAAATCAAAATGTTATAATAACGGTTGAGAAATGCCGTGGTTTGAATATTCAGCTCTTCAGGCAAAGTCACCAATTCTGCAAGAGTCCCCAAAAAATCCGTTTTTTCCGAAATGTCCGGGTTTTCAGTAAATGTATCCAGCACTTTTTTTGTGGCCGCATCATATTCCTCGTGGCTCAGAACCAGTTCCTGCAGGGATTCCAATTTGCTTTCAGACTGATTCACCTGCTGCTGCAACTCCTCCGATTTTGTTTTTAGCTTGGAAAGCTCCTGTTCCGCATCTTCCATCTGGTTGGAGTAAACCTGAATGGTTTCGTTGCAACGTTCTTTTTCAGCCTTTTTATCCTCAATCTTTCCTTCAAGTTCCTGCCAGATGCTCTTCAGGTCCTTTTCTTCATCCTCCAGTTCCTTTTCTCGCTCCACCATTACCAAGGCTTTTTCATCAACTTCCTTCAGTCGTTCAGCAAGCTGCTCCATCTGGTTTTGCTCAGCCACCACCGTGGTCATGGATTCCACTTCTTTTTGTTGAAGATTGGCCAAGCGGATTTTCTGGCTGGATAGATCGCTTTCGCTGCTGTCAGCCGTAGTTTGAAGGCTTTCCACCAACTTGGATTTTTCCTCGACCTCTCCTGATAGTTTTTTATGCTCAACCTGGTATGTTTCCAGTTGAAGCGAGACTGTTTTTATCTGCTTTTCAACCAGCTCACCTTCCTCTTTATTTTTCCTTTCCCATTCATCCAGGTTTTCCAGGGTAATTTTATCGGAATCCAGCTTGCTTTCCAGCTTAATGACTTTTTCCTTCTGTCCCTGGATTTCCGCCATGAACTGGTTTAGTTCAGCCTCGCCGGTCGTAATATCCAAAGACAAGGATGACTCCAGGGTTTCCAGATTGGTTAATTCCGTCTCCAGGTCGTTTTTTTGTTCAATAGCTTTATCCCTGTTCTGGCCGATCTTTATTGCCTGTTCATTAAGTTTATACCATTTGGTCGCTGCAATGCAGTTTTGTAATCGCTCCAGCCGAGCTTTGGCAGCAAGGTATTCCTCTGCTCTTTCAACCTGAACGACCAGGGTTTCTTCCTGCCTTACCAGCTCAGCAAGAACATCTTCGACTCGCAAAAGATTCTGTTTAGTTGCTGCAAATTTGCGTTCCGCTTCTTTGCGCTTTGTCTTAAATTTAACAATTCCCGCAGCCTCATCGATAATCAGGCGTCGATCTTCAGCCCGACTGGTGATAATCTGATCGATTTTGCCCTGCTCTATGATGGAATACCCCTTACCGCCAATCCCCGTATCCATGAACAATTCGCGAATGTCAGTCAACCTGCAGGGTGTTTTGTTGATCAGGTACTGACTTTCACCGCTGCGATATAAGCGCCGCGTGACTGCAATCTCTGTGAATTCGGAGTATTTGGGTATGGTATCCCCTTCCGGATTGGAAAAGATCAGACTTACCTGGGCCATACTGACTGGCTGCCGGCTGCTGCTACCGCTGAAAATAACATCTTCCATACTGCTTCCTCTCAGGTGCTTGGCGCTTTGCTCCCCAAGAGTCCAGCGCACCGCATCCACGATGTTACTCTTCCCGCAACCGTTTGGCCCGACAACAACAGAGATCCCGTTTTGCACAAAATTGATCACTATTTTATCGCAGAAAGATTTAAACCCCGAAGCTTCTAACCTGAGAAGACGCATGAAAGATAGTGTTTATGGTTTAAAATGTAAAATGAAAGCAAAACTTTCACAAAAGACCGATAACTAACAACTAAACTGTGCATACACCCGGTTTTTTATGGCAATAGCTGGATTTTTTCCCATTATTTGGAACATCCTCAAATGAGCATATCAAAATGATACAAGGTTAAAGTGAAAAATTCTCACCGAGGTATACTTTTCTGGCTAACTCATTGTTTACAATGAATTCCGGAGTGCCATCCACCAGAATTTTGCCTTCATTCATTATATAGGCTCTGTCTGTTATACCCAGGGTCTCCCGAACATTATGATCGGTTATCAGTATCCCGATATTCCGCTGTGCCAACTCGCTGATCACCTCCTGGATATCAATAACAGCAATAGGATCAACCCCGGCGAATGGTTCGTCCAACAACATAAAGCTCGGTTCGGTCGCCAACGCCCGGGCAATTTCCACTCGCCGGCGTTCGCCGCCTGAAAGCGCCAGGCCTTTACTTTTTCTAATATGCTGAATTCTAAGATCCGCCAGTAGCCTGTCCACCCGTCTTAATTGATCTTTTTTGCTCAATTTCATGGTTTGCAAAACTGCCAGCAGGTTCTCCTCAACCGTCATTTTGCGAAAAACGGAGGCCTCCTGCGGCAAATAACCAATGCCCTTGCGAGCCCTCCGGTACATGGGAAGCGCTGTGATATCTGTTTCATCGATAAAGATTTTACCGGAATTAGGTCTGATAATACCGACAACCATGTAAAAACTGGTGGTCTTCCCCGCTCCGTTTGCACCAAGCAGACCGACCACCTCCCCTTGAGAAATCTGAAACGACACCGATTTCACGACTGTTCTGTTGTTATAAACCTTAACCAGCTCTTCGGTTCTCAGCATGTTTTTCAGTTGATTGTTTATCGAGTATTGGGAACTTTTTAGTTATCTTTTGAGATGGGAGCAAGTCAACAAGTTTCGTTTTAACTCTTGCTTAAGCCGGAATTCCAAGTGCTCCATTTGGTTTTGCTTTAATCGTCCCAAATCAGATAAGGTTTGTGTTCCAGGTAATCGGTGGCAATAAGCCGATATTCGGTTTCACCGATTTTCCCCTGGGGGAGACTGTCCCACTCCGCTTTAAAATGAAAATGACCAAAGGAGCAGGTGGTGACCGGATATTTTGAAATGAGATCGAAAAATGGAGTTTCCCGGCCTTCAGTCGTGAATGGAGGGAAATGCAGCAGCAAATGCAGACCTTTCTCAGGCTTAAGCTCAACAGCTGCTTTTAGGGCTTTTTCCAAAAGAGCCATCTCTTTTTGAAAAAAATTCATATCAAGATTATCAAATGAAGAATCACCTGGTGCAAGCCAACCCATGGTGCCGCAAAAAACATGTCCATCGGCCTTTTGCGCAGTCCCTGACAAAGCAGTCGTCGATTTGGGCATCACCCGGTTCACTTCTGCCAGCGATTTCCACCAAACGTCATGGTTGCCCTTTACAAGAAATTTCTGTCTCCCCGGCAAACTGTCCAGCATATTAATATCGATCAAGGCCTTTTTGATATCATAGGCCCAGGTGATATCTCCACCAACCAGCACTGTATCTACGGTTTTTACCTTTGAGTGCCAATTCTCTATTATTTTTTCCCTGTGCTTGACCCAAATCGGACCATAATAAGTCATGGAATCGGTTTTGTGTTCTGCCAGATGGGTATCGGAAATTCCCCAGATCCTCATATTTATTCCTTAAGGTGTCACTCGCTCCATCAATCGTGGGAAAGGGATGGTTTCCCGAACATGGGGAACACCACAGATCCACCCCACCAGTCGTTCAATACCCACCCCGAATCCGGAATGAACAACTGTTCCGTATTTACGCAAATCCAGATACCATTCGTAATTTTCAACCGGTAGATCCATCTCTTTAATGCGTGCTAACAATTTTTCATGGGAGTCCTCACGCTGACTGCCGCCGATGATTTCTCCATATCCTTCCGGAGCCAATAAATCGGAACATTTCACAGTCCTCGGATCTTCTGCATTTTCTTTCATATAGAAAGCTTTTACTTCTCTTGGGTAGTCATAAACAAAAGCCGGTACAGGAGAATCATCCGTCAACAAGGTTTCTTCCGGTGCCCCCAAATCCTCCCCCCACTTGATTTCGCTGCCTTTGGATTGGAGATATTCTATGGCTTCGCTATAGCTGTATCGTTTGAATGGCCCCAGCACTTTTTTCAAGACTTCCGGATCTCTCTCCAAATGCCCCAGGTACCATTCAGTCCGATCCAAAACGCGCTGGACAATAAATTTAATCATGTCTTCCTGAAAATCCATGTTGTCATCATTATCAAAAAACGCCATTTCCGCTTCCATCATCCAAAATTCTGTGAGATGGCGGCGAGTTTTGGATTTCTCCGCTCGAAATGTGGGGCCGAAACAGAAAACATTGGCATGGGCTGCAATACTGGCTTCCAGGTATAGTTGACCTGTTTGTGCCAGATATGCCGTTCCCATATCGAAATAATCAACACCAAACAACCCGGCAGGGTCTTCTCCAACACTTCGTGTGAGAATAGGAGAATCCATTTGAATGAAATGATTTTCAAACAGAAAATCGCGAATGGCTTGGATGATGGTGCTGCGGATTCTGAAGAGCGCTACTTGTTTTTTGGAACGAAGCCAAAGATGCCGGTTGGAAAGTAAAAAGTCGATCCCATGCTCCTTTGGAGTGATCGGGAATTGCTCCGATGTTCCCAGAATTTCGATCTCTTTAACCAGCATTTCAACCTTATACTGGGATTGCTTGCTTTCCTGAACTACACCGGTCATCTTGATACTGGTTTCTTGTCTCAGGTCCTTGAACATGTCATAAGTGGCCTCATCTGTTTCGCCTTGAACCAGCACTCCCTGCATAATACTGGAGCCATCACGAAATCCTAAAAACCTGATCTTTCCCGATTTTCGCGTAAACTGCACCCAGCCATAAAGCGTATGAGTTTCACCAATTTTATCAACAAGATCTTTAATATAAAGTCGTTCATTCCAGCGCATAGGTCATTTCAGTGAGAGTGATGTTGTTTGTATGTGATTAAACGTTCAATTTAGTGTTTAAATGCCAAAATGTAAAACCGAATCTCAATTACCCGATAATACTGATCATTTTGAAGATTAAGAACACATAACTTTAGGGCTTGGTTCATGAGCATGAACTTTTATCAAGGCGTTTAATAAAAGTGATCATCTAATATTTGTTGATAGGCCAACCAGACTTTTTTATCGGAAAGAATGCTTGCATGATTTACCTGAAATCCCAGTTTTGCCTTGGCATTCATAAACGCTCTTTGATCCAGGGCTTTGCCGCCGGAAATCTGGTCGTTCTTTCCATAAAACAGATAATAGGGGATATCTTTAGGGAGAGTTTTTTTAAGCAGTTTCTTGATGAAGACACTCCTGGAGGAGACATCAATCCAGCTGGGTAAAACCACCGGAGATGTTGCTATGGCCAGATCAGCAGATTCAAACCCGGTCCATGGAGTGGCCAGGGTGATGTACAGCTTCACGAAATCAAGGTCCTTTTTTAAACCTCGTTCGGTCAGCAAAGTCTGGGTTACAAAACCACCCATGCTATGGGCAGTAACCGCCATTTTTTTAAATCGATATTGGCTGTTTAAAGCTTTCAGTCTTTCAAACAATATCCGCGTAACAAGCTCCAGGCGCATTCCGGATGGATAATAGAAAAGCAAAGGCTGGTATCTGCTTTTATCCATTCGAATATAAAAGGGAATCCATTCCTGTGGACTTCCCTGAATACCGTGCACAAAAAGGATAGGAATTTTTTCGGGATCATACTCCTCCACCAGGTATATGTTCGCTCCAAAAATCTTGATAAAGCGATCTGCCGACCATAGCCCTGCTTCAGCATTTTTAGGAGAAAAAATAGCGTCGTAGATTTTCACTATCTCTCCGTTGGACCAGCCATATTCAACACTGTCAAAATCGTAAGCCACACCAAGTTTTTCCGGGAAAACAACAGAAACCAATGGTTCCTCTTTACTCTCAATCCTAATGTCAGACTTCACCTCACCCATTTTGAGAAAAATAGTTTCATTGAAGGTTCCTGAAGTTTCGAATTGTTCAAACCGGTTGTTGTTATTAAAATCAACAATGGTAAAAACCCTGTAGTCGCCGGCCGGCACGTAAAGCATAAACTCTCCCGGTTCATCCAAAATTACCGAGTGGATACGATCCGAACGTTTCCTGTTCTTGAGCCCTTGAGCGTAAGCAACGACTAACACAGGTTGTTGGCTGCTATTAGCACCGACCACATTGCCGATGATCATAGCTGTTTTGTTTGAACTGCGCCGATTGGTTCCCTTTTCCAATTCAACCCTGGCTGCTTTACTCTTTGGTCCCGAGCTAAAAATGGTGCAAGCTCCGAAAAAAAGCATACAGACAATTACAATGATCCATCGCACCCGGTTATTTTCCATCATTTATCTCCTGCAATTGCTTCACTGCTTTTTCTGACCAGGTTTCCGAAGCCATTGACAATGCCGTTCTTCCTGAATTGTCAGGCAGGGTCAGGCTGGCTCCGCTTTGAATTAATAATTTGGCAATCTCAAACTGTTTGTCTGCTATCGCTTTCATCAAGGCGGTCCGCCCGTTTTGATTCTGCGCATCAAGACCTGTCCCTTTTGTTAAAAACGGTTTTATTAATTCAAGATATTCATAGTTTATGGCCATCATCAGCGGAGATTGGTTCTCCAGATTGAAGATATCTGTCCTGGCTCCCGATTTAAGCAGTAATGAGAGTATTTCGGGCTGATGATAGATAATTGCATAGTGAAGGGCTGCATCGCCATTTTCATCCTGTAGATCCGGATTGGCTCCTCTTTTCAGCAGTTCCCCGGTCAGGTTCGGATTGTAACAGCGAATGGTCAAGATCAGGGCAGATTGCCCCTCATTATCCTGCAAATCAAGATCAACGCCTTTATTTAGCAGCCACATCGCGATATCGGAATATTTCCAACACACCGCAAGTTGGAGTGGGGTTTGGCCCCACAAATCCCGGGCATTCAAATCCGGAGTGTTTTTCAAAACCAGGGAAATCATTTCCTTGTTATTCGACTCCCAGGCATAAACGGGGGCGCTGTATTTCCAGGAATCGCGGAGCAAGGGATCTGCTTTCTTTTGCAGCAGGTATTCAGCGATGAGTATTCGTTCGTTAATCACAGCGTGCATCAAAGCGGTTCTTCCCGATTCGTCCCTGGCGTTTACATCCACCAGCTTTTCTTCAATAAATCTCATTACCGTGGGGATATTGTTATATCTTATGGCTGTCATCAGATACGCCTCCGGATCGGAGTAGGATTCTGAAAAATCAGTACTTGTGATCTGAATTTGCGGGGTACAGGAGACCGTCAGCAGGATGACAATAATGAGCTTTAATTTCACCGAAACAGAATAGAATCGAAAAAGGAGTCTTTTCATCGATTATTTACATTACAATTCAAACGACGTCGTTCAAATGACGTGCTGCAGAAATTCACCATTGACATGATGATTGATAGTTCTCGCCATTATACTAAAAACGACTGATAGGATAGTCAAGGCGAGCTATTAAAAATGTAAATTTAAAAAAACGCAGGAGTAAAAGGCCAAATTGGAGGGAAGGAAAAAAGGAGAGTTTGAGATTTGGAAGGCCTGGTGAGATTTACAATCCCGCTCTTTCTTTCGACAAACGTCCCAGTACCGGCGTAAACAGACTGCCAAGGTAAAGGTAATCCTCGGTTTCTGTGATGCTGGTATTGATCGGATAGCTGCCATCCGGGTCTTGCAGGTCCTCCACCACATTACCGGCATTATCCAACGCGATGATATGACCATAGGGTTCTGCTTTAGGGCGCCAGGATACGGGTAAGCGTTGAACAATTTTTCGCAGGGACGGGCGTCCTGATAGCTTATCCAGCATCTTATTGCGAGGTGCAACCAGGGCCACCCAGTATCTGCCGTTCAGACCGGCGTCGATATTATCGGGAAAAGAGGGAAAGACGGGGCCAAATTGCTCCCGTTGACCCTTTTTGGGGCCATCAAGCCAAAATCGGAGAACTCGATATTCTCCGGTTTCTACAACAAGAACAGACTTTTGATCGTGCGATACAGCAACACCATTGGCAAAGCTCAAGCCGTTCAAAACTGTGGTGGCGAGTTTAGTTGCCGGATCGTAAACCAGAAGTCGCCCGTATCTACCGTGCTCTAAAAGATCCAACAAACTGGCTTCATAAGTACCGCCAAACTCCTGGGCCCTGAATTTTGTAGAGGCATCGGAAAAGTATATTTTTCCGTCCTTGGCCACATCCACATCATCAGTGTATTTTATGGGAATGCCGTCTGCTTCATCGGCTAAAACGGTAACATTACCCTTAGTATCGATGGAAAGAAGGCCTTTGAAACCATCAGCCACAATCAAATTGCCTTGGAGATCAAACTCGATCCCAAGGGGTCTGCCACCCGTGTTGGCCCAAACCTCGTAACCGGAGCCGTCAGGTTCCAGTCTAACAATCGTGCCGTTATGAGTTGCCGCATAAATGCGCCCCATGCTGTCGACCGCTACATCCTCCGGGCCATAAGTATCGCCAATTGGAAGCTCTTCAATGCCTTTTAAACGCTGGTTAACTGCGAATACGCCTTCATATCCCGGATTAGGCGGGGCTTGCCAGGCGACGGGATCAACAGGAACCGGCATTGCAAAGAGATACAAAGCGAGAACAACAAACACCACACACAACACAACCAACAACCTACGATTCATAGATTTTCCTTTCCGATCACGTCTCAATCAGCTAATGACCCACTCGCAAGCTCTATTGTAAAAAGACGATACCTCAAACCACCCGAGGCTGTCAAAATGATATAAGGAAATATTTATGGGAATAAACTATTTCGTTCCTTCAAGGTGGGTATTGCTTGGAGAAATCGAGATTATGATAGATTAAGAGCAATTGTTTAAATAGGATCTTGAAATCGGACATCAAAATTTTTTGTGCCCGACCTCAGCTTTCTCATGGCGCGTCTACCGTTTGCAAAGCCAAAATTTCATCACTCACAACGGCTTCACTCAGCCAAACCAATGGTTTCAAGGAACCTCTGACGAGTGTCCGTAAGAGAGAGTATTCACGTAACGTGTCAGCGACCGGTGGACTATAGTCATAATAGAAATCAACAAAGATCTGACCCGGCTTATTTGTCAACAGGTACTCATCACGAAACGCCCTCAAATACCTGACATCCGGTTCCATGGCTGTGCCGTAGGCTGCCGTCGCGATGAAGCAACCTCCTCCACCGCCGCCGCTACCTCCTCCACCAGAAGACGAAGCAGGTGGATTGCTAATGGAAACGCTCATACTAATTGAACTGGTATTGTTAGTATCGTCTGTGACATCCAATTGAAATATTAATGTTTCAGGTTCAGATGGTGCAGTAAAACTTGCTGTATCTGAAGTAACACCAGTCAAATTAACCGGATTTCCGGAAGTCTGTTGCCAAAAATAATCTTTGATAAAACCACCATCCAAATCAAAACTTCCAGCACCACTGAGAATTATGGTATCTCCAGTATATGTATTATCTGCTGTATCAATCCAGGCTACAGGATCATATATCTCTGTAATTAGTTCAGTCGCATCGATTATTCCAGCCCCACAAAGACTAACATTACAATCACTGCCAGTAGGAAATGCTCGTGCAGTAGCTTGTATTTTTTTGTTAACTTGATCGGGACTTAATCCTGGTCGTATGGATAGAAGAAGAGAAATAATTCCTGCAACATGTGGAGTTGCCATGCTAGTACCTTGATAGTAAGCATAACTATCACCACTTGCTTCTGTTGTACCATCGTTCAGTGTCGAATAAATATCATCGTCGACGTTGGAAGGTTCATCTCCCCCAGGAGCAGCAATCTCAACAGAGCTTCCATAATTGCTAAAAGTAGACCTTCCTCCATCTCTATTGATCGAGGCCACAGTAATGACATTGTCACATCCAGCAGGGGAATAATTTTTAGCATCTATACCCTCATTTCCTGCAGCGACAACAACTACAGCTCCCTTTATGTTAACAGCATCATTGATAGCACTCTGCATTACGGGTGATGAGCTGCAAGCATGTTTTCCACCTAAGCTAAGGTTAATCACTTTTGCGGGGTTGGCATTATCTGGGACTCCATCAACATGGATTCCAGCAGCCCACCTTATCCCATCAGCGATATCTTGTGTTGTACCACCGCATTTGCCCAAAACACGCACAGGAAGAATTTTAGAATTCCAATTGACTCCAGCAACACCCATATTATTATTTGTATCAGCGCCAATTGTCCCGGCAACATGAGTCCCATGCCAAGAACTATCCTGGACATCACAACCTGCATAATCACCACTGGCGTCAACACCAATCGCTTCACTAAGTGTAATCCAATCGCCAGGATCTGTAGGATCATTATCCCTGCTATTTGTAGAATAGCCAATATCATCATTTGCGATGCGATAATGTGTTATAAAATCGTATCCTGAAACAATCCTATCACTGCTAATATCTTCATGGTCAGGCAGCAGGCCTGAATCGAGCACAGCAATGACGAGGCTTTCATCTCCCGTAGTATCAGCCCAAGCATCAGGTAAGTTTACAGAACCTGGTTCTCCAGAGCTGTCTTTATAATGCCATTGATTACCATTAAAATAATGGGTATCATTCGGCTCCAACATTGGATAATGTCGCCGATTCGGTTCCACATATTCCACATCTGGATCATCTTCAAGATTAGCAATTACATTTGCAACTTCATCAAGGTTCATTTTATAGGGCAGATCCAAGATTTGCGCTCCCCCGGACATAGCCCCTTTGTTTATTAAATCCACACCAGATCTTGAAACAAGATTTTGCATCTGGTTAAAACTCAATTTAGACGAAGTCCCCGCTATAAACATTCCGCCTTCTGTTTCATTTGGTTTTAATTTGATAATTAACTGATCGAATCGTTCTGCGTTGCCAACATTTTGGGTTTCGTACTTCTCAAAAGGTAATTCGAAACTCATTGCTGATAAGCAAATCAAAATTAGGCCAATTACCAGTAAAAAAAGATTTATTTTCAGTTTAAAATACAACATTTTGTTTTCAGTTTTGAATCGTCATTATTCTATTAGCTTCAGCATATTCTACATCTTTGTGATTGTTTATATCTCGCAGGATTCTTTCCATATTTTTTTGATCTTCTAAATTGGAGATTTTTATGACATGTGCACTACCAGACATTGATCTAACATATTCTAATTCAACAACTAAATCTTTATTGAGCCGAAAAAGTAGTTTGTGAATATCGTCGCTATCTGTGTTTAATTTGAACTTGACTATGATTTGCCCAGTCATAAAGCTAGGCTGCTGAGGAACTTTATTTCCGTGGCAGTTGACACCTGACAACAGCAAAGTAGCAATCAACAAAACGATTGATCTGGAAAACAATACAGGCTTTGGATGATCCATGAAAAATCTTAAATCTTAAAAGGTTAGATTAAACTAAACCGGTAAATATCTCTGAAGTGATCGAGGTGTGAAAAACTATTTGTCCTGAAAAAGCAACTAAAAATTATCCTACGCTCACAGAAGTGTCAAACGGCAGGGCAGCCTAACCACACGAATCTGCATTA
>JAKSDL010000420.1 GCA_022360105.1 Pseudomonadota bacterium
CAATCGATCAGGGATATTGCCGGTTGAAAAACCGGACACTCCGATATATACTGGTCGTATACGTGTCCCCATAGTTTAGCCGGATAAAACGGTGGATTCCTAATCCTCAGCTCCAGGTTCGAGTCCTGGTGGGGGCACCATACCAACCTTCACGATTTTTACTTCACTTACAGATCCACTTGAATACACCATCATTGCCATCCCACTGATTTGTAATTTGCATAGAACCATCTGATAAATGTGCATTATTTGATGTATGAATATACTTAATATAATGCAATGATACATCAACGATTCAGATAACCGAAGCATACCTATGAATGGGATGAGGCCAAGAACCATCAAAAAAAGGCGAAACACGATGTTTCTGTTTCATTCCATGAAGCAAAGAAGGCTAAAGAGAATAATTGTCAAGGATCTCGACCACAATAAAGATGAACAACGTTACTTCTGTCTGGGGAAGGTAGGTGAGGAATTCATGACTGTTAGATTTACTTGTCAGAGCGGGATAATCAGAATAATTGGTGCTGGCTATTGGAGGAAGGGAAAAAGGCGATATGAAGAAGAAAATAAAATACACAGATGAACCAATGAATCTTGGCGAAACCGTAAAGGATTTCCTGCCTTCGCCTGACAAACTCGCTTCCAAGGAAGCTACTGTCAGAGTGACGATCAACCTCAACAAAGATAGTGTCAAATTCTTCAAAGAAGAAGCGAAAAAGTTAGGCATCCCATATCAAAAACTGATCAGAAAAGTTATCGATTTGTATGTAGAGCACTACGTTTAAGTAAAACATCGCCATCAATTCCTAGAACAATTCTTAAGGTGGCCTTTAGCGATTCAATATAATGGTTTCGGCATTCTGAAAGTTGCACAGACCTTCGCACAACGACAAGCAACCCATAATGGCGGAACATGTTGAGTAAATTCACTTTTACTCTTTCCCTTTCCAGATACTCATGATCCTTAGGTCCAAGTTGCAAGTTCCCATTGTCTCCAATACCATCTTTAGGGAACGTCCACATCGACAACTGAAAAAGGCGCACAAAAAAAAGCTGACCACAGTTGTGGCGCCAGCCGGCTTCGGAAAAACCGTTTTCATATCCCAGGCTGTGCGACATCACAATTGGAAACCGGTATGGTATCGGCTTACAGAATCGGACCAGAGTCTCGCCATTTTTTTGAGTTATCTGAATGCCGGTATACGAAAATTCAATCCATCTTTCGGTGAAGAAACGCAGGAAAGAATTGATCGCATCCGGGACCCTAAAAAGGAATGGCAAGAAGTTTCGACGATGCTCCTCCGGGACCTGGAGATTGATGTCTCTGAAGATCTATTTTTTATCCTGGATGACTATCACAGTATTCAGGCAAGTTCTGAAATCAACAAAACCTTGAATTTTCTGCTCGAAAATCTACCGCCTCATCTTCATATCATTATTATCAGCCGTCTTGAGCCTGAGATATCACTTTCAAGAATGAGAGTAGCCCGGGAGCTTATTGAGATCAAAACCGATGATCTGGCCTTAACCGACCAGGAGACGGAACTGCTTTGTCAAAGCCTGTTTGATGTGCCACTGGACGATAAAAACCTGACCCACCTTCGACAGAGGACCAATGGCTGGATAGCAGGCCTGATCCTGTTCTACCACACTGTAAAGGACAAAGAGCGAAGGGAGATTGAACAACAAATCTTGGAACTTAAGGGTTCTTCAAGAATTATTGCCGAGTACCTACAGGAAAACGTCTTTGAAAAACTTCCAGTAACATTCAGGGATTTTCTGCTGAGATCATCGATATTACCTTTTCAGGAGGCAGATTTTTGCGACCGTTATCTGACTATCGAAAACTCAAGGGAAATCCTGTCCAAATTGGCAGATAATCGATTGTTCACCTTTATACTCGACGAAGATAGGGAAACCTATTGCTATCACGATCTGTTCAGAGAATTCTTGCAAAAGAAGCTGAAACAGAGTTTAGGCAACAAAGCGGTGAATCAGCTTCATATCCAAGCAGCGGATATGATGACAAAAAAGGGCTATTTGCAGGAAGCCATGGAGCTGTTCCTTTCTGCCAAGCAATATGATCATGCCGGAATCCTGTTTGAACAATGTATTAATACCTGGATGCAGCATAGCCGGTTCTATCTTATTGGTGTTTATGCAGATCGAATCCCCAAACGCTATCTGGAGAAACACCCATGGTATCTGCGGATTCAAGCTTCTTTGACAGCCGTGACATTCAACAATCTTGGAGCCCAAAAAAAACTGGAAACCTATTTGCAACAGAGACTGCAGACACCCGATAAAAACACACGACACGCCCAGTTTTTTCTGGCTGTTTTACGGTTTGAGCTGGGCGATTATCTGCAGGCGGAGTTGGAGTTGGAAAGCCTAAGTGGTTTAGACGAACTTTCGGGACCGATTCGATATGACTTGAGAAAATTTCAAACGTTTGTCGCTGCATCCTTAAGAAAGGTCGGGGAAGCGGACCGGTACTTTGCTGAATACAAAGGCCTGATCGAGCAAGAGGATATGAACCCGGACAAACGGGAGATGCTGATATTCTATGCGCAATGCCGACGGTATTTCATACTGGATGATTATGTTAATACCATTTTGTATGGCGAGAAGCTAATCTACCACAAAGAAGCGATGCACTTTGAAGAAAAAGACAGCATCAGAAACTGTTATGCGTTTGTTTCCTACGCTCTGTTTCATCTTGGCCGGTTTGCTGAAGGTCTTGAGAAAGTCGAGGAAGGTTTGAAATGGATCGAGGAGGCGGGTGTCAAAGAAATCATGCTTCAGGAGGTCTTTTTTCACTGCCTTTCAGCGAATTTGATCGGCCTGGGGAAAATCGACATCGGAATGGATTTCGCCCGGAAAGGGCTGCAGTACTTTGTTGAAAAGGAATATTACATACTACAGGCCAGACTGCATTGGATTCTTTCTGAAGCTTCTTTGTTAACGGACAATCTGCCCCTGGCTGAAGAACAAATCATCAAGGCAGCTCGGTCTAATCCGGATCACCATCCCAAAAGAGTATTTTATGAAATATACCGGCATCACATATACCTTGAGCTTGGGAACGAAGATCATGTTTTAGAATTTATCAATAAAAATGAAAAAGGAAACCTCTCTGTGGCAAACACCTGCGAGTTTTTATTACTCCAGGCTCATTACTTTATTACCGTAAACAAAAGACCCCTGGCTTTGCAACGGTTTCAGAATGCACTCACAATCATGGAAGAATGCGGAATATACCCGGGCTTGATATCCTCAAGAAGCTGGTTTGCCTGCCTATTGGCAGAAACTTACTCCCAAAGAAAATTGGAAACCTTTATTCAACAGATGTTGGGCCAATCCGCGGGAGAATGGCGCAAAAAGTCACTGGCATCGGCTTTAAAAAGCAAAGAACCAAGCGTCAGGAAGGCCGCAATCCAACTGATAGAATTTATGCCCAAAGTCCCACCTGCTGATTTAGGCGTCTTTTTCTTTGGTAAATTCAAGGTTCTCCAGGGAGATCGGGAACTATCAGGCAAACACTGGAAAAGCCGGCAGGCGAAAACACTGTTTAAATACCTGACATTGAGAAGTGCCAACGGCTATACGAAAAAGGAGATCCTAATGGAGTTGCTATGGCCGGATGAAAGTCCAAAGACAGCGTCGAAAAGGTTTCACGTGGTTTTGGCCGCACTGAGAAAAATTCTGGAACCGGATATTCCAGCAGGCATACCCTCTTCATATATTCTAAGAGAAGACGGCGGGTATAGCCTGAACCTTGGAGAAAAAGGGCATACCGACGTTAACACCTTTAATATGATGATAGAAAACGGGCTGAAGGAAAGCGATCCCGCGTTAGCCCTGGAATACTACGAGGAAGCAGAGGCAATCTACCGGGGTGATTTTTTAGAGGAAGATCCTTACGAACAGTGGTGCAACACAGAACGGGAACGGCTAAAACGGGAATACCTCCGTATTCTGATCTGGTTGATGGACCACCATGAAGAGAACAATGAATTTGATCTCTGCATCCAGTACGGGGAGACATATCTCGCAAGTGATCCCTACAAAGAGGAAATTTACAGGCGTCTGATGATCTACCATCAGAACAACAATATGCCGGAACAGGCAAAGCAAATCTATGCAAGATGTCGCAAACATTTTGAAGAAGCATTGGATAGCCGGCTCAGCCATAAAACCGAACAACTCTATCGGGAAATCGTCACACAGCATTTAAATTAATCCTCCCTTTCTTCCATCCTCCAAAAACGACGCTCTTCCCAAATCAAATCCATATCTGGCCAGTTCTATCACAACATATTGAAATTATAAAAGTTAAGTTAGACTTAAGTTCTCACCAAGTCGGTCGGTAGTATTCTGATCTTGAATGACAAAACGGAGTTTTAAGTCCGTTTTGTCATGATTATCAAAGAATAGCTGTGATTCGTCAGCTGCAATCCGGCGCAAATCACCGCTACGCTAGTTTCATTTAATGCGGAGAAAACTTATGAATAATTCTTCAGAAAAGACAAAATCGACTCAATCGGCCTCCTTGCCTGAAGCATCACGCCAGAAGCAGATTCTGAAGCTCTCACTACCGATTACAATTTCCATATTAGGTTTTGCCTCGGTCGGACTGATCGATGTTGGCATGGTGGGACGTTTGGGCGACGTCAGCCTGGCTGCCATCGGTCTGGCGAATTCCCTGTTTTTCATGCTATTCGTCATCACAATGGGGCTGGGAACCGGGGTCCAAACATTAGCGGCCATGCAAGTTGGTGAAGGTAATCTGCATCTTTCGGGGAAAGACCTGAATGGAGGACTTCTGCTTGGCATGGCCCTCGGCCTGATACTCATGGTTATAGGGTATATTGCACTACCTTTCTGCGTCTCATATATGAATCAAGATCCGGAAGTCGTTGGACAGGGGATTGCTTATCTGAATACCAGAATGCCGCAATTGCTGCTTTTTGTGCTCTGTTTTCTGTTTCGTTCCTACTGGAACGGAATCGGAAAACCGCAAATCACGCTGCTGGAGATGACAAGCGCTATCATCCTGAACACGGTTTTCAATTATCTTCTCATCTTCGGGAAATTCGGATTTCCCGAGATGGGGGCGTCCGGAGCAGGTTTATCGACAACGCTGGCCCAGTTTTGCACGTTAATTGTTTATCTGGCGATCGGAATCGGCCGTTTGCAAATCAATGGGTTTCTCCGGGGATTACCGGATAAAGAAAGAATCCGCAGCCTGATTCAGCTTTCCGTCCCTGTGAGTGTCAGCCAGTTTTTCGCTACCATCTCATTGTCGGTCCTGTTTTTCATGGTGGGTTTTCTGGGAACCAGGGAAACAGCTGCGTTTAATGTCATGAATAACATCATGGTGACAATAATTCTGATAGCCGACGCAATGGGATTTGCCACGATTACTTTCATTGGTCAGGCAATGGGAAGAAAAGATATACCCGGTGCCAAAAAATGGGCCTGGGATGTATCGAAAACAGGAGTCGGCGTACTCTTGATTTTTGCGATTCTGGTAGGTCTCTTTCCCCAGGCCATACTGTCCGTATTCATTGTCGATCCCGACACCATAGCGATCGTGTTGGCCCCCTTGCGGGTTTCGATCGGTAATATCCTCGTGATCGGCTTTTTTACGATAATGTGTGCCGCATTTGTCGGTGCGGGAGCACCTAAAACCTCCCTTGCCTTGACATTGATTATCCAATGGTGTTTGATGCTGCCCTTGCAGTGGATATTGGGGATCTATACAGGGTTCGGCTTGATGGGAATCGTTCTCGGTTTTCTGATCGCTTATACAATAGGAGGGTTTTTAGTTTCATTCATCTGGTACAAGGAAGGTTGGTCTCGATCCCGGCTTTGGTAAAAGGCTAAATCTGTTTGGTATTAATCGGTGATAACGATAATCTTATCTTTGGTAAAATCAGACCAATGGATTGATGGACCTCCATTAGTTGTTATGATTTTTCCGCAATTCAGTGACCGGTAATTTTAGCGAAGGTTTCGGCTTTCAGGAGGTTGGGCCGACCTTCACGCATAGCAAATCGGCATAAGATAGCATGTCAGATTAAACTGTTATAAAAAGGGACTGAAATCAAGTTTCTTGTCAATCCCCACCAAATCCACAATCACTTCCAGCCTCGTTCACGAACCACCAATCATAACAAAGTGTTTAGTGAGTAATCTCGCAGGGTTCCTAATCCTCAGCTCCAGGTTCGAGTCCTGGTGGGGGCACCACGCTCAAGCCGTTCATTTTGAGTACATTTCCAGTATGATATCAAAATGCTTGTCCTGATGCTCAATTTTAGCCTTGTTTCCCAACCCGCACGAAACGATCAAAATATCTGTTGAAGGAACAGTTTTTCCGCCGTCTCTGCATTTTCTTGCTAGTTTTCGAGCTAGAGACCACACTTCGTTTGAGATTGGGAGCATCGTTATCTCTTCTGCCAAATCATTAAGCATCTTTCTTTCCGAATTGCCTTGTGCTCCATTCCAGAGTTCAAGTAATACCATATCGCACCATGCCGCTCTCCCTTCAACAAGCAGTCCTTTAACTATCTCCCGAACCTTAATATTGCCTGAAATTCGCAAGGCTTCTATCCAACAGGAAGTATCTATCAAAGTGAGTGATTGCATGTTATTCGGCCCTCATCTGATCCAGCTCGTTTGCATCAATGAAGTCTTCAAATGTGCCCAGTTTTTTTGACAAGGCCAAAAGACGTTGCTGTTTATTGTAGCTTTTAATAGCAACGTTAATTGCATCCTTTTTCGTTTTTGCACCTGTAAATGCGATTAATTGCTTCAACTCCTCATTCGGTATTTCGACGGTGGTTTTCATATTGCCGTACCTCTTTGTTATAAAGAATAATCAATTATCAATATCATAATATATGCAGTGTTAGAATACAGAATTATATCTTTAAGATTATATTTTATGATATTATGGAATACAAATCAATGGAGAATAGCATACCAATCTCTTTGTTTAATATTTTGTTTTACTTCAGGAGCCAATAATAAAAGGCTTATAGAGAATAAAGGGGAAGGTTTCGGCTTTCAGTAAATTAATCCGACCTCAAGCATCAAAAACTGGTCTGCAATGGCGAGTTATCTCAGCCTATTATTAAGAAATACCGAAAAGAAGGAATCCGTTAATCCACACCCAATCAACAATCATTCTTAAGTATAGCCAAGAATTATCAATCAAGACACAATTTTTAAGGAGATATCTAGTAAGATTCCTGATCCTCAGCTCCAGGTTTGAGTCCTGGTGGGGGCACCATATCATTGTTTACATCCGCTGGATAAGGTAGAGGTAAACCGGCAAGCAGCTTTGTTTTTTAATCATCTTGAATACAGGCAACAGTTCGGTGCTGCGATGACTATTCAACAAAGGGGAGAGGTAGATTGTTCCGCGGGCCGATTCTGGTTCCGGAATCTGTTGTAGAAGTTCAGACAAAGACTCCACATGGGCTTGCGGGAGACTGTCACCAATCAGAAAATTGCCTGTAACCTCAAGTCTGTCGTAGGCTTTGTTGATATCAAGCATTTTTGTAAATGCTGCCTTAACTTTTTCTACAGTAATTGGCTTTTTCAAAACTTTCAGGGTTTCCTCGTCTGTCGATTCAAATCCGATATTGATATAACTTAGGTACGGTAATGCATTTAATGTATCAAACAAACCATCAGGTGTTTTCAAAAGACTATCAACGCTTCCAAAAAAGAACAGTCGGGGATCATGACCGGCTTGATTTTCCCAACCAAAGTGAACATAAGCCTCCTTGGCAGAGTCACACACCAGTTCCTTTCCGGCATTAAGAGCATCGTGGTTTCCCAAAAACAATCCCTGGTAAAAGTGTCCATGAGCTTTGTAAAAATGTTTTAAATCATACAACTGCTGAAGGATATTATCGCGGGTTCGAGCCTGAAAGCGATGTTTCGATTTCAACTTGCAAAAACCACAGTGATACTGGCAGCCATCTGAAATCATTAGTGGAATAACTTCGTATTCAACATGGCGACTGTCAGGAGGAAGCACTGAAACCGATCCGCCAAGAAGTGCATGCAACTCTTCCGTACGTTGGTGTAACTGATTGTCGTTATGGAATAGAATCTTTTCAAAAAGATCTCGGACAGGGTCGGAGATCTTTGTCTGCAACAAGCTATGCAACTCCCCGATCAGCTGGTACCAGGCCCCGAAGCCCTGAGCTACTTTCATATCGCTGTGGGGAGAAAAATTCCAGATTGTATTGGTGGAGTATGTCGGACAGGGAAGGTAATATTCCCCCATGTAGTCTTTAATGTTCTGTTGATTAACTACCGCCCCGACAGAGTAATAAACCCAATCATTGCCATCCGAGCGCTTCAGTATTTCCAATGGATGGGGCCAGTTCATTGACAGCCCGCGAATCGATTTGATTTCACCACGAAGGTTGAATTGAAATTCATAGTCAGGTGTACGGATCTCCGCATAGGGACCGAAACATTGCGGTGATCCCGATTTGATGTACCGGGTTCTTCCCTTTTTCCTAGTGGTGACAATTAATTGGTTGATGCGATATGTGGCCATGTTTACTCCCTGTCAATCAAAAAATCCCTTTAATGTCTGTTATTTAAAAGTTTCTCCTTGCCTAGTGGGTTTAAAAAATCATAGTATTTTAATCGATATTTATCGTCCAATGACATTTTTTAAACGGTTCAATCAAAAATTTCGATCAATAACTTAAGAATGGATCTCCGACAATTGAGAACTTTTAAGACGGTGGCTACCACCTTGAATTTCCATCGCGCCGCCGAGCTTCTTCATTATGCCCAGTCTACTATCTCCTCACAAATACGTGGGCTGGAAGAGGATTTTGGAATCCCACTGTTTGATCGACTGGGCAAGCACATCCGTCTCACCATGGCGGGTGAAACCCTGCTAAGATATGCGGAACGATTGCTGGATCTGGAGCAGGAAACACTGTCGGAGATGTCCGAAATTCATGTTTCACAGGCCATGATTGCATTGAGGATTCCCCAAACCTTGTGTGAAAATTACCTGCCCGAAATCATAAGCCGATTTCAACGCTCCCACCCGACTGTGGGTCTGGATATTAGTACTTGCGCTTTTCACAATCTGCAGCGAGAACTAAAATCCGGTGTAATTGATCTGGCTTTTCTATATGCTGAGGATTTGCCTGCACCAGAGTTGATTTGCGAGAACCTTGGAGCTGAAGCCATTATTCTGGCTGTAAACAGGGAGCACGAACTGGCACGATACAGCGATTTTCAGCCTGCCGATCTAAAAAACCAAACCCTAATGCTACCGAAACACGATTGTGCTTACAAAATGGAACTTGAACAGGTATTGGCTCAAGAAAAGATCCATCCGGTGACTATGATGACCTTTAACAGCGTGACAGCCATCAAGGCCTGCCTGTTAAAAGGGATCGGCGTCGGCCTGCTACCCGAAAGAATGGTAGCAACGGAGCTAGCAGACGGTAGACTGAAAAGCCTACCGGTTCCCATTGAAGTTTCACAGGTGCCGATTCGAATGCTTCGACATCGCAATAAATGGTTATCTCCCACCGTCAAGGCCTTCATCCACGAAACCAGGACATTTTTCCGGAGCCTTTCCGGAGATCTCGAAGACCTTCAACATAACAAGGAAGTGTTGTCACAAAAGTCCGCAGACTAAACTACCACGCTTCCAAGACCAGTTTCATCCCTCAAACTAATAATCAACCTGCCAAAACGACCTGGAATTCTCGAATACTCCGCATTCATTTTTTGTGTTTGTGTTAACTTCATGCGTCCTTACATACAGGTTTTGACCGGTCGGGTCTAAAAACGGACTAAAAAATCAATAAATTTAGAATTTTTAGAAACGTTTTTTATATTTAAAGTTATCTTTTAAGTCAATAAAAACCTATTTGTAATGCCACGATAAAGCTTTACCGACCTTGATGCAGAAACTTTTTGATTTATTATTGCTAATTTTCAAATATTTTGCATTTTATAATTTAATAGCTTAATTACGATTATTTTTGACTATCAACTACAAATGAACAAAATAAATTACATCTGTTTTTAACGATTATATTTTTAATATAATAATATCAATTGATTAAATTTGATTCTGGAATGCAAAAAATTAATAAATCCGAAATTTTGAAAGTTTTCTTGACACCAAAGGAACGATTTCTTATGTTCGGACATCGTAAATATTACATAAAGTTTATGGTTTGATTTTTATTTTTTTTAAGCATTGCTTCTCTAAATGTTTAAATAAATTTGCATTAATTACGGAGAAAAGGAATGTATGTTTTGTCTGTTTTTTTAAACTATATCCATTTGGCTTCGGTATTTATTCTGGTAGGAACAGTTTTTTTTATTCGATTTATTTCCACCCCTTTAATGAGAATGCTTCAGCGAGAAGGTGACCAGCATGCCGATGGCATTTTGATTGATGCTGCGGTTCGTTTTATCAAGGCCGCATCGGTTATTTTTTTAATTATCATAGTAAATGGTTTTATTGTGATGATAATGGATGACAACTACCAGGGGTTTTTTTTAATAGATCGGAACGATCCCTGGCAGGTGTTTATGGCAATCAAGCATATTGTTTTTGTTTGTCTGTTAGCTAGTTTTGCTTGCTATGCATTAGTGGTGATTAAGAATAAGAAACTTTTAGATGCTGGAGAATCGACAAAATCCACTGGCAAACTGATGGATTTTTTAGGTTTGGTTAATTTTATCATCGTACTCATGATTGTTTTTTGTACTTCGGTGACAAACTATCAATATGACTGGATGAAGGTAGTTTTTTATTTCTTTCATTTGTTGCTGATCAGCTGTTGGATTGGTGGTTTGTTTTTTGTAATATTCCTTGGATCTCCCATCATCAAAGCCAGAGTGATAGCAAACCAAATGCCCTTGTTCGAAGGAGCTCATCATTTGCAGATGGGGGCAAGCCGCTTTATCAAGGTTCTTTGGGTTGCCTTGTTTGTATCTATTTTTACCGGATTTCCACTGCTGTTTATTGATGCTGCATACGACCGATTTTTTGAAGTTTTTACCGGTGTCAACCTGGTTATGCTTATCAAACATATAGTTTTTCTAATCACAATTTTGGGGGCATTCGTTGTGACACCAACAATCGCAAGACTTCAGGTAGTTTTAAAAAAGACACAGCATGTTGCCCTGGAGCTGACGGATGAGATGAAAACAGAAATTACCAAAGAGCGAGACTTAATACTGACAGGCGCAAAATATGGTTTTTCGTGGCTGCAATTAGTATTGATCATTTCAGCTGTTTTGGATGTCATAAAGTAAACTTGCCTTGTTAAAACATCTTTCACGAACGATTCAAATGCATCTTCAATATTACTGTCGGTGGCATGAAGGATAAAGCAAATGTTGAATATCGTTTCACGATGAGAAATAAGATTAACGTGAGATTTCATGAAGTGGATGCGTATAAAATCGTTCATAATGTCCATTATTTCAACTATTTCGATATAGGGCGCTTTGCTTTGGTAGATCGATTGTTTCGCAAAGAAGACGCAAAGGATGAATGCCCCTATTTGTTTCTGGTGCTGAGATCAGATTGTAAATTTGTATACCCTGCGCAAATGGCAGACACTTTGGTGGTTGAATCGACAATCTGTTATCAAACCACTCAACAAAACGCACGCCTGGGGATTACCCACTTTATTTTTAAAAAAGCCGGGAGTGTTAAAATTGCAGAAGGATCCAGTGTCTTGGGAATTTGCAATCAAAAATACCAATTGCTTTACCGATTCCCTGTCGAGGTAAGGGAATATTTGCACTCACAAATTTGCCACTACACGGAAAATCCAATTCCCGACTTGAAGATTAAAAGATCTAAAGCGGTTGGATTACCGAATAAGCGATGAGAATAGGAAACTAGAGATGCAAAAACAGGTTGTTGTTTCAGGTATGGGAATTATTTGCGGCATTGGTAACAACAAAGCCGAGGTCATGGAGCGAATTAAGACCTGTAAATCTGGTATTCGCCAAATCGAAAAATTTGATGTGTCCATGTATGATAGCAAATTTGGCAGTGAGGTTAAGAACTATGATGAATCGCAGTATTTTGACAGAAATATTCTTAAACATGTCAATCTTTGCTCACAATTCGGCTTAATATCCATTCGTGAAGCACTGGCTCAGTCAAAGCTTGACCTTTTGAATGTAGATCCTTATGAAGTTGGGATTTGCGTTGGCAGCTCCCATGGAGCTTTGGATGTTATCCATGATTTTTACAGGAAAATTCATGCAGGAAACTTTCAGTCATTTGATGAAGCTTATTTATTCCGTAAGCTTCATGCATCAATTCTCAAGGTCATAGCTCATCAATTCCAGATCAATGGCGTGATGTCTATGGTCTCCACTGCTTGTGCATCGGGAAACAACGCCATGGGTATGGCATTGGACTGGGTTCGGACTGGAAAAGCCAATTACGTTATTGTTGGTGGCTCGGATGTGTTAGACCAATCTCTTCATGCAGGGTTCTCGGCGCTCAAGGCTGTTTCGCCGCAATCATGTTCGCCATTTTCCGGGATCCCGGGGATAACCTTGGGGGAGGGTGCTGCTTTTTTTATAGTTGAAAATTGTGAAACAGCTATCAAAAGAGAGGCCCCTGTTTTAGCGGAAATCTTGGGATATGGACTGAGTGGTGATGCCTATCATGCAACATCTCCAGATCCGAAAGGCATCGGTGTTCAATTGGCTATGGATCGTGCCCTGAAGGATTCGGGGATTTCCAAAGAAGATGTGGAATACGTAAACGCTCATGGAACCGGCACAGATGGAAATGATTCAATGGAATCGAATGCCCATATGAGTTTTTTCGGTGACATCGCATCAAAAGTGCCAACCAGTTCTACAAAATCCTTTTTTGGCCATGCCACTGGGGCCGCAGGCAGTCTGGAAACATGTGTCTCAATTTTATGCATGAATGAAGGGATATTGCCACCCACCTTGAATTTTACAGAATCCAGATACAAACATCCCATAGATTACATTCCCAATGAGATCCGGCAAAAGCAAATCAGTGTCATGATGTGCAACAATTACGGATTTGCCGGTAACAATTCAGTTACAGTTCTTAAACGTTTTCAAAAGCAAAGTCCTCCGATAAAAACAGGTCAAAGAAAAAGAAGAGTAGGTATAACGGGGATTGGCCTTGTCTCGCCTATTGCCATCGGATTTGAAGCTTTTGGCAAAGCACTCAAAGAAAAAACACACGCCATCAATAAAACTAATCGATTCGATACCAAAGAGACTAATGGTGAACATGGCTGTTTTATTGAGAATTTCAAACCCAGTCGGTTCAATAAACAGATTAATGCCGACAGGCGTATGGATTTGGTTAGTCAATTCAGTACCGCGGCAGCCAGTCTATGTTTGGACGATGCCGGCATCCCAAAAAAGCGTAAGGTCAGAAAAGATATTGGGATCGTAATGTGCGTTTCCTCAGCCCCAAAGCAGGGGATTCATGAGCATTTAACAAAAATGATCACAAAAGGCCCCCAATATCCCAGTTCGATTTTTTTTCCTTATTCAACTCAAAACTCTGCATTGGGGCATGTCAGCATAACACTCGGTCTGATGGGAGCAACATCCAACCTTCATGTGGACGGTTGTTCAAGTCTAAATGGAATTATCTACGGCCAGTCAATGGTAGAGTCCGGCAGACAAGACAAACTCATTGTAGGTGGTGGTGATGAAGTATTTTGGTCCTATTTTGAAGAATTATCATTGTTAAGAGAACTTAATAATGATCAGAACCCCATTATTCCTTTCGGTAAGGATTCTTTCGGGTACCATCCCGGAGAAGGAGCTGCTTTTATGATGTTGGAACCGGTGGATGAAGCTGAAACAAATGATCGTAAGGTTTATGCTGAATTAGTCGGCTCTGGCATGACAATCGATTCCAATCAGGATATGCATTGCAACGATTCTTCCGGCAAGGGTTTAATCAAGGCAATTGAAATGGCCCTAAACGAAGCAGGAATCAACGCAAGGCAGATAGGGTGGATTTCTGGCACAGAAAGAGGCCTGGTAAATATCAATAAGGCCGAGACCAAGGCTATCAACCATTATTGGAGTAGCCAACTGGAAGACATTTCCATAGTCAATACAATTCCTCTAATCGGTTGGATGGACTCTGTTTCCCCTGTTATGAATTTAGCCGCAATGATTTATAGTGCGCAAAACGGAGATTTGGTTCCTTGTTACGACGTTTCAAAAGAGGAGTCTTTTTTTTCCACCTCATTGGGAAACAAACGGCCGGCTTTGGATAGAGAATACGGACTATGTCTTGGGATTGCCCGTGAAGGGTTCAACTACGCATTAATAATAAAACCCCGGTTAAACAGTCAGGTTGTGGCATTCAATACCTAATCATTAAGGAAACAAACGTTTGACGTAACAATACAACGAAAAAAACGGGAGATTTTAATTTATGACCGGCGATAATTATTTTGAAAAGACTTTGGTTCATTCGATTCCCTCCCTGGAAAGACAATACCAGGCCGTCAGAGAAGGAATTGCCTTTAACGATTTGTCGGATGTCAGATTGTATGAAGTAACTGGAGACGAGACGATAGATTATCTGGACTTTGTACTTACGGGACCTGTAGGAAGGCTCCGTGAAGAAAATCTGTTACACACCCTCTGCATCGATTTAGAAGGAAACATTATTTCAGATATTTATGTTGTTAACGTTGATGGAGAAAGAGGCTTTTTAATGGCTGACGGTGGCGATCTGGAAACCCTGGACCAGTTTTTAAAGACACACCTCGCCAATTTTGAAGAAGTGAAGCTAAACGAAATCAACAGTTCATATAGTCTGTTCAGCCTGGATGGCCCCTATTCGACCATACCTTTCGAAACAGTCTGCGGACCGGAAATTCTGGGATTGCGATACATGTCTTTTCTTACTCTGGAAGAAGATGAGAACACATTCGTGTTAAGAGCCGGTAAAACCGGCGAATATGGTTTTTGGGTATTGACTCCCAGGGAAAACAGTCAATCCCTAACAGAAAAGCTTTGGCATGAAGCTGAAAAGTCCGGTCATCCGATTGCTTCTTACGGTGAACAGACGAAAGAGCTGGTTAGAATGGAAAACAATTTTCTTAATATTGAAGCAGAAGGACGCTTTACCAGAAATCCTCTTGAATTAGGCTTGTTTTGGGCCTTTCAGATAGACAAGGAGATGGTTGCCGAGGAAGCTGTGGAAAATATGCTCAACTCCAAAATCGAAAAAAGCTTGGTCGGCTTCATCGTCGAATCCGGGGAAGTTCAGGAAGGAGATCGAGTTTTTTACAAAGAAAACGAAATAGGTGTCATCGTTGCCATCCAACACTCATTTGCTCTGGACAAACAAATCGGGAAGGCATTGCTAAACCCGGAATACAACTACACTGGGATGATATACAAGACCGCACGGGAACCGGTGCTTTTAAAAACGGTCAGTATGCCCTTTGTTTTTAATAAGAGTTTAACTGTTAAGAATTCTTGATTCCCGGTGAAGTGATGTTAAGATTGGACGGCAAAGTAGCTGTAATTACAGGAGGTTCCCGAGGTATCGGCAGGTCAATTGTTAAAGAATTTCTGATTCAGGGAGCGAAAGTTTATTTTAATTACAACAGCAAATCGCAAGTAGCTGATGAGCTGGTAAATTCGTTGCGCTCGGAAGGATTGGAAAATGTTCGGGCTCTTCAGTGTTCGGTTTCTAAATCAGACCAGATCAAGAAAATGATGATGGACATTAAAAAAGAAGCCGGGCGAATAGATGTGTTGGTTTGCAATGCCGGCATCACCAGGGATAATTTCCTGATGATGATGTCTGACGATGAATGGGACAGTGTCATTAAAACCAACCTTTATGGCGTTTTCAATGCAACCAAAGCTGTCAGCAGGATAATGGGAATCCAAAAAAGTGGAGTCATTATCAATGTTTCCTCTGTAGCTGCTATTCACGGGGCGCCTGGTCAGTCAAATTACTCAGCATCTAAAGGGGGTATTATAGCATTTACAAAAAGTACTGCTATCGAGCTAATCGACAGGGGTATTCGTGTTAACTGCGTTTTACCCGGTTTTATCGAAACCGAGATGACCTATAAGATCAGCTCTGACATCAGGAAGAACCTGGTTAAACAAATTCCCTGCGGTAGAATGGGAGAGCCTGAAGAAGTTGCTCACCTGGTGGCATATTTAGCTTCGGACCAGGCAGCTTATATTATAGGTCAAGCATTTGTGATAGACGGAGGTTTAACACATGGCGGAAATGGATAGAGGTGATCTGATTTATATGTTTCCCGGACAAGGTGCCCAGGAAAGAAAGATGTGCATGGATGTCCATAAAAAATATGAAAGAGCCAAACAGATTTGGGACATTGCAAGTGATATTTATGGAGATGATCTTGTAGATATCTGCAAAAACAGACCATTTAGAGAAATGCAGTTGACGGATCGCGCCCAAATGCTGATCAATACCTGCAATATAGTGATGTACGAGTTGGCCAAAGCAGAAGGAGTAGTTCCGGATATCGTAATGGGGCATAGCGCAGGTGAATTATCTGCCCTGTACGCTGCTGATGCGGTTGGGCTGGAGGACATTCTATATCTTGTCAAATGTCGAGGCAAGTTCATGTATGAATCAGCTGCGAGTAGCTCCGGAAAAATGATAGCTGTAAAAAACCTGGATACCTTTAAGGTACAATCCAAAATTAATGAATGTCAGAGGTTTGGGACTATTTGTTTGGCAAACCACAATTCCGCCAGTCAGTGCGTAGTCAGTGGAGATGTCGAAGTGGTTAAACAGTTTGAACAGGAGATATGCAATTATTCGGAATGCGAAATAATCGATCTTAAGCAGCAGGGAGCATGGCATAGCCCACATATGGAAGAGGCAAAACTCCGTTTTCGCCAGGAGTTAAGCAAAATTCGGGTTTCAGCACCAAAAATTCCGATTATCCTGAATTATAGCGCCGATTTCGTTACCACAAGCAAAGAAATACGTTATCAATTGACCGAAATACTAACCTCGACGGTCAACTGGTACACCAGTTTAAAAAAGATTTATGACATTTATAAACCACTTGACTGCCCAGCACCAACTTTTGCTGAAATGGGACCAAACAAGATCCTAAGAGGATTGCTGAGAAAAAGTTTCCAGCACCTCGGCTTTGTTGACTATGAAATACTCAACGTCAACGATTCTTTATCTTTAGAGCGAATGATCAATAAGATGACAAAAAAACAAAGGACTTCGATAGCCGTATAAACAGGCTGAAAATTAAGGGAATGTTGGGCCGGGGGGAAGGAACATGGACTATCTACACGACATCAATTTCATATTGCAGCATCTTCCGCAAAACTATCCGTTTTGTCTAGTTGACAGAATATTGGATTACACCCCCCAACGAAGCATTGTGTGTCTCAAAAACGTTACTGTAAATGAAGAGTATTTCGTAGGTCACTTCCCCGGTCAGAAAATCATGCCTGGTGTTTTGATTGGGGAAGCCCTGGCACAAAGCTGTGCGCTTTTGGGAATTTTAGACCTGAAAGCGGATGGAAAGTCAGAATTGGAGACTGATTCTTCTGATTTTACCGGAAAAGAAGTAGCATATTTGGCTGCTGTGAATCTTAAATTCATGAATCCGGTGATACCCGGGGATCAATTAATCCTTAAATCGCATCCTTTGAGAAGTATGGATCAATTAAGGGCATTTGAGGTGGAAGCCCTGGTAAACAAAGCAACTGTTTGTAAAGGAACCATAAAGACAACCGTTCGTAAAGGAGCTGCCATTTAGACAGAAGAGACTCGACTCAATTTACTGCTCAAGGCATGCAAACGGGCAGCAGGCTGGATTTTCTCAGTTTGAGTGAGAAACGCTTCGTGTTATTCAATCAACTTTTAAACGTACAGGATGCCACTATGAAAATAACGCTGATTAATACTAATAATTACAAAAAGCCATGGCCCGTAATGCCAATTGGCCTTTGCATGGTTGCCGCGGCATTGGAAGGGGAAGGGCATGAAGTCAATTTTGTAGATCTCTGTTTTTCCAAAAAGCCATTGCAAACAATTGAAGAAGCCTTTCAAAACGACACCCCGGATTGCGTGGGGATAGGAATTCGTAACATTGATAACTGCGTGGGACATAACCCCGAGTTTCTCTTAGGTGACACAAAAAAAATGATTGATCAGTGCAAGAAGATGTACAAAGGACCGATTATCCTGGGAGGAGCAGCCGTTTCAATCAACACGGAGGAAATCCTTGAGTTCCTGGATTTGAATTTTGCTTCCTGCGGCGATGGTGAAGCAGTCATGAACGAAGTTGCTAATCGGCTGGAAAATGGGCAATCGTTTGAAGGGGTACGGGGACTAACCATTCGAGAAAACGGCTCAATTATTCAGCAGGCAGAGCATGTTTTCGATACTGATGTGAATACACTCAATATGTGCAAGCCGCATCGATATATAGATATTGATGGATATGCCCAATTTGATTTGCCAATTCAAATTCAAACCAAACGAGGTTGCGCCTTAAAGTGTAATTATTGTCCAAATCGGTTTATTGAGGGAGGAAACTACCGTCTTATGGATCCTCAAAAAATTGCCGATCATATCGAAATACTGGTGAAAGAAACCGGTATCAAACGGATTGAATTTGTTGACAGTACCTTTAACATACCGCTTTCCCATTCCAAAGACGTGCTTCGTGCAATAATCGACAAGAATCTTGGCATCGGTTTGAACGCACTGGGTCTCCATCCGAACGGCATAGACGAAGAATTTGTCGAACTTATGGATCAAGCAGGGTTCGAAGTTGCCACAGTTGGAATCGATGCTGCTTCCGATACAACATTGAAAGATATGCACAAGGGTTTCAGACAGGAAAAGATTATTAAGATTAAGGAACTGCTAAAAAGAAAATCGTTCCCTATTGCCTGGTATTTGTTGATGGGGACCGAAGCAGAAAGCTATCGGACTGTCATGGAATCGCTGGAGTTTATGAGTAAGAATGCCGATCCCTGGGACTGTGTTTTTATTGCGGTCGGATTAAGGATCTACAAAGGATCGCCCCTAGCCGACAGAATACTGGACGAAAAGCCCGAATCCGTTAAAAACGGATTTCTGTCACCAGCGGTTGTGCATCCAATATTGGATATCGACAGTATTAAAATCGTTACAAAGCACTATGCCATCAGCCAGCCCAACTTTGTTATCTATAACGATGAAAAAACTCCTGAAGTTATGCATAAAATGGGATTTGCCTTTGTAAGAAGATTTGCTCCAAAAATGCCTGTTTGGCGCATAATCATCTTCTTTGAAACCATAAACAAGTTTACCGGTGTCCTTTTGATCAAGCGTTTATTTTACTCTCTTTTCCATTTCAGGACCCTGCGAGACGCCAAACATTCTGAACCGGGGCTGGAACGTTTGGAAACAGCCCAATGACCAAATCCTTTGCGCAAACAAGGCTTATGAATTCATCTATAGAAAATTGCGATTTATCTGAAGATGAAAGAGAAATCTATAGCCGGCAGGTTTTTTTTCTGGGTGAGGATCTTCAAAAGGAGTTAAAACAAAAGAGGGTGCTTGTCATAGGCGCCGGAGGATTGGGGAGCCCGATCCTTTTTTATTTGGCAGCCGCAGGAGTTGGAAACATAACCATATGTGATTTTGATACTGTCGAACTAACCAATCTCAATCGTCAGATTATCCATAATCGCAATCGAATTGGACAGAACAAAGCTCAATCGGCCAAGAAGACCCTGGAATCCTTTAATGACAATATAAACGTTCATGCTGTAACCGATCCTTTACCTCCTCAACAACTGCTTGAGAAAGCAAGTCAATGCGATCTTGTCATTGAAGCGACCGATTCCATGGAACACAAGGAAATCATGAATCAATTGTTGGTTGCCGGTGGGATTAGCTGTATCCATGGTATTCTTTTGGGTTTTGCAGGATTTAGTTTGTTGTCGATGAAAGGTTCCACCTGCTTGAGTTGCCTTTTTAAAAAAGCACCCGTTTATTCAACAGGTAGAGCTTTACCATTCAAGTTTTACCCGAGTTTTGGAGCGTCTGCCGGTTCCCTGGGATCTTTGATCTGCAATATTTCCATACGCTATCTGTTAAGTTTTGAAGTGCAAGTTGTAAATAAAATAATCTATCTTTCACAATTGTTGCCCTTCAAACAGTTAATGCTTTGTTCCCGTGGGTTAAAAGCGATTATGTCGGACCATTTTAAAGATTCATTGAGAAGCACTTCAAGGGAATTCCCTGAAAACAATACGTTGGTGACTGAGCATGTTGTAACTCCAAACCCTGAATGCAATGTTTGCAAAACAATTTAACAACCCAAAAAGAGCGGTTAAATATGAACAAAGAAGATATTGCCGTAAGACTTCAAGATGTCCATAAAACATACATGTTGGGGCAAGTAAAGGTTAAAGCGTTGCAGGGAATTTCCCTGAATGTGGGTAAAAGTGAATTTACGGTAATCGTTGGACGGTCAGGAAGTGGTAAAACTACCCTTCTCAACCTGATTGGTTGTCTTGACAATCCAACTTCCGGAATTGTTGAGGTATTTGGACACCAGATGGATAATCTTTCAGATAACAAAATATCTGATTTCAGAGCTGAAAATATTGGGTTTATTTTTCAAAATTTCAATTTGATTCCTGTTTTGTCAGCATTTGAAAATATTGAATATCCCCTGTTGATCAAAAATATACCTGCAAAGGAACGTCATGACAAAGTCATGACCATGCTGCAAGGGGTCGGGATTGAAGAGAATAAAAATCAGCGCCCTTCAGAATTAAGTGGTGGGCAACGACAACGGGTAGCCATTGCACGAGCATTGATTAAATCTCCGGGAGTAGTGCTTGCCGATGAACCGACTGCAAATCTTGACACCAAAACAAGCAATGAAATTATTGACTTAATGCAGAAAATGCAAGTTGACCACAACACGACCTTTGTCTTTTCAACCCATGACAAAAAAGTCATGGAGCGTGCTGGAAATGTTTTTGAAATTGAGGATGGAATCCTGATTTCTCAAACTGCAAACTGATTCATTTGCACAATCCAAGATGCAACTTAACCAAAAGGCGGGCAATGAAGAATCTACAAATTGCTTTTAGAAACATTCTCAGGAATAAACGGCGTTCAATCATGACCATCTTGGCCATCAGTATAGGGGCCCTGTCGATTCTTACTTTTGGCGGTTTTTTCTTTGCGACGATGTTCGGAATGGAAACCGTTTATGTGCGCATGCTTGGCCATGTGCAGGTATATAAAACCGGTTTTTTCGAATTTGGTGCGAGTAATCCTGCTGATTACAGTATTGAAAATTATGCTGCCATTAAAAAAGCCATCGAAAACGATGATCTTCTGAAAGATAAAGTCAACGTTGTGACGCCAATACTTCAGATAAGTGGCATTGTTGGCAATTTCAAAGATGATGTTTCCAAAACCTTTTTTGGAGTGGGTGTCATTCCCTCAGATCAAAAAACCATGGGAGAATGGAAAGGAAGACATATCCATTTTATGTCTTCTGAAGCAACCGGGTTGGATGACCAGGATATCGAAGGGGGAGTTATTGGCTTTGGCATGGCCAGGATTTTAAATCTTTGTGATGAAATGGATCTAATGGATTGCAAGGATAGAAAAAAAATCGATCTTAAAACAATAGATGCTCCGGAAGAAAATTTTGACAGCATTGTGGCTTTAGATACCGATAACTCCAATCGAAGTGCAGACTCAGATTCCAGACCACGGCTTGATCTACTGGCAAGCCAGGCAGGGGGTGCTCCCAACGTTGTATCAATTAGTGTCAACAAGGCTCAAAGATTGATGATGAAAGAGTTGGACGAGAACTACGTAGTTGTCAATTTAAAACTTGCACAACGGTTGGTTTACGGGAATGACAAGCCTGAAGTTTCAGGAGTAATTATTCAATTAAAATCTCAAAATGAGATGGCATCTGCTATTGACCGGTTAGGTGTTCTTTTTGACAAGCATGGATTTGATCTTGAAATTAAGCGTTTTGATGAGCTTGCACCTTACTATGGACAAGTTCAGCAGTTTATCGGGTCTTTTTTTATGTTCACGGCAATAATCATGGGTGTCGTTGTGTTGTTCACGGTTATAAATACCATGAGCATGTGCGTAATGGAGCGAGTCCAGGAAATTGGAACTATCAGGGCCCTGGGAGTTCGCCGAAGTGGTGTGGTGAAACAGTTTATTATAGAAGGAGGTCTTCTCGGTATCATCGGAGGAACCCTAGGATTGATACTAGCTCTGCTCCTCCAGTATGTAATCATTTCCTCAAATATTTCTTATATTCCCCCGGGGAATGTAGAGCCTGTACCCTTGGTTGTGCAGATATTTGGGAGAAAGGGATTCGCACCGGGAATCTGGGTAATGTTCATAATGATTTGTATTGCTTCATCTTATATTCCTGCCAGAAAAGCAGGTAAAATGCGGGTAGTTGATGCTCTTGGCCATTCCTAGATTAGAAAACATATGGAGAATACCATGCATGTTAGACTCATCACTTTTGTTCTGCTGGTCGTTTTCTTCGGTTTGATGACAGGCGTGCATGCCGAAGAAAAATTGACTGCCAATCAAATTGTTGCTGCCTGTGATAAAGTGCGTAATCCGGAAAAGCCTTTTAGTTTTGTTGAAGATCTAGTTGTTTACAAAAGTAACAAACCGATCAAAAAAATGAGATTGGTTGTTTATGCCAAAGAAGATGAGGATTCCGGACAGTTCAGAAGTCTTATTCGATTTCTGGCTCCACCTCGCGATAAGAACAAAATCATGATGAAAAACGGCAATGTTTTATGGTTCCATGACCCTTCAACAAAAGCGAGTGTTCGAATATCGCCAAAACAAAGGCTACTCGGACAAGCATCAAATGGTGACATCATGTCAGTCAACCTGGCAAAGGACTATGAAGCTGAAATTGGCGGCCAGGAAACGATCAAGGATACCAAAAGGAAAAACAGGGACTGTTACAAGATCGATCTTAGCGCAATAAACAATTCTGTCACCTACGACAAAATTGAGTTCTGGATAGAGAAAAAAACGTTTATTCCCATCAAAGGTAAATTTTATTCTGAAAGCGGAAGACTGCTGAAAACAGCCTATTATAGGAATATGAAATACCATCTGGGGAGAAAAAGACCTTCGGAAACAATTATTATCGATGGTTTGGATAGAAAACAAATTACAAAAATCACCCATAAAAATTATCAATTTCAGACAATTCCGGATTCCTGGTTCCAAAAGGAATATCTCCCGCGCTTTAAAGGTCTTAATTGACATCTGAAAATTGAAAGCAATACGGATTTACTGGTTACAGGTTATTTTTATCGTGATTCTTGCCATATGGGGTACAGGTCAGTCGTTAGCATCTGACGAAGATCTGGATATTGATGCCATACCAGAAGAGATTTTGTTTGAGTCGGAAAATGCCGAACTTAATACTGATCAGATGTCAGGTCAACCATCAGATAGTCTTCCGGAAAATGGAGAGATTGGCGGTAATAGGCTGATTTCCCTGGATATTACATCAGAAACATCTTTGCAGAAACATTCCATTCGGAAACCGTTGGTTGTCCCTCTGCCAAATGATGATGTAGTAACTGATCGTTTTAGACAAAGCATAAATTTTTTTCTTTCAACAAACGGGTCAGGTTCACTGGGGTTAACTGTCAACGACACATTGCATTGGATTTATGAAGAAACGGATGAAAGCGCTGATGATTCCGGCAGTAACCATCTGAAAGAATTATACGTTACGTGGGAACCTGACATTTCATTTATCGGGGAACTTGGGCGTATTAACCTAAAAAATGGTATCGCGGCCGGATTTAATCCGACAGACTATTTTAAAAAAAATGCAGTAGGTGCCCGCTATTCAGACGATCAAACCTATCTTCGTGAGAATCGGATTGGCACCTGGATGGCCAGAATGGAGGCTATATTTAGTTCTGCGATGATCGGATTAGCCTATGCACCAAAAATGGAAATTGATGAAGATTCCAACTGGCAGAAAAGAGAATATTTTGGTTTGGGGCTGGCGGATTTAAATCACGATGATCACGGACTTGCCAAATTTAGTTTCAAGATATTTGACGATACAAAACCAGAGTTTATTTACTATCTGGAGGATTCTGACCGACCTCACTTTGGTTTCTCAATTTCCTCCGGATTTGGCAAACGGGTCATTGCCTATGCTGAATTTAGCTTAGGCAACCGATACAACATTATATCAGAGACAGCAAATCAGCTAAGAGAAGATGGATTGCTCTCAGAGGAACAAGAGTTTGTTTTTTCCGAAGATAAAGAGAAGAGTCATTACAGGCAATACGCGTTCGGGTTCTCCTATACGGAGGATATCAAGCGCACCACGACATTTGAATATCACTACAACGAGGCCGGATTTAACAAGAATGACTGGAAAGCTTATTTTGACGAGGGAGAACAGGCAGCAAAAATGCTCGAAAATGCGGCCACAGCTGCCTATGGAAATGCAATCCTGGGACAGCTCTGGGCTATACGTGATTGGTCAAGAAATGCTGACGAACCACTATCCCAAGAAAATCTGTTTATTCGAAGTCAATGGCAGGAAGTCTGGGGAGACAATTTTGATTTAACAGGTTTGCTATCCATTGATTTGACTAATGGTGGCTTCATATTTCAATCCAAGGCAGATTACGAATGGCATGACTCACTGTTTATTTCTTTTGCAGCAACTTTTTACCAGGGTTCATCTCGAACCCAATACGGAAGTTCACTTTATTCATCCAGCCTGGAGGCGATGATCAGTTACTACTTTTTATGAACTCACACTTACAAGCATCCTGGAAAACTAAATTGGTGGTTCAGAGGATTAAAAAGTGACTTTATCAAGCCAAACAAAACCGGAAATTGTGATTACCGGTGTATCGACTGCGACCCCGCTTGCGTTGGACCAGCAAACACTTGTTACCCGACTGCTTGCTGGCGAAACCTGCATTGTCCCGGAATTTGGGGAGATCGACGGTGATTCGGTGCGCAATGTCGGCATTATTCCCGATAACCACGAAGCATTTACAATTGACGGTGAATCAGGTCAATACAGTATCTTATCCAGGATACTCAGGCTGGTTATACGAAATGCCGTAAATGATGCAGGGTTGTTCGATATCTATGGTTCAAGGCATGAAGTTCCTGTTTTGCTGGGTAGTTGTTACGGATCAAAACCCGACTATTATCGGTTGCTTGCAGCCCAAAATACTGGTCAGAACATCGATCGGATTATTAAGGAAGAGTTTTACAACCTTAAGTTCAGGGAAGACGCTGTTACTTGCGAAGTTGAAAAATTAGTCGGATTTCAATTGGCCAAATCCACAATTATTTCACAATGCCTCTCAGGTTTTATTGCTATTGCCCTTGGTATTTCAATGATTCAAACCGGGCAAAGGGATTTCGCAATTGTCGGCGCTTTTGATCTGTTTGACAGGATTATCTATAGAGTTGCTTTGGAAAATGGTCTTCTCGACAAGGGGTTCTGTAAACCCTTCGACCAAGATCATTGTGGAACGAATTTCAGTGACGGTGCAGGAGCAATTGTAATAGAAAGTCAATCCCACGCGGAAAGTAGAGGTGCAAGTAATTATTATGCAAAAATAAACGGATTGCACATTGGCAATTATCCTGATGTCGGCGGCCCCATGGTTTCGGGAATCTGCAAGGCCATGACCCAGGCTTTGCAAAGTGCTGGTATCTCAGCAAATCAAATAGATATGATTAGTTCCCATGGAACGGGTATTCCAAAGATTGACCAGCAGGAGTGCATAGCCCTAAAAAAAGTGTTTAAGGATCAGGTTTGCGATATTCCTATTACCAGTTATGTCCCCAATGTCGGTTACTCTTTTGCCGCTTCGACATTCACTGACCTCGCAATTGCCTTTGATTGCATGGAGAATAACAGGGTGATCGGTGTCTTATCTCCCCAAACACCGCTTGAGGCTTTCAAAAATTACAACTTTGGTGTTGGAACAAACCAGGAGAGACCTGTTAACAATGTCATGAAACTTAAACTTTCTTTAAACGGAGGAGTAGGTGCCATGATTTTGAGTGATGTTAATTCAGGAGTTAGTTAGCTATGTCCGGTGCTATCGTTATATCAGGTATAGGGATCTCCCATGCTTCCATTCAGGAAGGAGAACCGGGTTGGGAACAAATTCTGGCAGGCAAGCTTGATTTAGATACCTCATTGTTAGCCCACCCTTCTGAGTTGACAGAAAAACTTGAGCGGGAAATCTCACAGCAAAATGGTACAAATGTAACTGTAGCCGAATTTTCACCACGATCGAAGAAAGATAGCGGATTCCGAATTTCCGGGGAGAGCAGTTACAACGTCTACGTTGCCGTGAAAAAAGCCCTGGAGCAGGCATCCGTAACTCGCAGTCGAAAAGGGTTTGATCATAAGAATACTGCTGTTGTCAATTGCATCTTGTACCAGGGACTTGAAAGGGAAATGGGCATTAAACCGTTTAAATTCCAGACAGAACACCAATCTCCCGCCTTTATTGGGGATATTTTTGGACTGCATGGTCCTCATTTTTCGTTTAAGGAAGGTGAATCCGCGGGATTGAATGCTTTGACAACGACATTACCGTTACTAACATCAGGTGCCTGTTCTTCCGTAATCATTTCCGGAGTGGCACAGCCCAATGTATTGTTCACCCGAATAGAATGTTTGGATGAGATAAACAAACTCCAATGCGTTTGCGCAAATGGCGAAGAACCGCTGATAAATACCTCATTTTCCGAATCTGCTGTTGCCATGGTTTGCGAATTAGAGGATCAGGCAGCTGTCCGTGACGTTGAAAAACCTGTCAAGTACCTGGGGGGCAATTCTTATCACCGATCGATTGATTACTCAAATCCCGGGCAAATCAGGAATGAGGTGAGACATATTCTGAAGTCCGTTGTTAAACACATTGACCGGCAAATTGGAGTTATATATATCGATAATTCTTGGAATCGATTCATACGTGACCTTCAGATTGAGGCTACCCGAGAACTTTTCCCCGATATTCAAATTATTTCAATTGGTGAAAAAACAGGGAACTGTTTTCAAGTTGGAGGACTTCTGAACGTTATTTCAGCAGGTTATGGTCTACAGACCGGATATTTTCCAATTTCAATCTCTACCCTGACTGAATCAGGAAATTCGATACTCCCCCGGCAAGTCCATCACCCTGAAATCGAATGTGCACTGGTACTCTCCGTTTCCAGGTTGGGAGGATACTCTGTTGTTGCTTTGGGGAAACCGGAGATTTAGAAAATGATTGATACCCGTTATTATAATGAAATTGCATCCATCAATCCACATCGATACCCCTTTGCTTTTGTGGACTGCTTGCTTCACGAAAAGGAAGAAAAGAAAATCCGGGGCATCAAAAACATCTCCTGTAACGATAGATTTCAAAACTCCGGAACAAGTTTATTGATTTGTGAAAGCCTGGCCCAGCTATCTAAACTGCTTGACCACAAAATGAGCAATAGACTTTACCAGAAGAGCAAAGTGTCTTTCCTGACGCGGATTGACGTCAAGTGGTTTGGTACCGTAAAGGTCGGTGACAGGGTATTTCTTGACGCGGAGTTTGTAAGAGAAGTACATGAAATGCGTTCATATAAGGTTTCCGCGGAAGTCGAAGGAAAAATTATTCTCAGCGGATCGATTTTTAGAAAGATTGAAGAAGGTCAGGTTGGAAAAAACTAATCAGTTGTCTGGCTGTTTTCAGCCCAGCCGCAAAACCGGGAGGAGCTTTGCAAGACCTGAAGCAGATTAAAAAATTGAATCTTCATTAAATTCACAGGTATCTGTCAAAAATAAAGGTTTTATAGCGCCTCTATTCAAAGGGAGCGGAATGAGAATACTATTCATAAATTCAAACCGATTTAAAATACCATGGCCCGTGCTACCTTACGGATTGTTCTCAGTAGTGGCTTCTGTTGAAGAAGCGGGACATGAGGTTAGTTTTCTTGATATCTGTTTTTCCAAAAACCCTGAAAAAGAGATTACCGATCAAATCAACGCATTTTCCCCGGATATCATTGGAATAGGCATTAGAAATATAGACAATTGCGCAGGATACAATACTGTTTTTTTGTTAGACGAAATCAAAAAGAAAGTCGTGGAGCCCTGTAAAAGAATCTTTCAAGGGCCCATCATCCTTGGAGGATCAGCCGTGGGAATTAACGGGAAGGAGATATTGGATTATTTTGACCTTTCCTATGCCATTCACGGTGATGGCGAAGCCGCAATGAACCATTTCATTGATAGGATTGGTAAAAGCCAGCCTCTGGAAGGAATTAAAGGACTGATGATACGCGAATCAGGCAAAATAACTTACTCCGGTGATCCTGATTTTTTACCTGATTTAAACACGCTTCCCCTGCCCAAACCACATAAATACATCGATTTAAAAAATTACAATAAATACGAGGGATCGTTTCAACTGCAAACAAAAAGGGGATGTGCTTTCAAATGCACCTATTGTTCTTATAAAACGCTTGAGGGTTCCGAGTACAGATTAAAAAATCCTCAGTTGATTGCAGATTACGTGGAACAATTGGTCAAAGAGACGGGCATTAACAGATTTGAGTTTGTGGATAGCACATTCAACGCTCCGCTTGATCACGCCAAAGAAGTTTTAAAAGCCATAATAAACAAAAACCTCGATCTGAACCTGACCGGCATGGGAATCAGTCCTGCTTCTATGGACGAAGAACTGGTTGACTTGATGAAACGTGCAGGTTTCAAGCATGTTAGTTTTGGCATTGAATCAGGTTGTGAGGCAACCCTGAAGACCCTTGGCAAATCTTTTACGAAAAACGAAATCATCAAAGGCGGCGAACTTATTCGCAATGCCGGAATAGATCTGGATTGGTACATTTTGGTTGGTGCACCAAACGAAACTTATGACACTCTCAAAGAGACACTGGATTTTTGTGAACGGGTTGCAAATAGATGGGAGCTGGTCACCATTGGAATAGGAATTAGAGTCTACAAAGGAGCTCCTTTAGCCAAACAACTGATTCGCAAACAACCGGATTGCACCTTTGACAATTTCCTGACTCCGGTAACATACCCACCAAGCCTGGATTTGGAATCTCTCAAGGCTGCCACTAAACTGTACTGTATCCCAAGACCTAATTTTTTGATGTATGACGAAGATACACCTCCCTTAATCCTGGTAAAAACTATCTTTGCTATTATCAAAAAATTCATGCCTGGTGCTCCGTTGTGGAAATTCTATATTTTTTCGGAATATATTTATAAATGGACAGGATTTTCTTTTGCCAGATTAGTGTTTTATCGTCTTCGAAAGCGTAAAATTTTCAAAACGATACAATCACGACAGACTGATCAACTCTTAGCCCAACAATCTTAACCTTAAATAAAATAAAGGACTCGCTATGGATAATGAATTGATGTCTTTAATTAAACCACGACAGGAAATACTGCAAAAACTGATTTGCTGCCTGATTGATAATCTCAACATACCTTTTCAGAAAGATTTGATTCATGCAGATGTCCCTCTTTTTGGGGCAGGGCTTGGATTGGATTCGATCGATGCCCTGGAAGTTGTTATGACAGTGGAAAATGAATTCGGGGTGTCAATTGATGAATCGAATATTCAATCGATGAGGACGCTCAATACTTTAGCTGACAGCATTCAGGTTTCACTGAACGAGCAGTAAGTCTTCGAAGAAACTCAAAACAAGCACTTTCATAGTATTCGTTGGCGAGAGAGCCCGAAGTTCAAACGAGATAGTTGTGTCTTCAAACCAGTCTATACTGAAACAGATCGATTTCGTTGAGTAGTTTTTCTTTCACTTTTTTCTCTACAGGAACACTATAAGAATGTCCCCTGCTACTGCAAATGATCTGGAATGCGTTTTTTTGATCTGCTTTTTAATTGAAAGCGAAACAAAAGTAATCTACCGGAAATGATAAGCAGGGTTATCCCGACAATCAGGCTGCCCAGGATCTGGACCTGCAGTTTATAATTTGTCATCAAGGCAATACGCCCCAGGCGTTCAAGCTGGCTGCCATAGATGAAACCGACGAGTACAAATGAGTTCGAAATCCCTTTACGCTCCATAAAAACCCCAAGCAATCCCATGCATACCGCTATCAGCATTGACCATACTCCAAGCCCGGCATAAACCATCGCAACAAAACAAATGATCACGATTATTGAATCTCCTGTCCAGCGTTGTTGGCGCACCGGAAAACCTCCCCATCTGCGCTTTATCAACTATACAACACAGGCAGAAACCACAATTGAGAAACCGATTCCGACAATAAAACCGGAAACACTTTTATCACTTTCCATCATCAACATTGAACCAAAAGAAAGGTTCAGCTGCTCAAAAATACCAAAAACAACGATTGACAGTCGACTGGTTCCAATACCGAAGAACATCAATGCAACCAAAGCAGTCAATTCACCTGCCACCTGCCGGCTATTCAAAATCTTTGCTTTTCTTCCAACATCAACTCCTCCCATAATCGGCGCGAGAACATACAACCCGAAGAGTAAAACCGACAAGTGAAGCCCGTTTGCCAGCTCGGGAGCCTGGCCTGTCAACCTGAAATTCCCTGCAAGAGGATCCGGGCCCATCAAAGCCAGCAAGAAACCGACGAGAAACGCCAGAATTGCTTTACCGAATCTCTCCCTGTTTTTCAGGAGCAAAACCATCGTAACTATCAACATCAGTAGAAACCTGCCTGCAGTACCTGTTTCTGCGAACCGCTCTATCATATTAATATTGGACCGAAAACAGAAGAATCCTGCCAATAAAGCTACCAGACTGATGACCAGGCCCGTTGTCTTTTTGTGTAATGCAAATGACAACTTTCCCGGTTCCAAAAAGTTTGCCATTAACACAAAAACCATTGCGGAAATCAAGTAAAACACTGTTTGGTTGGTTTCCCATCCGGCAATGTAGCAGGAGGCAAATAGCAGCGCCTGAAGCATGATGAACCTGCGGTGACAAATCCCCAACAGGACACAGGCTGCTGCGATCCCCACGATGGAAAAAAGTATAACAGAAACATAGCCCGTAAAGATCATTAACCCCCTATTAACGAGAATATCAGACCAAGAGGCAAGGGTTTTCTAAAGAGGAAAATGCAAACACCATAGATTGTCGTGGATATCAAAAGACAATAAGCAAGACTGTGAACAATGCTTTTGTTCTGGTTTCTGGCGAAATAAAAAAGAAACAACGACGTTGCGGGAAGAAAACCGGTTACGTGTAGTAACAGAGGATAGAGAAAAAAAAGATAGACGGGTGGTTTGTTGCAGCTTCCATGTTCATTTCCGTTGGTCATGAAGTCCCGTCGAGCAATGTGATATCAATCGTTTGAGGTTTATGGTAGGCTTCAGGCAGCAAAAGACAAAATCGGTATAATCCGATAATCTGTTGCTGCGATACCTTATTGAGAGTACAGATTCATACTATGCCTTCATGAAAAGAACAAAGACGTTGAACCTGATCAGATTCCCTCAAAAGATGCGGCTTCTTGACAGTGTCGTACTGGTTATAGTTTTACTGATTGTCATCATCCTGCTGCTGATCGGGCTGGTCTTCTCCCGTCAACTGTTTGATTTTGCACTGGTGCAGAAAGAAAAGATCGCCATCGAAACTGCCCGCAATCTCTCCGAGTTGCCTTATCTGGGAGACATGCTAGCAGATTTCGACAAGCACGATCAACTCAAACAATTGTTACAAAAATTCAGACAAAGTTCTGAAAGTGCTTCGATCATTATGACCGACCTAAATGGAATTATCCTCATTCACAGCAATTCACCAATAGCCGGTATCCCTTTGCAGAACCCCTACATTCGGCAGGCACTTGAAGAAGGGAACAGCTATGCCTATCATTACAAAAACAATGATATCAAACTAATCAGCGGCACGGCACCCGTCAGGAATGCCTCGGGAAAGATCGTGGGACTGATTTCAATCTCATTTAAAGCCGAATTCATCCACTTCATAACCCGCCGCTATCTTGAAGAAACCTTTTTTTACATCTTTTTGTTTTTCATTTTTGCATTATGCGCATCGCTGATCATTGCCCAGGGGGTAAAAAACGCCATTTTTGGACTGGAACCGGTTGAAATTGCCAACCTGTTCCAAACACGAACCGCCATTATCGAATCAATACGCTCGGGAGTTCTGGCATGCGACAAAAACAGCATCATCATTCTCAAGAATTCCAACGCGGAGGAATTGCTTAATCTGAAAGGTCAGGAGATCGTGGGCGTTTCACTTGCGTCATTTTTTCCCAAACCTCTGATTGATAAAGCACTCAAAGAGAACGTACCGGTGTATGATACTGAAGTCGTAGTCAAGGGGATAACAATGCGGTGCAATATCCTACCATTCAACGAAGACCAGCATACGGACGGTGTTGTTGCCACCTTCCGTAAAAAAGATGAAATTGACTTGATCACCGGAGAGCTTAGCCAGATCACTCGCTATTCCGAGCTGCTACGTGCTCAGACCCATGAATACTCCAATCAACTGCATACTATTGCGGGACTGATTCAGACCGAAGACTATCAAAGCGTACTGGATTTAATTGCGGAAGAAACCGATGATCAGAAGAAGATCCTTCGTCTGTTGATGAAAGTTGTGGATGACACTTCTTTGAGATCTCTTCTCCTGGGAAAACATATGCATGCCAGGGAATTAAAAATAGACTTCGAAATTGATCCGGAAAGTAGCATGAATCAGATTCCCCAGGATGTAAGCAGGCATCAGTTAACTACCATTTTGGGCAATCTGATTGAAAACGCATTTGAAGCGACCCAGCAATCCGATCGCCCCAGGAAAGTCTTTCTTTCGATGTCCGACTTTAGCGATCTGATCTTTGAGATTGAAGACTCGGGACCGGGAATTAAGGAGGAGATGGTCGAATCCATTTTCGAGCGTGGTATCACCAGCAAACAGGGAGACGGACACGGGATCGGACTGCACCTTGTGCACAATGCTTTGCTGGCACTGGACGGCTCTATCAGCATCCTCGAAAGTGACCTGGGTGGCGCTCGCTTCACTGTTATCCTTCACACCTTTGACAGGGAATCACATGACCGAAATGACTAATATCGTCATCATAGAAGACGATCAATCAGTGTCAAAAATCCATGCTAAGTTCCTAAGCAAGATTAAGGGTGTCACCCTTGTTGGTGTGGCTAATTCCATTGATGATGGAAGATTTATGGTCGAAACCCTTAATCCGGAACTTATTCTGCTTGATCTCTATTTTCCGGAGGACAACGGGTTAGATCTCCTGTATGAGATCCGCTCCAAAAAGCAGGATGTTGACGTTATTCTGATTACTGCCGCCAAAGACCTGGAAAACCTGGACAAAGCGCTTAAGGGAGGAGTGTTTGACTATATGATCAAACCTGTCTTTTTTGAACGGTTTCTAGAATCATTAAACGATTACAAAGCTCATCGCTCGAAAAAAGAGAAAACCGAACAAATTGACCAGGATTTCATCGACAGTGTTTTAAGAAACAGAAGAGCCCCGACGGACAACGCTCCATCCGTGGATAACTACGACCTGCCAAAAGGAATTGATCCCGTAACATTGAAAATGGTGTATCTAGCTTTCGAACTGTGTCCTGAAGAGGGGCTCAGCGCAACGGAGATAGGTCAGCAAACCGGATTGGCCCGCACGACTTCACGCAAGTATTGTGAATACCTCCTCTCCATCGGACAACTTCAAATCAAATTGGAGTATGGAACGATCGGAAGACCCGAACGCCGGTATACCAAGGTCTAGTTATGCTTAAGACAAGCCGGATTCGGCATTTGCTGTGCATCTGTCTTTTGCCGTTTCTGTCGGCCTGCGAAAATCTCGGGCATCATGAAGGACGCTATACGACGGGTATAGATTATCCTCAGAAAAACATCCAGCTTATCGTTCCATTCGGCAAAGGTAGTTCCAGTGACCAGTTTGCCTCGCATTTTGCAGGAATTCTCTCCGGTGAATTGCCGGTCAAGGTTCGACCGATAAATGTCGAAGGCGCCGGAGGATTGCTCGGTATGCTGGCCGCCGCGCGCAAAGCACCCGATGGATATACAATTCTTCAAATCACACCGTCGCACATTATCTCGGACGTCTTAAACAGAAGCGAAATCCGACTGAGAGAAACCTTCGATCCCCTGGCATTGATTCAGAGAGATTTTTATCTGCTGCTCAGGGGAACAAAAAAAGCAGGCCCGTCCATCCACACCATACTTTCACGTGAAAACGACACTTATACTTTGGGAGGAATCAGTCCCAAAGGTCTCGACGAAATGACTACCCACGCACTCTCCAAAGCACTAAAGGTGAAACTGAAATTTGTCCCTTACGCTTCAGGTCATGAATTGCGCGCTGCTGCCTATTCCGGGGAAGTCGACTTTATCCTGGGAAAAATGATTGCCAATCTGAAGCATATCCGATCAGGCATCCTGAAAGCGGAATTATTGCTAAACCGTAGACGGTTGCCGCAGATTAAGATAATGGCTGGGGTTCCTGCAAGTGGTGAGCTGGGAATCGATGTAGACATTCAATCCTGGAGAGGATTTGCCATCCGAAAAGGGGTTCCCAAACACATTCGTGACTACCTGGTGGAGCGGATTCGCTATGTCTACTATGGCGAGAGATATCAAGTGTATCTCGCGCAGCACTTGGGAAGCAGCTATGAAGATTTCATCGGACCTACCGCATTTGCCTCTTTCTGGGAGGAGGAATACGATGCCTTCAGCGATCTTTGGCAGGAGTAGAAGGTTCATGCAAAGATCTGGTGCATCGTTCCATTAACGTGACGCTAAGCGAGAAATGTGTCAAATATTGATGCCACATGGATCAGTCCTTCCGGGAACTCAAGAACCATGACTTTCGCCAGGATGATCAGAAAAGCTGTTGCGCAAACCGTAAGAAAACCGGAACGTTTCCAGGATACCTTTGCCTCACCCAGCAGAAAGCTCATAAAAAAAACCGCATTGGTTACGAGATACCCGAATACAAAGCAACCCACCAGGTACGCCAGAAACCATATTGCATAGGTACGCATTTTTGAAATGCTCGGATTATTGACATACCCGGCATCAATCTCAAGGTCATAGTTGGCATCATCGTCTGTTTTGCCAGTCGCCAGCTTGTACAGGACTATTACAGATGTCACGATCATTACTGACGCAACCGTCCCTGTAAAAACAGCACCCAGAAAAGAATGCTTGAAGGCATCAAGCAAGACCATGACAAAAATCAGGAACACGATTCCGGCAAAAACAGCTTGGGCATGGAGTTTTGTAGGTTTTCGTGAAGAAGCGTCTGCTTCATTTTCGTTTGCGGCGACGCTTTCTTCGGAATTAACACGACCGAATTTTAAACTAAAAAAAACAGATACAACAGTAAGAACTCCGATGATGATCACACCGGGTTTTGCCAGAAAACCGACACCATCAAATTGAATTGCCTGGTAAAGATAGGTCTCCATCCCAGCGGCAAGAACAAAACCAATCAACAAAGCGGGACGAGGCCAGCCAAATCGTTTCATTAAAACACCCAACGCCCCAACACAAAATAATGCAACCAGGTCACCGATGTCTCTTGTCGCCTGAAACGCTGCAAATGTAATCACCATAATCATGAATGGTGCCAGCAGGTGATAGCGGACCGTGGTTAGTTTTGCCACCCATTTGGAGAGAAACAGACAAGAGGTCGCACCAACAACATTGGCCAGAGCCAGGGACCAGACGATCACATAGGTGATCTCCAGGTCAGCGCTGACCATAGCGGGACCGGCTTCCAATCCGATTAGTGACATCCCTCCCAGGAAGACAGCCATGCTACCGGAGCCCGGAATGCCGAATAACAGCGTCGGAACCAGACCTCCGCCTTCTTTGGCATTATTCGAAGATTCCGGTCCCAGGACACCGCGAATCTCTCCTTTACCAAATTTGGATTTATCTTTGGTTGTCTGCACCGCATGACCATAGGAGATCCAATCGACAACGCTTCCGCCTAATCCGGGTAAAATTCCGATAATCGTTCCCAGGGCAGCACAACGAAAACACAACCATTTGTTGCGTATCATATCCCTTAATCCATCAAACCATCCGGAACCCAGTTCGGCCGATTTGGAGATAGCGCTGTTCTGGCGAAGCAAATCCATAATCTCAGGAACTGCAAAAATTCCAAGTCCCACAACAACCAGAGGGATACCATCGGTCAGATATTCAAACCCCATATATAAACGGTACTCGCTGGTTGCCGGAGCACCACCGATACTCCCCAGTACCAGTCCGATCCCACAAGCGCTGATGCCTTTTAACAGACTCTTACCGGCCAAAACACCGACCATGCTGAGCCCGAGAACGGTCAGCATAAAGAGTTCCGCTGAACCAAATGCCAGGATGATTGGTCTGGCAATCACAACAATCAGGGTTAAAATCACAGCGCCAAACAAACCACCAAACAACGAAGCTGAAAACGCAGCACCCAATGCCCTTGCCGCATGCCCTTGTTTTGCAAGTGGAAATCCATCCAATACAGTTGCCTGTGACGCACTGGAGCCGGGAATTCCCATCAATACGGATGTAAACGTGTCTGATGTCGGAATGACCACCACAAGACCAACCAGCATGGCAAGTGCTGAAACCGGATCCATGCCGTAAAGAAAAGGCAGCAGCATTGACAGCCCGGCAATTCCACCCAGACCTGGCGTAATGCCGATCAACAATCCCAGAAACACACCTCCTATAAGATATAGAAGGTGAGTACCGGTGAAAATCACCGTGAATGCGTTTCCTAAAGCTTCAATTATCATTTTTTTCCATGGGTTTCTGGTTGACACATACCGGACCTATCAGCATGTGTTTTTAGTGATTATTTAAAACCAATGTTGTATTGTTTTTTCAACCAATCCAGAATCCAGTTTTTATGCGAATCGCTCATTTCCGTTGCTTCCTTAACGAACTTCTCGGCTGTTTCACCAACATATTGATCGTATACACCCAGTACTTTTTCTGATTTTTGCTTGAATCCAGGCTCGTTGATTAAATTGCGAGCAGTTGTTACCCAGGTTGACTTGATATCGTCCGAGACTTTCCTGGGGAGATAGATCCCTTTTTGCACGGCGAATCCGGCAAGATATAACGATTTCCAGGATTCGTACTGTATCCCGGATGGTTTCTCGCCTTTCAGTCGCTCATAAACTTCGGAAAAATGAGGTAGTTCCGGAAATGTCGGGTCCCGATGCATCTTTCCATTTTGATCCATCACACCCCAAGTAAAAGCCGGAACTGCCTGACCTTCTTTAACCAGCGGCATTACCTTTTTCAGAAAAGCCGACGTCGTCTGGTAATCGATCTGGGTTTCACCCCTTTCAAAAGCCAGTCGCCCGGAACCACGTCCCTTCATTCCAAAAACAGGCTTGATATTGAGATCCAGCATATCAAATGCAATAAGTGCAACCAGATCCATGCTTAAAGCACCCTGACTTCCAAATCGCAGTTCTTTGCCATCCAGCTTTGCCAGGTCGAATGCAGACAAAACACCCAGTTCAGGTTTCAAATAAACAACGCCTCCTGTAGGTGTAGCCAGCACAATACTCCAGGTTTTATAGTCATAGCGGACCCTTGGATCTCCCAGAATATAAGGAAACTGGGTCGAGGCCGAAGCACCGAGAAGCGTCAAACCGTCTTTACGAGCACGTGACTGAAACTGGTTTGCACCTTTAACAGATCCGCCACCCGGAATATTAAATACCGAAACAACAGGTTCACCGGGAAGCCCACGGCTAAACTGTTCTGCGTAAAACCGCCCCCAGGTATCGGTTCCGCCTCCCTCTTTGAACGGAATGATCAAACGAATCCGCTTGCCTTTATAGTCTTTTGCTGCAACCGTCATTGCCCCGAAAACTGTAAAAAATGCTATCAACAGAATCAACCAAAGGTTTCTTTTCTTATTCGTTTTCATCTTCTTTCTCCTTTTTTGCTTATGCAGTTTCTAAACTTGAATTCAATTCGACTGCCGGCACTTCCCAAACACTGCGAGAAACAAACACGTCACCACTGAATAGTTTTCTCGCCGTTCGAACAGTCCCTGAACTGGTTAGTGACAATTCTCCGTTTTGAATGCTGTAATCCTGGCAAACCTCGATGGCACCGCCGGGGTGCTCGATTTGAATATTGACAGGATTGCCTGAAGGACATTCAGCCACCCTGTAAGCGATCGAATTTTTAATAAGTGATGCTGTTGCGACGCAGATAGCACCCGTCACAGCATGGTGGGCATGACAGCTCTGAGGAACAAAATAGCGGGAGGTTATGCTGCCACCTTTCCTGGGACGGGAAAGGATCCCCATTTTCGGAACCACCTTGCCAGAGACATCACCCAGTCCCATCATACGTCCGGCTTCTCTTCTGATGGATTCCATCCTAGCCAGCATGGCAGTATCTGCATCCAACTGTTCTTTGCTTTCATTACCTGATTTGGATAACGACTCTGCAGAAAAAAGAACCATGGGGACAGCAGCGTCAACACAGCTGACCTCAACCCCTTGAATCCGGTCGACAGGTTGACCTGTCGGAAGCAGGGCCCCGGTTTTGGATCCGACAACGCCTTTGAATTTTAACATAATGGGGGCCGCAGTACCGAAAATGCCGTCAATCACAGTTGTTCCATCATAGGTAACCTTTCCGAACGGTGTTTGCACAAACGCATCAATATAGCTTTCAGTATTGACGTTTCTAATTCGAACAAGTGTTTCGTTTGGTTGAGCCCGGACCAACCCCATTTCAATTGCAAAAGGGCCAACACCGGCCAGAATGTTTCCGCAGCTGGGGGAAAAATCCACCGATTCCTTTTCCAGGGAAACCTGCCCGAACAGATAATCAACATCGGCTTCAGGACTGTTAGAAGGGGAAACAATGGCGATTTTACTGGTGATGGAGGTGCCACCACCAATCCCGTTAAGTTGTTGGGTGTTTGGTGACCCCATAACGGCAGCCAAAACCTTTTCGAGTTCACGCTGATCTGACGGAAGATCATTAGCCAGAAAATAAGCGCCCCGGGATGTCCCACCCCTCATCATGGTGCACCTGATTGCTGTTTGCATTGCTCACCTCCTAAACAAATTAAAGATTTTTTATACAGATTTTCCTTGCTCACCTCTAAAATATTAGCAATGGGTCAAAGGTCAATAATTTGAGTTTAAAAGTTTTATTGCCTTTTAAGGTGTTTTTGTCTTTTTTGGCAGCAGCTAAATGACAAGAAATTGCTTTTTAGATGTTGGATATTCATACAGGAATTGAAAAATCATTGATCGTTTGAGGCTTTGAAGATCGTGAAGGTTTTTCTGCATATTTCTTGAAAAGTCAGTTCAGAAGAGGATAATTCTTAGCGCCTTGTTTATTGCCAACCAAAGGATTGAAGAGAGTCATCTTGACTTTCATAGCGCACGCAACTACGCTGTCCGATAACAACAAAGCAAGCATGTTGCAAAAAAGGAATCCGGTAAAATCCGGAAATGCCCTGCAACGGCAAACAGGAACGATTGTCACCATTAAACGCTGTTCACAATTCGATCTGGAAAATCGAAACGGGAATAGGAAGCGGTGATCAGTAGGTCCGGTTACATTTCATGAAGCCTGTAAGTCTGAAGGCCTGCCGTTGAGGGTGTGAAACACCCTTTTGTGACTGCATCTTCCGAGCGCGAAGATGCAAACAACAAGCTTGTACCTATACTCCTTTCTCTTTCCATCAAAATTTTCGCAGTCTTACTCAAATCGGTGCTTCTGGCAACATGTTCCAAAATGTTATTGAGGATTTGTTATGAAATTTAAGGATATCAAAATCAGTTACCAGATTATTTTACTGTCTTCGTTAAACATTTTATTTATGGTTCTCTTATCGGTTTATGTCATCGTTAATCTCGCTGATATAAACCGCGAAATGAAACAAATAGCAGAAGAAGACCTGCCTCTTTTAAAAATTGTAACGGAAATTACAGAGAAGACTTTAGAACAGGAACATTTGTTCGAACGACTACTACGCTATGGTGGAAAGGTGGATAATGATGAGCGGCTTGAAACCGACAAGTTCAATGAAGCGGTCGATAAATTCACCGCTTTAACTAAAGATGTAGAATTGGGGATAATGAATGGTCTAAATTTACTGGAAGCTCATAAAAAGAACCAAGCGGTCGATAAAGATGCAGACTATGTGACTGAAGAATTCGCTAAAATCGAACTATCATTGGAAGACATTAAAAAGAAATACAGGGATCATATATCTCAAATTAAAACAGTTATTAGCCTGTTAAAGCAGCGAGATACTCAACAAGCAAATGCTCTGGCAGATGGATTGGAAGCAAAAGAAAATGAACTGTCCACCGTGATAAAATCTCTATTGCACGAGTTTGAAAGCTTTACCGGGGAAGCGTTGAAAAGAGCCGAACGACACGAAAAAAACGTTCAGACAGCTGCTACAGCAATAACTGCTGTTTGTTTGATATTGGCTGTGGTCTTTACCATCGTCATTTATGTAAACATCAATAGCCCATTAAAGGTTTTACTTGATGCGCTGCAAAAAATAGGTAAAGGAAATCTTTCCAGTCGTACCGGAATTGAAAGCCGCAATGAGCTGGGGAAAATAGCGAGGGCAATGGACGGATTCGCAGTTGAGCTACAATCTGTAATTAAAAGCATTAGCTCCACTATGCTTGCCGTAGAGAAAGGGGATCTAACCCAAAAGATCGAAATTGAGTTTCAAGGCGATCTTACTCAAATCAAAACCAGTATCAACAGCTCAATTGATCAAATAGTTGAAACATTGTCCCAGGTTTTCGAAGGCAGCGAGCAGATCTCAGCAAGTTCTGAACAGCTTTCTGATTCCGCACAAGCACTGGCAAGTGGCTCGTCTCAACAGGCAGCCAATCTTGAAGAGACTTCTGCTTCAATAGCAGAAATCGAGACGCAGACAAAGGCTAACAACGACAGTTCGCTGCAGGCAAAACATCTGACTGACCAGGCACAGGTTGTAGTGGAAAGAAGCAACAACCAAATGAAAGAAATGCTGGCTGCGATGAAAGAGATTAATCAGACAAGCGATGAAGTAGCGAAAACCATCAAAGTGATCGATGAAATAGCATTTCAAACAAATCTACTTGCTTTGAATGCTGCTGTTGAAGCCGCAAGAGCAGGTAAGTACGGAAAAGGATTTTCGGTAGTGGCTGAAGAAGTACGAAGGCTGGCAGCCAGGAGTGCTGAAGCAGCAAAAAGCACGAGCAGCCTCATTGAAAACGCTTCCAAACAAGTTGGAAATGGCGTCTCAAATGCCAACAAAACTGCCGAAATGCTAAAAGAAATCAATGAGTCTGCTATGAAAGTAAACGAAATGATTAACGGGATTGCAGCAGCTTCCCAGGAACAAACCAAAGGTATTGCAGAAATCAACAACGGCATTACCCAGGTGAACCATATTGTACAACAGAACTCTTCAATATCGGAAGAAACCGCTTCCGCATCGGAAGAATTGTCTGCTCAAGCTGCACAATTACAAAGTTTGGTGGAAAAGTTTAAACTCAAAACAACGCCCATGGATCAAACTAACAAACAAGGCACGGACGATACTGTGACAAATCCGGTCCGGGTACCCGAAATTTACGACGTACAAATCAACCACATGTCATCAAACCGCTCGGAACAAACGGGTTATCCCAACAAGTCAGTTGACAATAGTAAGTTAATAACACTGGATGATACCGAATTTGGTAAATGATTAGAAATCCTGGAAAAGACCGATCAAAGTGCTGCTGCCGGTTTGTATCTTTGCCGATACCCGGCAGTTGGCATAACAGGGAATTCATATATTTTGGTTTTTTGAATGCTTGTTTATCTGAAGGAGCGGAAAAAGCTATGAAAGAACAAAGTAAATCCAAAGGACAATTAGAAGCGACAATCAGTGAAGCAATTATTAGATTCGAAAAAGAGTTTATGGGACGAGGGCCATTGGAAGCGAAGTCTTACATTATCGATGACATGGTACTTGTCCGATTGAAAAATGTCTTGACCCAAGCTGAGTTAATGCTGGCTGAAGCGTCAGACAATACAAACGGCCGGGAACTGATAAAAAAAACTCGGATCACATTGCTTGAACAGGGACGGAGTTTACTCGAATCAGCTATTGAGCAAATTATCGAAACGAAAATTGTAAGCCTGCACACTGATATCAGCACAATTACAGGCGAACGCATTATCCTGTTCTCACTCACAGAGCCCGTAAAACTGGGGCCCCAGTGACCAGAAGCAAAACATCATTACAGGATTAACGACTTGACACATAAGTCTGAAAATTCATAAAATCCTGCAACCACTAGCCAAAGAGTAATGCCAGGGCAAGACTTTTTGGAAAGCGGAAAAGAAAAAGCTGTTTCAGAAGCCTATAAGATTGAGTGGGCCTTTCAAAGACGGAAGGTGCACAAATAAAAATATTAGGGCTATCGATTCGTGAATAACTCGAATGATAGCCCTTTTTTTTTGCCTAAAACTCAAAGTCTGACACTTGATTTTATATTCAATCAGGGTTTTATAGATTGGGAATGAAATGAGTTGTTGAGTTACCAAAATTAGTACGAGCATCTGTCGGCTGTCGATTTTCCGTTCTCAATCACAGCGAAACACAAACGACTTAAAGGCGTGAACATGGAAAAACAAGCTACAGCAAAACAATTGGAAAATATTCTTGAAGACCTGAAGAAACCGGTTGCAACAGATCAAAATAGGAGAGCTGGTCTGGCAGATAGTATCCATAGCCTTTTAGGAGGCGACATAAAAAAGATCAGCTCATTGATCAAAAAAGATAAAAATCTCGTTAAGAATGTTGTTCGAACATCTTATGAAAAACTCCAATCTCCTGGTGACCTACGGATTTTAAAACCGGCTACGGAAAAGCAGCTTACGCGTAGAGCGATACAAAACCAAATCAAACCAAACGACACCATATTGATCGCTAATCGAGGCGAAATTGCCATTCGTATGATGAAAGAAGCACACGCTTTGGGTAAAAAAGTTGTTCTCATCCACGATGGCAAAGATACCCCATGGGTCAATACCAATCACTTCAAACCTGACTCCGGTGACAGGGGATTTCTCGTATCAACCTATTGCGATCGTGCAACAATCAGCAGATCGAAAAGAGCAGTAAAGGCTGCCTCCTCTGAAGTGAGAGAATTGTGTACCGAATATCTACAGTCATTTTCAGAAAATAGTGTTGACACGGAATTTTTAAGAAACCTATCCACCAAGGTAAATGATTCCATTTCAAAAACAGAGGGTTACAATTCCTACCAAAGATCCGATATCACCGATATGGAAAGCATCAAAAAACAGCTGATGAATTCGGGAGTTGAGCAACTGCCCGCCGTTTTCGCCGGCTACGGATTTAACTCTGAGGATGCTCAATGGATGAGAGCAGTCGAAGCAATGGGGTATCCAATTGCCGGTCCCTCTTCACAATGGCTGGAGATCCTTGGTGACAAAATAATGGCCAATGAACGCGGGCAAGATGCAGGTTTAAATCCTCCGACATCGTCGGGAGAAATTGAATCGTTGGGCGAAGCTCTCCGATTTTTCAACGAGAACAGAAAATCCTTCTCCGAGTTCCTGCTCAAGGATGCCGCTGGTGGTGGTGGAATGGGGCAGTTACTTCTTAAAAACCCAACTGTGGAAGTGTTTAAAAAGGGGGTACGAAGTTTTTTAGAGGCCGGTTACAGATTCAGTATCGATGAGTGGTTGGAAGGCTGCAGGCATATAGAATTTCAGGTAGCCGTTGACATGGACGGGAGTATCGTTTTTTTTGGAGAAAGAGATTGTACCGAGCAGATTCAGATGCAGAAGGTGATCGAAGAAGTAGCGTTGGGCCTCAATCAAACAGAAGTTTATCAATTCAGACAATCCATCGCCAAATTTTTCAACAACATCAAACAGGAAACAGGCCAATCTTATTTGGGTATGGCAACGGTAGAGACGCTTTACGTGCCGTCTGCACCTGAAGGGAAGCGATTTAGATTTTTGGAGGTGAATACCAGACCGCAAGTAGAGATTGGTGTTACCGAAGGGCAAAGTGGTTTTAACCTGATTCAAACAATCCTCTTGTTGTCTGAGGGGTATAAACTAATTCCGCAAGATATTATCGACAAAGAAAACTTTGGCGGCCATACCATGGAAGCTCGTTTAACCCTGCAATCGGTCATGCCTGAAACAATGATTGAATATTACGAAAAACAAGGCACTAACAAGATGTTGATAACCAACCAGGGTCGTTTAAACAATTTGCAGGTGCCTGAAATGGAGCATGTCTGGATCGACTATGATGAAAGGCTGATACCGGGTTGCACTACCAGTATGGATTACGATCCTTTGATCGCCAAGATTCTTGTTCATAAGGATTCGTTACCGGATGAAGGGATTGAACAAACCAGAGAGCGGACGATCAGAGCACTAACTGATGCCGTTGAGAATTTCATCGTCAGCGGAATTGACTCCAACAGGGAAATTATCAAAAAAATCATTAACCACCGGAATTTTATTGATCGTCTTGATGAGACGACAGGCCTGGCAAATGAAAACAAAGCTGCCGCTTTAATTGTCGCCCAAATCAGGGCAGAAAATATTAAATCTGATATACAACCAACAATTGTCACAAAAAATCCGTTGCAAAAAATTTTGCTGGAACTGGATCTGCCCTTTGAGTCTGCATTAAAAGAGTGTTTTCACAGGCTTTCCTTTGCCGATATCTGGACTTTGAACATTGAAGCCAATGCTGATGAATCAACACCGCTCCCGAGAAACCTTGGATTTGCCAAAAAGATATTGCCCCTGAAAAAAATCATAAAAAAATTCCGGAGTATTAAAACCGCTATCTTCCCGGAAAGCTTCGCTTATTTGGAACAGGTTTTAGTTTCATTGGGGTTCGAACCATTCAAGATAATTAAGTGCTTTAACAACAAAAAAGAACTGGCATTGAAAATGCGGCAAGATGACATGCTGTTCGACACAAGCTATCTGTATGAACTTTTGTCAACGTTGAAGGGAAAGAAACATCTTGAATCGATGGCACAGTTGTCAATGTACAATGATAACAATATACATTTTTACACCAAATCATTGCCCCAGCGAGATGCACCTGTCCAGGAATCCCTGAATCGATTGTTGAAAGTAGATTGCCTATCCATGATCGAGCACCCAAACTCATTGATTATAATTAACAAGGGAGTTCTTCCTTTATACAAACAGATTTTTGAGTTGAGGCTTGGTCATCGATTCGATGACTATTTCTTCCCGGTGCATGAAAGTTTGACTGATCAGCAAACTGCAGACGGATCGCACCAGGAAACGGCCTTGTTATTTCCCGATAATGCGATCTAGATCTGGCAGTGTTTGACGGATCAGATACCAAATCAGATTTGGATCTGATCCAATCTGCAATTAATGCCTCCGTAAGTTACAGGGACACACAAGATCAACAAAACACAGCTTCGAGGAAAAAGACCGATCCGCCATATGGAAAGCAAACCGTTTTACATAGTTAAAATAGATGTCGCATGAGTCAAACACTTCTATGTTTTTATTACTTTTTACGATTAGGAATACTAGTACTCTATCATTCAAGAATAAAAGGTGCCTAAATGATGCAATTTTCATCATATCAAGCTTTAGAGAAATTGCTTGAAAGAAATCAGACCTATGTCAGCGGTCAGTCCTCTTGTTTTCAAGGAGTCACAAAACAGGAAAGAAAAAAGCTTGTCCAAGGACAACAGCCTTACGCAGCTATCCTAGGATGTGCAGATTCCCGAGTTGTTCCTGAATTCATTTTTAATGCTGTTCCCGGGGAGCTATTTGTCTGTCGAAATGCAGGCAATTTAGTTGACGAGAATGTCCTTAGTTCAATCGAGTATGCAGTGAATCATTTGGGTTGCGCTTTAATTTGCGTGATGGGGCATAGCAGTTGTGGAGCAATCAAAGCGGCTGTGAATCTTAGTCGATTCAAGGATTTGGAACAAGCCAAAGAGTCTTTTCATGTTTTAAAACTGGCAAAGAGAATTGGTTCTCAATTGGAATTACCCGGAAAAGAGAGGGCTGTTGATATAAGCGTCGTTGATTCTATGGCACGGAAGAATGTTGAATACAATTGTGCTCAATTCATGCTTCAAAGCCCGACAATCAGTAAAATGGTTAAAAGCAGGGTAATTGGTTTGGTAGGACTATGGCACGAACTTGAATCTGGAAAAGTTGATGTCATCACCCAATTAACCTAGCTGATTCATCACTTTTGCAGAATCTGGAAAAGTTCGAATGGGCTTTTGGCTGCGATGAGTTCATTACGATTTTGCTCATGAATCACAAGTTTGGCAATTTGGGAGATTAATTCAAGATGAGTGTCGGGCCGGTCGACAGGGCTGATTATCATGAAAACCAGTTTGATTTCTGTTTCAGTAAGTGAGCGATACAGAGGTACTTCCTGTTTGGCTAGAATCAGCAAACTTTCATTAACATCCTCGCTATAGCAATGGGGCAGGGCAATGCCATGACCTATGATGCTGGAAAACTCTTCCTCTCTGGACAGAAGATCAGCCAGTATTGTTTTTTTGTCCAGGTTGGGATAATCGTCCGTTATTCGTTCAAGCATTTTAACAAATAGACTTTCCAGGTCCGTTTCCTGACTCAACATCATCCATTCCTCCCTGGCAGGAAAACCCTTGGTAAATTGACCGGTCCTCAGGAGGAGTATTGCAGCTGCTTTTTCCTCCGGTTTGGGAGGAATCGCCCAGAAATTTCTTGCTGTTTTGATTACCAAAGGAAAGTGGGTTGGACAAAAAAGTCCGTTTTGATTCGATTCCATGGTATGTTTCAGTTCTTTGGTCAGATGATCATGAATAACTTCCGTTTGGATCTCTTGATGGACAAAATCCTTTAATGCCAGACCAGGCCACACAGAAAAACCAGGCAAACGCCTCTCACTTTGGCTTGGCAATTCTTCTCCCAACCAGAAATAAATGCGGGCTTTGGGTAAAATTCGATTCCAACGCTGGCTTGCCAACAAATTTAAATCTCGATTTTCGGTAATAGCCAGGATGTTTCCTATCCGCAACAAATCAGGATACTGATCATCCCTGACCTGCAAAGCATCTTCTAACAAAGCTCTTAGCTGGAGGTTTTTTGCTATTTTGATCTCCCTGGGGTTGGTATCAACCAGCATCGCTGTGACTCCATGACTTTCCAAAAAGGCCGCAACTTTTCTAGCAATATTGTGGGCACCGATAATCAACCAGTCTTGCTTTTCTTTTTCTTTAACGTTCAGAAGCCCTGCAACCCAACTGGCAGAAAAACCTTGCAGGATAACGGTTCCGGCAATCACCCCATAGGTGAAGGTTTCAAGAAAGCCCGCCCCGGCAACCCCAAACTGTAACAGCTGGAAACTGAAGAGTGATGCCATGGAAGCAGAAACAATTCCCCTGGGTGCAATCCAGGAAAGGAACAATTTCTCTTTCAAAATCAAGCTGCTTTTAAAAGTGGAAATGAATATATTTAGAGGCCTAATAACCAACATAACTACAAAGATACCAGCCAAGAGGAGCCACCCGTAGTCCAGAAACCGTTCAAGCTTAAGGTTTGCAGCGAGCAACACGAACAATAGCCCGATCAGAAAATTTTTCAGCTCCACTTTGTAATTGATGATCTTGACTAAAACCGGAAGCTGTTTATAACCAAGAACAAAACCGGCAATGGTTACAGAGAGAAGTCCGGCTTCTGAAATCACTGAATCGGCCATAATGAAGGTTAACATGGCTCCGGCCAATACGAAAATATTTATGTTTTGATCTTGGATCCATCTTCTTTTAAGAATCTGAAAAAGCAAGAGCCCCATAACCAGGCCAATCAAAGATCCCACAAAAAACCGCAGAAAAAAGTTTGCGACGGCCTCCGGATTTGCCTGACTGACAATCCATTCGTAACAAAGTAAGGCAATGAACACGCCAATGGGATCAATCAGGACTCCTTCCCAATATAAAATCTGATGCAGATTCCTCTTGACCCCCACACGTTGTAACAAAGGACCAATGACAGTAGGACCCGTAATAATAATTAAGCTGCCCGTCAGCAAACAAAAGGTCCAGTTAAAACCAAAAATCAGTTTTAGCATTACTGCCGAACCAAGCCAGGTGACGAGCACACCTTTTGTTAAAACCCCCCAGATTTCTTTGGAAACGTGTTTATACCCCTTAACATCCAGGGTTAGCCCACCTTCAAAGAGAATCAATCCCACTGCAAGTGAAATGATAGCATTAAGCCCTTGACCTAAGGCTTGCGGTTGAACCAATCCCAGAAATTCGGGACCGGCTAAAATACCTCCGATCAATAGTAATACAATGGCACTGATTTTGAGGCGATTGGAAAGAAAAAAAAGGGTTACTCCAAGAACGGATGCTGAAACAAAGGTGATCAAGAGTTGATGACTATCCATAATGCTCGTTATATTCGAATTTCAATGTGATTATTGGTTATTTTATATAACGTCAATCGAGTAAAGAAAACAACCAAAAAGAGATCATCATTAAACCGGCATCGTCAAATCAAGACTTATATCGACTTAATCGGATGATAAGGAGGATTGTAGGCGCCTAGTAACGGAGCGTTTGGGAGATTGAGCCGACCTTCGGATCTCATTGTTCCACTCTTAAAACCAACCATGTCAGTACATTATGGATGCAAACAAAAATGTGGGTTTCAGCCGCTCCCCATCAAATCCACAATCCTTCCCTGTACTATTCACAAAACATCAATCCTAGCAAGATGCTCAAGCAGGTGGTTTGTGGGATTCCTAATCCTCAGCTCCAGGTTCGAGTCCTGGGGGAGGCACCATAAAATAACAGGTACTTACACCTGTTTCACCCATCAAAATCTCCCCTTTTTCAATTCACAACAATTCCCAATTTTCCTACGTTCGCTGGTCATAGCTTTTCACGAATTCCCAAATTAATGACATTTGGGCGTCATATTTCTATTAGTTTATATTATTTAGTTCAAAAAAAATCCTTCTTGAAAATCCGACAAAAGCTATAAATATCGATATTTCCATAATACAGACATATTTAGTTTTCTCTGCATGCTTTTAACTCTGTGAGCCTTGAATTTGGAGGATTTATTACCCAGATCGTACTATTTGGATCTAAAATACAACAAAAAGAAAGCATTTAATGTACGACAAACTACCAGACAATAGGTATCTTTCGTGTGGCAATTTGTTAGAATCAAGAAACTATATG